>NZ_JACJQU010000005.1 GCF_014696825.1 Anabaena sphaerica FACHB-251 | reverse complement strand
CAAAATCACAGGAAATCAAAACAATTAAACGGTTCTAGGGGTTGCAGGATCAGTAAAATAGAGAACCACCCCCACAGAAACCCCCACCCCCACAGAAACCCCCACACCAACGGAAACACCTACTACAGACGCGCAAGAAAATAATCAAATACCGGAAACAACACCAACACCAGCAATTACTCCTAGTAATTAACGGTGACATACTCCACACACTCCCTTGCTTATTTCAATACCACCCAGACTGAGAATTAAGTAAGCTGATAAATAATCTTAAATCAGTTTCTTCTAGGAAATTACGCCAAGAATTCTCGGAACAATTAGCCAAAATTTATTGGAAAGATGTTTTCTGGAACGGATCTTATTTCGTTGCTAGTTGTGGCGGGGTGACTATCTCAACATTACGGAAATATATTGAAAATCAAAATTCACCGGAAGAGTAAGAAAGTGTTCGTTTCCGACCTGTCTCCCTTCCTGTGTGCTACGCTACGCAATTCATCCCACGCTCCTAAGAGTGAGACGTGGGGCTTCTTGCTGTTAAGCTAAATTAAAGATAGCCCCAGTAATTTTCTTACTGGGGACTATTTTCATCTATCTTCAGTAATAATTCACAAATAAATTGTCAAACACACTATTAATCACGGGAACTGATACGGGGGCTGGTAAAACTTTTTTGACAACCGTTTTAGCAGCCTATTGGCGAAAATATCGCCCCCAAAGTAGCTTGGGAATTATGAAACCGATTCAATCAGGAGTAGGCGACAGGGAACTTTACCACGCTCTTTTTACACTAGACCAGTCGCCAGACGAAACTACACCTCTGTATTTTAAAGCACCTCTAGCGCCCCCTATTGCCGCAGCTAAGGAAAATCGCACCATAGATTTGGCTTTGGTTTGGCAGACTTTATTGAAGTTGCAACAGCGGCGTGATTTTTTGTTGGTAGAATCTTTGGGGGGGTTGGGTTCACCGATTACTCATGAATTAACAGTAGCGGATTTAGCGGGTGAATGGCGTTTGCCAACAATTTTAGTTGTACCTGTGAGATTGGGTGCGATCGCTCAAGTTGTTGCTAATGTAGCATTGGCAAGACAAGCTAAAGTAAATTTGCGGGGAATTGTGCTTAATTGTACACAACCCCGGTTTGATGAAGAAATAGCCGATTTAACACCACCAGAGTTAATTCAATCATTTACTCACATACCCGTTTTAGGTTGTTTACCTTATTTAGAAGAACCCACTAACCTAACAAAACTAGCCCAAGTAGGATCTAATTTAGACTGGGAAATACTATCTTTATAGGTGAGAGGAAACAGGGAACAGGGAACAGGGAACAGGGAACAGGGGGATAATAACAACTGACAACTGACTAATTACCAATCATGATTTCTACTATTCCAAATTCTTCTACTGAAAATCTTGCTAATGTACGGTTGCAAATTCGATCCTTACAACCGCAATTAATCGAATGGAGACGACACATACATCAAAAACCAGAGTTAGGTTTTCAAGAAAAACTGACAGCAGAGTTTATTTCCCAAAAGTTGCAAGCATGGGGAATTGAACATCAAACAGGTATAGCCGAAACTGGTATTGTCGCTATTATTAAAGGTGAAAAATCTCAGCATGGTAAAGTATTAGGTATCCGTGCTGATATGGATGCCTTACCAGTTCAAGAAGAAAACGAAGTGACCTATTGCTCCCAGCATAATGGAGTGATGCACGCTTGCGGACATGACGGACATACAGCGATCGCAATAGGTACAGCATACTACCTTCAACAGCATCGTCAAGATTTCAGCGGTACTGTGAAAATTATCTTCCAACCAGCAGAAGAAGGACCAGGTGGTGCAAAACCCATGATCGAAGCAGGAGTCTTGAAAAACCCAGATGTTGATGCCATGATCGGCTTACATCTGTGGAATGATTTACCTGTGGGGACAGTAGGAGTTCGTCCTGGGGCTTTGTTAGCTGCTGTAGACTTCTTTAACTGTACAATTTTAGGCAAAGGTGGACACGGCGCACTGCCCCATCAAACCGTTGATTCAGTTGTAGTCGCTGCTCAAATCGTTAACGCCTTGCAAACAATTGTAGCCCGTAACATCAACCCCTTAGATTCCGCTGTGGTGACAATAGGTGAACTCCACGCTGGTACTAGAATGAATGTAATTGCTGATACCGCCAGAATGAGTGGTTCAGTCAGATATTTTAATACTGATTTAGCCGGCTTTTTTAAACAACGTATTCAACAAATTATTGCTGGAGTCTGCCAAAGTCATGGCGCAAATTATGACTTGGAATATATCAATCTTTATCCTCCAGTAATTAATGATGCCGGAATGGCAGAATTAGTGCGATCTGTAGCAGAATTAGTAGTAGAAACACCTGTAAATATTGTTCCAGAATGTCAAATTATGGGCAGTGAAGATATGTCATTTTTCTTGCAAGAAGTTCCAGGTTGTTATTTCTTTTTAGGTTCAGCTAATGCAGAGAAAAAATTAAATTATCCTCATCATCATCCCCGATTTGATTTTGATGAAACAGCTTTAGTCATGGGTGTAGAAATATTTGTTAGATGTGTGGAAAAATTTTTGATATAGCAGTGGAAAGGGTGGTTATATCATGTCCGGTTGTTCGCGTAGCGTCTCGTCAGAGATATACTTATCATTAAGACAGCAGGGGAGCAGGGGGAAAAGAATTTTTGGATTTCTGCACAACCAGTTATATCGCAAGTGATTAGGCGGACATTATATTAGGACATCAATGTAATAATCAAACTCTGACCCCAAGAGGGTTTTAGTGCTGACTCCTGCTATATCTGGAAAGTTGGGGATTTATGGGATAGGAAAAGTTCCTAAAATTTGATCAACTCCTGCACCTCTAGTTGCTTCTCCATCGGATACCCAATCATTATTAACATCTATTAAACTTACTCCAGCTTGAAAATAACACTGTAATTCAATATTTTTCTGATCTTCTGATGTTAATAAGTTAAAGTTTCCACCATTAGTAGCACATCTAAATTGCGCTTTTTTCAATTCGTTGGCATAGTTTTTTTGTAGATATTGATTATATTGATTATTAGGTGAATTAGTAGGTAAGGGAGTTAAAAATTTATTTTCGTTTCCTGGAGTTGGTAAACTGCCTAAATATGATCCATAACGATTACCATCCTTCTCTTTTTTAGGATTCCAACAGGTAAAATAAACTTTCTGATTTTGATCATGTTTATATATTGCTAATCCTATAATTTGATTTGGTGGACATTGTTTTTCATATTCTTTGGTATACTCTAGATAGAGTTTGGTTAATTGTTGAAATAAGGTTTCACATTTTTGCTTTCCGCAATATCCTTTAATAATTGGTCTTTTATTGGTCTTTCCTAATGCAATTCCTGAATTAAATAATTCTAAGCTAACTAAGGGAATAAATAATGATGTAATGATGGGGAATAGGAGAATTAAGTTTTTAAATTTCATAGTTTTATAAATTATCTGATGCAAGATACTAAAAATGATTTTCTCATATTTTCTTCTCCTCTTTTTGCTTTTATCATTAATAAAATCTATATTTTTACATATTTGTAGACATATTAACTTATATCTAAATAATAGCTAGAATCATTCATTGATTTTTCCCTTGCCTTTCTTTACTTTTTCAACCAACCCTATTTATCAGTGTTTTAGGGCTGGCAGGATGCCCCCCACAAAATTGTATAATTTGTAGTATAATTTGTTATTTGGTTAACCTTGGTAAGAAATATGTAATAGATGGAATATAATAATGTATTAGTCACCATTGCAACGGTGAATTTTGATAAGTTGGTAAATTTCTATATTCAGCTACTAGAACAAGAACCAAAAAACCTCATACCCAATGTCTATGCTGAGTTTCAAATCTCTAGCCTCAGCTTAGGTATTTTTCAACCTAAAAAAAATAATCAATCAGAATTTGCAGTTAATACCAAAAGTCCGCTAAGTTTATGTTTAGAAGTGAGTAATTTAGAAAATGCCATAACTCACCTGCAATCTTTAGGCTATCCCCCACCAGGCAACATTTCCACTGCTTCCCACGGTAGAGAAATTTACGCTTACGACCCCGACGGCAACCGCTTAATTTTACATCAAAGTCATTAATCGTTGGGAAAAGGCAAAAGGCAAAAGATAAATAAATATTCTTCCCCTGCTCCCCCTGCTTTCTTCCCAATACCGAGTCCCCAGTACCCAGTCCCCAGTCCCCAATGTCTATAACTCAAAACTACAAATTAAATCTAATTCAATGGTATCCCGGCCACATCGCCAAAGCTGAAAAAAAGCTACAAGAACAGCTAAAACGAGTAGATGTGGTGTTAGAGGTGCGGGATGCACGTATTCCCTTAGCTACAAACCATCCGCAGATGAATGATTGGGTGGGGAGTAAGTCGCGGGTGTTGGTAATTAACCGCTTAGATATGATTTCGCCTCAAGTGCGATCGGTGTGGGAAAATTGGTTTAAAAGCCAAGAACAAGTCCCTTATTTTACCAATGCTCAACATGGCCAAGGTATTGCAGCCATAGCTAAAGCAGCGCAAGCAGCAGGAATAGAACTGAATAAACGCAGAAAAGATCGGGGAATGTTACCCCGTGCAGTCCGTGCTGTAGTTATTGGTTTTCCCAACGTGGGAAAATCAGCATTAATTAACCGTTTGCTAGGAAAGCGAGTCGTTGAAAGTGCAGCGCGTCCCGGTGTGACTCGTCAACTGCGTTGGGTGCGAATTTCTGAACAGTTGCAATTACTGGATGCGCCTGGTGTTATTCCCTCTAGACTAGAAAATCAAGCCGCAGCAGTAAAATTAGCGATTTGTGATGATATTGGTGAAGCATCTTATGACAATCAATTGGTAGCCGCAGCTTTTGTAGATATCTTAAATGAACTGCAAGAAACACATCCTCATTTGTTACCACCGCACCCATTACTTTCACGCTACGAAGTTGATTCTATCATTCACACTGGGGAAGCATATTTGCAAGTCTTAGCAGAACATCGTTATAAAGGAGATGTAGAACGCGCTGCTAGAACTCTCATCACCGATTTTCGCAAAGGACTGTTAGGAAATATTCCTTTAGAAATTCCACCTCATTGATATATGGCTGTTTCAGGACTTTCTTGAGTAGTAAATGAGTAGTCTGAGTAGAAAGTGAGTAGAAAGTGAGTAGTTAAAAATCTGGACAATCAGACTTGCTGATTTCTGGGTGACAGTAGTAGATCAGAACGGTTTGAACATCATCGCCCAACCAGTAAGCAACTTTATTCGGTGTTGACCCGGTGGCGATCGCCCAAGTAGCAAATGTATGTCTGGTTGAATAAAGTTTGAGGTAAGGTACTTGATCTCCCGTAAACTTGTTGAATTTTTCTAATCAACAAGTTTTCCACGTCTATCTATTGTTTCCGTGCGTGGTGATAAAACTTCTATAGTTAAACAAGCAAAAAAATATTTGCGTACTTTGCAGTTTGTGACAATTCAATCATGATCAACACAAACAGACAATCACCTTCTATGCCACCTTTGCATCAAATCCCCTCCAACCCTGTGGCAAAATTGATCAGAGTCCTAAAAAACTGATTATTCCCAGCATGACCGCAACTATTCCCAATCTCCCCAGTCTCTACGAACCCTTCTCCACAGAAGCCAAATGGCAAAAATTCTGGGAAGACAACCAAGTCTACAAAGCTGACCCCAACCACAAGGGCGAACCCTACTGTATCGTTATTCCTCCCCCAAACGTGACCGGCAGTTTGCATATGGGTCACGCCTTTGAAAGTGCCTTGATTGATACCCTCGTGCGCTACCATCGCATGAAAGGACGCAATACCCTCTGGCTACCCGGAACTGACCACGCCAGTATTGCTGTACAAACCATTCTCGAAAAGCAACTCAAAGCTGAAGGTAAAACTCGCAATGATTTGGGACGCGAAAAATTCCTAGAACGGGCTTGGCAATGGAAAGCTGAATCTGGGGGTACAATTGTTAATCAGCTGCGCCGTTTGGGTGTTTCGGTTGACTGGACGCGGGAACGCTTCACTTTAGATGAAGGTTTATCGAAAGCTGTTTTAGAAGCATTTATCCGCCTGTATGAGGAAGGGCTGATTTATCGCGGTAATTATTTGGTTAACTGGTGTCCCGCTTCTGGGTCTGCGGTGTCTGATTTGGAAGTGGAACCAAAAGAGGTAAATGGTAATCTTTGGCACTTCCGCTATCCTCTGAGTGACGGTTCTGGTTTTGTAGAAGTGGCGACAACTCGACCAGAAACGATGTTGGGTGATACAGCAGTTGCGGTTAACCCCGAAGACGAACGGTATAAACATTTAATTGGTAAAACCCTGACTTTGCCAATTATGAACCGAGAAATCCCGATTATTGGTGATGAATTGGTTGACCCTGCTTTCGGTACGGGTTGCGTGAAAGTAACTCCAGCCCATGACCCCAATGATTTTGAAATGGGTAAACGTCATGATTTGCCGTTTATCAATATTATGAATAAAGACGGCACTCTGAACGAAAATGCTGGGGAGTTTCAAGGACAAGACCGCTTTGTAGCTAGGAAAAATGTGATTTCTCGCCTAGAAGCAGATGGGGTTTTGGTGAAGATAGAAGATTATAAACATACAGTACCTTATAGCGATCGCGGAAAAGTCCCCGTTGAACCTCTCCTTTCTACCCAGTGGTTTGTCAAAATTCGCCCTCTTGCTGACAAAACTCTCGAATTCCTCGACCAGCAAAATTCCCCTGAGTTTGTCCCCCAACGCTGGACTAAGGTTTATCGTGATTGGTTAGTAAATCTGCGTGACTGGTGTATTTCCCGTCAACTTTGGTGGGGTCATCAAATCCCCGCTTGGTACGCTGTCAGCGAAACCGGCGGACAAATCACTGACTCAACACCCCATATTGTAGCGCGAACGGAAACGGAAGCTTGGGAAAAAGCCAAATCACAATTTGGGGAAAATGTCCAATTAGAACAAGACCCCGATGTTTTAGATACTTGGTTTTCTTCTGGTTTATGGCCTTTCTCTACTCTCGGCTGGCCAGAACAAACCCCAGATTTAGCAACTTACTACCCCAACGCCACCTTAGTTACAGGTTTTGATATCATCTTTTTCTGGGTTGCAAGAATGACGATGATGGCGGGACATTTCACCGGACAAATGCCGTTTAAAACTGTTTACATTCACGGCTTGGTCAGGGATGAAAATAATAAGAAAATGTCGAAATCAGCAAATAATGGCATTGACCCATTATTGCTAATTGACAAATATGGTACTGATGCCCTCCGCTATACCTTAATTAAAGAAGTAGCAGGCGCTGGTCAAGATATTCGTCTAGAATATGACCGTAAAAAAGATGAATCCACATCTGTAGAAGCATCTCGTAACTTTGCTAATAAGTTATGGAATGCTGCCAGATTTGTAATGATGAATTTGGATGGGCAAACTCCAGCCCAATTAGGTAAACCTGAACCTACAGAACTCAGTGATAAATGGATTCTTTCCCGTTATCATCAAGTAGTTAAACAAACCACTAATTACATCGATAATTATGGTTTAGGCGAAGCAGCAAAAGGACTTTATGAGTTTATTTGGGGTGATTTCTGTGACTGGTATATTGAATTAGTAAAATCCAGATTACAGAAAGATGCAGACCCCGCATCTCGCCAAGTAGCCCAACAAATTCTTGCTTATATATTGGAAGGGATTTTAAAACTACTTCATCCCTTAATGCCTCATATCACTGAAGAAATTTGGCAAACGCTCACTCAGCAACCGGCAGAAAATCCCCAGATTTTAGCTTTACAAAATTATCCAGAAGCGGATGATAAATTAATTGATCAAGCTTTAGAAGCACAGTTTGAATTGTTAATTAATACTATTCGCACAATTCGCAATTTACGGGCAGAAGCTGATATTAAACCAGGGGTAAAAGTCACTGCTAATTTGCAAAGTGAGAATGAAAATGAGCGTTTTATTCTCAATGCTGGCCAGTCTTATATCCAAGATTTGGCAAAGGTAGAAACTTTAACTATTTCTAATGCGGCATCTCAAGCAAAAACCAACCCTGTTTTTACTAGCAAATATTGGCGCACTTTCACAACGCTTGGGTTAATTATTGTTGCCTTAATTTCTCTAAGAGTGGCGATATTTGTCGGAAATACATCTCTACGTCTACCCATTTTTGGCACTTTCTTTGAAACTGTGGGTTTGCTTTATGCAGGTTGGTTTATTGTCCGCTATTTGCTGAATGGTAAAGCGAGACAAGAATTATTTGCTAAATACCTCCCACCCAGCGAAGAACCAACCCAAATACAGCTAGAACCAAACCCAGAAAAAGAAAATTCTATTGCAGGTGTTGTGGGTACAGTTCAGGTTATTATTCCCTTAACCGGGGTAGTTGATATTGATGTGTTGCGTGCCAAACTAGAGAAAAGCTTGAGTAAAATTGAAGCAGAAGTTAAATCTTTAAGTGGAAGATTGAGTAATTCTAACTTTGTAGATAAAGCTCCCGCAGATGTGGTACAAACTACAAGAGATGCTTTAGCAGAAGCTGAAAAACAAGCAGAAATTTTACGCGATAGGCTCAGTTCTTTATAACAGGTGATAGGTAACTAGGAACTGGGGACTGGTGATAGTAAAAAATTTCCGCCCCCTGTTCCCTGTTCTCTGTTCCCTGTTCCCTGTTCCCTGTTCCCTGTTCCTCAATTTTGAATTACTATGCTATACCTAGCCCAAGTATGTAAAAACGATTTTTTAGAGCAGTATCAATTGCGCCTATTAGCACGTCAGGAAACTGAGTATTTATGGTCAATCATTTCCGAAGAGACATTTATTCTCCTGGGAAAAGTAAACACCTTGAGCGAAAAAATGCTGGTGTTGGTAAAACTTTCTCCTACCGGTGAAATAGAAAAAATTGAAGATGCTACCACTTGGGTACTTTCTTTGGTGCAAACTTACCTCAAAACTGGTATTACTCCAGAATTTTTACAACAGGAAGCAGAACAGGCAGAACAGTGGAGACAATCTTTAACCTTGCAAAACCAAGATTTAGCACGTCGTACTTTGGAATTAGAAGCCCGTCGGGAACAAATTCAATCCCTCGAAGAAAGTCTCAAACCTGATCTAAATTATGGTCAACAGGATAATTCTTAATAATGTCTCCGGCTCCCGTAAGGGATACGTAATTCGTAATTAGGAAAAACTCTTCCCAGTCCCCAGTCCCCAGTCCCCAGTCCCCAGTCCCCAGTCCCCAGTCCCCAGTCCCCAACTACCTAGATTTCTTCTGCTGCTAATAATTGCCGAATTAACCTAGCTACAGCTTTTTGTGTAAAGCGATTAGCAATTTGTTGACCTAAATGATGCACTCTCGGATTAACTAGTACCTGTGTTAATTGGGGAGCCAGTTTAGCAGGATCAAAGCCTCTAGTTTCCCGAAGAATACCAAAAATTCGCTTGATATGTTCTAAGGTTTGTTGTTGTTCAACTGTTGCACCAGGCATTTCATTAACTGCTGTTAAACCTACCCTTTCTCGCAGTACATAAGTAAAATTATGCAAGACGTTTTTACCTACAGCATCCAGTCCATTCACAAACTCATCTACTAACCTGTCACGAATAAATGCACCCCGTTCAGAAGACAGAAAATCTACGCTCTGATTCATGACTAAGTCCAAGTCATAATCTTGACTATTCCGGGCATTTTTTAACAAGTTTTCCAAGCGGTTCCACCGGAATTTACCATCTTTAAATAATAAATCTCGCAGTGATGTTCTTAATTCATCCGCTGGATCAGTTAACAACCGTTTAGAAACATAAGGATAAGCTTCACTGAGAACTTTGAAGTTAGGATCTATATAAATAGCAATCCCTTCCAAAGTCACCAAAGAACGAATAATTAAAGCGTAATAGGGAGGAACGCGGAAAGGATACTCATACATTAATTCCGATAAATCATCGGTGATGCTTTTAATGTTTAATTCCGCTACACTTGCACCTTGAGCATTAGCAAAAACTTTCCCAAAGGCAGGAATAATTGGTGTTAAATCGGTTTCTGGGGAAAGAAATTCTAACTTTACGTAATCTTGTGCTAAGGAGTCAAAGTCACGGTTAACAACGTGAACAATAGCTTCAATTAAACCATAACGTTGCGGTGGCTTAATCTCGCTCATCATCCCAAAGTCAAGATAAGCCAATTTACCATCAAAGGTAGCTAACAAATTGCCGGGGTGGGGATCAGCGTGGAAAAATCCATGTTCTAATAATTGACGCAGAGAACACTGGACACCTACTTCAATTAAATAGCGTGCATCTATTCCTAGTTCCTTAATTTCTTGGGTTTGAGTTAATTTAATTCCGTTAATCCACTCCATCGTTAAAACACGACGGTTGGTGTATTCCCAGTAAATTTTTGGTACATAAATATCTTTGATATGCCCGTATAATTCAAAAAAGCGTTCAGCATTTTCGCCTTCGTGGATGTAATCCATTTCTTCAAAAATGCGATCGCCCAACTCATCCAAAATCCCGACTAAATCACTCCGTACCCGTTTTACCTTTCTTTGCACCCACCCAGCCAAGTAGCGCAAAATGTACAAATCTATTGTGATTCGTTCTCGCAAATCTGGACGCTGGACTTTAATAGCAACCTCTTCCCCAGTTTTGAGCTTACCTTTATAAACTTGCCCCAAAGAAGCCGCTGCAATCGGTTCGGGCGAAAGTTCAGCGTAAATCTCCTCTGGACGGCTTCCTAGTTCTTCTTCGATAAACTGGTAAGCTATCTCATTAGGAAACGGTGGTAATTGGTCTTGTAATTTAGTTAATTCTTCCAGATATAGTGGCGGAACCAAATCAGGTCTGGTAGACAAAGCCTGACCGATTTTAATATAAGCAGGACCCAATCTCGTCAGTAATTCTCGTAGCTGAACTGCTCGACGACGGTCATTTTTGACAACTATTCCCCGTTGCCTATCCCACCATATCCCGAAAACATAGGATAAAGTTGGTTGTAAAACTGCTAAAATCCGCCGCAAAACCTGTAAAGGTTTGCTTTGGTAATGTGCCTTGATCTCTTCAGGATCGTAACCCAGTGTCTCCGGTTCAGCTTTAACTAATACTGTCTGTTTATGCTTTTCTGAGAGTTCCGGTGAATTGATCACCAAGGCTCCTGTACCATTTTCTGGTAGTACTTCAATTAAGGACAATTCGCTTCCGCGACTGTCCTCCGCAGTAGATCGAGAACTAGGGGGAAGACTCTTAACCATCATCAAGAAAGCCACCAGTGAGATGAACGCTGTTAAGTATTGTAACAATATGTTGCCATTTCCGCATCTCCCCAAATAAGAGGCAGAGGGCTGGGGGAGACAGAGAGACGGGGGAGACGGGAGGAAATCTTCCCTTTTCTCCCTTTTGTCCCTTTCCTCCCCTGCTAATTACCTATTACCTATTATCTATTCCCTGCTATATCTTTTTCTCAGGTGCGACTTTTGCTTCTACCTTGACGCTTTTGACACCTTTAACTTGCTTAACCAAAGCTTCAGCTTTTTTGAGTTCTTCCTCAGAAGCCGCTGCACCTTTGAGGATAATCTCACCTTCCTTGTTCTCTACTTCCAGCTTATTGCTAGGTAACGCTTCCTTTAACTTTTTGCTAACTTCGGTTTTCAAGTCGCTTGTAGCCTTGGTAGATTCAGGAGTAATTTTTGTGGTGGGTTTTTCTGATGTAGTTTGTGTAGTCGAAGACGCGGGTTTTACTGGTACGGAAGTAGCTTCATCGGTTGTACCAGGATTTGCCGAACCAGTTTTAGGAGCTTCTTGGCAACCAAAAACACCAGCTACTAAAATGCCACTAACAACAAAGGGAATTAGCTTGTTCATGTTTATCTTCCAATTGAATACTTGAAGCGATGAATTGAGGCGTGTGTGATAACCAGGAGCAATTAAAAAACAAATTAAACACCCAAAAACACCAGTGCTTAACCAAGAAGCCAGTTTGCTGAAAATTGAACATTGGACAACTTATAGAGGCTCAAACCTACAAGTTTATACTGCCTAAAGCGCCAATTCAATTTTCGTGATGGCTACAGACTGGAGGGGATTCGTATATAGTACATGACTCTCTATTGACTGATGCAGAGTCATAGCAGCTTTTTAAGGGTAGATGAAGCTGCTGTTGATTAACCCCCAGATGGGTCATTTGATGTTATCAGATTTGGAGCAGTTTGACGCATCCTTAATGACAATTTTATTAATATTTGCAAAGAGCCGAGACTGGGGACTGGAAATAGGCAGCTATGCGGGATTTTTTGAATTATGAATTATGAATTATGGGCTTTAAAATTATGATCACAGGGGAAATTGCGCCTGAATTGTTCGGTTCTACCACTGTCACTAGTGCAGAAAAGACTATAACCTCATAAGTATATAGTGCAATGTCTACTTTAGCTGCTGTTAGACGCTCGTCAATCAAGGGGTGAAAACCTGTGTACGAATGGATTTTGCCAAGTCTAAGGGAAGTTTTAATTGAAAGCCAATCAAGTATGGCTGAGTGTTCATCTGCCAAAGCAGAGCAGCAATGGCGTATCAGTCTAGCAGCTACAGAACATCTACTGCTCAACACTTTAGCCACGACAACACCTGACATCACCCAAGGTTTAGTTCTAACTGCACCAGCACCGTTATTTAGTCAGCCAAAATTAACTCAAAGTTTACAGACAGTTACTTTTAGCGCCAAACCCTTTAACCCTTTGGCTTTGATGCCGTTTCATTTCTCACAAACAATGGGGCAAAGTGCGGGGAAAGAAGCCATATCTGCTCTGGTAGACGCTACCAAAATCACAGACTACTGTCACGGAGACAATCAAGTCACTCCTGAAGAATCTATTCTACCTTTACTACCTGCTGATCCTCTAGGAGCAGAGCAGTTTTGCTTAGTGTTTACAGAAAAATTTAGATTAGTTCTGGTTTTGTCAGCACACAGCAGCGGTAAAAAAGAATTTTTATTTTCCTTTGAACCAGAGGTAGTGCAGCAAGCCTGGCAAGCATTAGGAGCTAGGGTAATCTTGACTAATCCAGAATTATTTGCTGATTTGGATGCTTTAGTCCAAAAATATCCTCCAGCTGCTCCAAACTATCAAACTATAATTCAATTTAGCCAGTTTTTGCTTCAGGAATTAGCGGAACCAGAAACGGATAAACTAACACATACTTGTCCCATCTCTCCACCTCTCCATCTTCATGTCTCCCCATCAGCAAAACCATCTTCCCGTTCAGATGTGGAATTACTACAAGCTTTTGCTCATGAAGTCCGCACCCCACTAGCAACTATTCGCACTTTGACTCGTCTGCTACTGAAGCGCCGGGATTTACCTACTACTGTAATTAATCGCTTAGAAGTTATTGATCACGAATGTACTGAGCAAATTGATCGGATGGAGTTGCTATTTAAAGCCGCAGAATTAGAAACTTGTACAGCGGCAAAATCTGCTGGTACACAATTAACGCCGATGTCTTTGGATCAAGTTTTGCAGCAAAGTATCCCTCGTTGGCAACAAGCAGCAAATCGACGTAATCTAACGTTAGATGTGGCTTTACCCCAGCAACTACCAACGGTGGTCAGTAATCCCGCTATGCTAGATCGGGTACTCACAGGTTTAATGGAGAATTTTACCCGCAGTTTACCTCCTGGCAGTTCTATTCAAGTTCAGGTTATTCCCGCAGGTGATCAACTCAAGTTACAGTTATCACCTCACTTAGATTGCCACGATACAACTAGAACTGTAACACTACCAATTCGGAAATCTCTAGGTCAATTATTAATGTTCCAACCAGAAACAGGAACTATTAGTTTAAATATCGCCGCAACTAAGCATCTATTTCAGGCGATTGGTGGTAAGTTGATTGTGCGTCAAAGTCCTCAATATGGGGAAGTGTTGACGATTTTTTTACCTTTAGAAGTTAGTAATAAACAAAAAGTAGGAGTCCATTAATTCTCTTTTTGTGGTTACATCGGCAAGTTTTAAACATCATCAATTTCGATCAGCTTTTGCCGAGATGATAAACCAGATTTAATTCTTATAGATGACTTAGGTACATTAAATTTTTCTGCCAACAGCTTAATTAACTCTTCGTTAGCTTTACCATCTACTGGTGGCGATTTTAAATTTACAGTTAAACTACCATCTTCCTGTTCTGCGATTTTCTGTTGTTTGGAATTTGGTTTAACTTTGACTTTTTTTTGCATAATATTCAGATTCGTTACCAGAATTAAACATAAACAGGATCATAGGTAATTGGGTTATTTATTTAGTTCATGCCCCTAACTCCTGCATTGCTAAAAGTGCAGTTCCAAAAGCTGCTTCCGTGTTCTCAGAGGAAACTACAGGCACTTTTAAATACTTGTTTCTCATAGCCGTCCAATTGTAATTAGCCGCACCACCACCAGCAGTATAAACATAGGTTAATTGATCTGCTCCAAGGTGTTGTAATAATTGATATCCTCGTGCTTCTATCCGCGCCATACTTTCTAACAAGCCATGTAAAAAGTCTCTGGGATGTTCTGGACGGGGTTCTAGTTTTGGGGGTAGGTGGGGATCATTAATGGGAAAGCGATCGCCCTCTTTCAATAAGGGATAATAATCTAACTCACTCGGTTTTGATACATCAATCTCTCGACTCAAGCTTAATAACTCTTCATCAGTAAAAAATTTTTTTAAGACAGCACCCCCTGTATTAGAAGCTCCCCCAGTTAACCATAAATCACCTAAGCGGTGGCTGTAAATTCCATATCGTGCATCTTCTACACGGGTACGACTCAAAAGTTTAAGTACCAAGGTTGAACCTAAAGAAGTTACCGCTTCCCCCGGTAATTTTGCCCCACTAGCCAAAAAAGCCGCAATGCTATCTGTAGTCCCTGCACACACCAAGCAATCATCTCTAAAACCAAATTTAGCCACAATTTCTGGACTTAATTCACCAATGGGAGTACCTGGTGCTAAAACGTGGGGTAAAAGGATAGGAATGTGCAGTTTTTCCAGCCATTCTGGATATTGCAGCTTTTCCACGTCATAACCTAATTTTAAAGCGTTGTGATAATCACTAATACCTAACTTGCCATGCAGCAGAAATGCCAACCAATCGGCTTGATGTAATAAATATCTAGCTTGACTAAAAGTAGGTAATTGTTGCATCCACAACAGCTTGGCAAGGCTAGATGTAGCACTCAATACGGTGTGATTGGGTGGTGCAATCCTGCTCAAATCCTTGATGAATCTTGATCCCCGTTGATCGTTGTACAATAGAGGAGCATCTACCGGCTGTCCTGCCGCATCGGTGAGCAAGATTGTGGAAGAAGTACCATTAATAGCGATCGCCCCAATTTCGCGCCGCAATTCCAGGGAAATTCCCTCTAGGAGACTCCATAAAGCCTCCTTCCAGCAAATTACCCAATCTGTAACATTTGCCCAAGGATGACGCATTTGAGAGAGAATCCTAGCTTCATCGTCAATGACTACCGCCCGTGCGCCAGATGTACCAAAATCAATACCCAAATATAAAGTCATAGGTTTAGGGAATGGGGAGTAGGGGAGCAGGGGAGCAGGGGAGCAGGGGAGCAGGGGAGAAAATTCTTTCCCAATCACTAATCACTAATCACCAATCACCAATCCCCAACTCATGTTTTTGTTGCATCTTGTAACAAGATATTCCCCAATCTTGGCAAAACAAGGAAAAGTAGTAAACGAAGTGTTAATCATCTAGTTTGACGTTAGGAGGGTTTCCACAATGTCTATATCAGATACTCAAGTGTACATCGCACTAGCTGTGGCTCTAATTCCAGGTATTCTAGCTTGGCGTTTGGCTACTGAACTTTACAAGTAACTCCCAGATGTGACACGAAAAGAAGACTGAATAAACCTGGCTATACGCGGTACAATCTCCAGAATCTTGGGACTTTGAACCAAAAGTGTCTAGAGAAAATGTACCTGCGTATGCCGGGTATTATTTTTAGTGAGCTAATACTTATAGTAAATTACAAAAAATGAAGTAATATGGCAGCTAATCAAGTCGCAATTAGCGCCTGTTTGCTTTTAACGGTGCTTCCCTTCAATCAGCGAGGCTATTTTTAGCATCATGAACGCCTTTCAACCATCCAGACCACCGCTACAACCTGTAAAACAACGTCGATCTGTACCTCGACCGAAAAAACATCTTCGCCAACGTTCTTACCAGATCATGGCACTGGAAACATCGGCCAAGATCACCGTTAACTTGGTCATTGTCACAGCAGCAGTATCAGCCCTAACACAGCTTTTGCCTTATCACTGGTTACAGCAAGATAAGTTGCGAGAAATCAGTACAGAAGTCAAGCTGATGGAAGGACGTGTTAATACTTTAAGGGCTGAATTTAGCCGCAACTTTGATCCCAGCCAAGCTAATAGTATTAGGCAAGAACAATCATACCGCTTTGATCCCAGTCAGCGGCAGGTAGTGTTGATTAATCCAGATTCCAAAGGTGCTGAACAATCAGAATCCACACCCTGAGAAAAATTGAGCGGTTATCATGTCCGGTAAATCACCTTTAATATGTCATTGCGAGTTGAACGAAGTGAAACGACGCAATCTAAAGGTTTTTGGAATTGCTTCCTTATGGTCGCAATGACGGTTATTTGAACAGAATTGATATGATTTGTGATTCTAGCTATGTATAAGCAGGAAATCAATTTTTATTGCTACCAATAGCTAATAGTTAATAGCTAATTAGTGAAGAGTTTTATAGTTATCATCTATTGGCAAATCAGGTATACAGAGGCGTTGCCAAAAAATTCAAATTTGAAAAATTTGAAAAATCAATTGTTTTGAATTTGAAATTTGGAATTTATTGTTAAAAATTTACCAATCAGTTTTTTGGGGAAAGAGCAACTCATCTAACCAATTTTCTAGTTGTAACCGCAGCCGATAACCAGAAACATCCTCATTGGTTTCCAGAGAGGTTATATATGTGAGGGCGCGGTAATAATCTGCGATCGCACAATTCCAGTCACCCCAAAGATGATAAGTCCTACCTCGTTCAGCCCAAATGTGAGCCTGTAGCTGACCAAACAACAGTGCAATCTCAAAATTATCAATCGCTTCCTGAAAATGCCCCAAATCACGCAACGTAATACCTCGGTTAATCCAAGCACGAACATAACGCGGATTTAAATCCAACGCCTGATCATAGTCAGCCAGTGCTGCGACTAACTCCCCACAAGCAGCATAGCAATTAGCTCTGTTATTATAAACACTAGCTAACTTAGGATTTAGCTGCATCGCTGTATTGTAGTCACGCAGAGCTTTTTGGCATTCACCACTTTGAAAATAAATCAGCCCCCGGTTGTTATAATCTACTGCATTTTGAGGATGACTATCAATAAGTTGGTTTAACAAAGCGATTGCTTCTGTGTAATCTCCTTGATGAGCTAACTTTAAGGCACAAGACCGCAGGTAGCTGTCCTCTACTGAAGATTTGCTGTTACCTTTCACCCCAGTTTTTTGTGTATATAGAGTATTTTTGTGATCCTCTCTGTAGCGTTGATTTTGCTGACTACCAAAACCTAAAAAGGAGTAATGATCCATATATTCCTACTTGAGCTACTTGCTCTGTGAAATCAAATTATAGTTTTTTCTTGCTAGTGGTTTGGTCACTGTTTCACTTGCTCAGGAGTCCAAGCTCAAAGGACTGGGTTTGAACTACTTAAACAATTAAGCCGTAAACCTAACAATATATACATCACTCCCAAGGCTAATTCCAGAAAGAATTTTCATCAATCTTCAAGACTAGTCAGGCAGTCACCGTGACAAGTTGGTAGAATGCCAACAAGCTAGGAAATAGGTTACAGGGTATAGGAATGAATTATTGATCTTGGTTCTGCCCCTACAGCCCAGTCCCCAGTCCCTAAATTTAAATTTTGAGTAAATTTCCGATGACAACAGCAATTTCTTATCCAGATGCTTTAGACCTTACAGCCGATGATTACATTGTGATCGGCTTGGCAACGTGCTTCTACAAAGAAGATGGAGAAGTGCATCAAATTGAAGTTATAGAGCCTATTCCCTCAGCTGCGTTAGAAGCTATCTTAAAAGGCATTCCTACGTCATATAAGCTCGCCTATGGGACAACCCTGGGATCTTTATTGGCAGGTGATAACCTTTTGTTACCTCAAGGATTTCCAGAGTCGGCACAGTTCGGAGATGAATTTGTGTTGAGGGCATTTTCAGCTGCTCGCACCTACAAGCGTCGTCAATCAGCCCAATCCCTGATCCCCGCAGGTACAACCAAAACAGATTTTAATTATTCTACAGAGCGCAAGCGAGTGCTAAATGCTGCTAGAGTTGTCAGCAAAGAAGACAACGTTAAACAACATTCTCATACTCACAAAGTTCTTTGATAGGTAATGATGTTGAAACTTTACGGTGGCGCTGTTAGCCGCGCATCAATTATCAAGTGGTATTTAGAGGAACTGCAAGTTCCCTACGAATTTATCCTTTTGGATATGAAAGCAGGTGAACATCGACAGCCTGAATACCTAGCAATTAATCCAACAGGTAAAGTGCCAGCAATTGTTGATGGTGATTTCCAACTGTGGGAATCTGGGGCAATTTTGCTCTATCTTGCGGAAAAATATGGTAAAACTCCTCTTTCACCAGAGGAACGCGCCATATTTTCCCAGTGGGTATTATTTGCTAATTCCACCTTGGCTACAGGAATTTTTGTGGAAGTAAACCGGGAAAAGGAAATGCCCCGCTTGTTAACTCCTCTAAATGAAATTTTTGAGCAGCAACCTTTCATATTAGGTGATGAATTCAGCGTTGCTGATGTAGCTGTGGGATCTATACTCGCTTATATTCCCATCATGCTGAAGCTGGATTTGAGTGGCTACCCAGCCGTATCGAAATATATTCAGCAAATTTCTCAACGTCCCGCATTTCAAAACAGTATCGGTGCAGGACGCAGTTAGAGGCAGGGAGCAGGGAGCAGGGAGCAGGGAGCAGGGAGCAGGGAGCAGGGAGCAGGGAGCAGAGAGCAGGGGAAGAAGAATAATTAATGCCCAGTCCCCCAGTCTCCAATCCCCAGTACCTAACGATAGTTTGTAAATTGCAAAGCCACAGGAAAGTCTTCTTGCTTAAGTCGCTGGATCACGGTTTGTAAGTCATCTTTAGCTTTGGCAGTTACCCGCACAGCATCACCTTGGATTGAGGCTTGCACTTTTTTGAATTCGTCACGAATCAATTTAGAGATTTGTTTGGCAATTTCTTGGCTGATGCCTTTTTTGAGGGTGATTTCTTGACGCACACGATTTCCGCTGGCAGATTCAATTTTGCCAAACTCAAAGATTTTTTGGGATAGGTTCCGTTTAGCGGCTTTTTCCCGCAGTATCCCGTGTACAGCTTCTAAAGTCATATCGCTGTCCGTGTTAACAGTAATGCTGGTTTCGCCTAAATCGACATCAGTTTGGGTATCTTTGAGATCGTAACGGCTTTTAACGTCTCGCACTACTTGATCAATAGCATTGACTAATTCTTGGCGGTCAAAGTCGCTGACAATATCAAAAGAAAAAGTAGAAGCCATAAAAAATTTTAGATGTGGAATGTTTAATGTTGGAATTGGTAATTGGGAAAAATAAAATTCATTACCCAGTCCCCAGTTACCTATCCTTGGATTTCCATGATACTCAGGTAAAAGAGAGTGGCAGAGCTAAAAGAGCCAATGCCAAACATGAAAGAACGCAAAATGGGTATATTCGCAATATAAAAAATAGAGTATAGCAACCGAGCCGGGATAAAGGCGATCGCTGCCATTGCTGCCAGAGGAGAATTAACACCTGTAACATAAGCCATTAATGCTGCGGCAGCAAAAATCATGAACGTCTCAAAGGAGTTTTGATGCGCCCAAGTAGCCCTTTGGGCATAAGGTGGCAATTTATCGAACATGGCACGAGGAGCAGATAAATCAAACCCAACCCGCGCACGACCGTAAGCTACTAATAAATACGGTACATAAATAAGAACTGCGGCAGCTGCAATAGAGTACAAATAAATAGCAGGTATAGGTATAGGCAGTTGTAAGGGGGACATTAAGCTAACAAATATTGGTAGTATTTCTTGGTTAGTGAGCGTGAAGGAATACTGAGTAACTTAGACAAATCATTACCCAGTACCCACTGGTAATTACCCATCTCTATCATTAGCTTTGTGGAGACTGCGTTTCACTTTAGTCAAAGTAGAACAATGTCACCACTTTTCTTTGTTCTTCAGCCTCTCCACAAGTTTGTAGCAAGGTGCGACTGTCGTGAAAAGCAAAGCAGATCAGTTGCTGACAACGGGAGACAATCTCCTTGTTGCACAGGTAGCTGGCCTCGGCTAAAGACAGATTATCATTACTGGGATTTTCGACTAGATGCATGACCTGCTCTAGTTGCTGGCGTGATTCGGATGGCTGACGTTCCAGGCTTTGCGGTAGGATTACCGTCAATAAATTCGGGTCAGCCCGTGTTGCTCCCCGGATGGCAGCTGAATTAGTACCTGTAGCACCAGAAGTGATGACACGATTGCCCGATAAAACTAGGGCATAAGTCATCATTTCAATGAGATTTTGATGAGTAATTGGCACATGACGGGAACCCAACAAGGCAATTCGTTTAGAACCTGTTTGCTGGATTGTCGCCAGTTCCTGCGCTAATGTATCAAGTTTGATGAGTTCTGTTGACTGGCTCAAAGATGGAGGTGATCAGATTAAACAACCTAGATATTCTACCAAACAGCGTGTAGGCCAGAAGCCAACTAGAGTTACAGATTTCTATGTTTTCTTGATTGTTTTGTTCAGGAACAAAGATTTTGTTGATGGCAGTGTGTCAACAAATAGGCATAGGGTAAACCTTTAACCTTTGCTAAGGAATTAAGAGTGAGTTGGTTGCTCATCAATAACTTCAAGGTAGGATTTACGCTGGTGATTAACCAGTAATTTGGGTAAATAATCAGACTAAGACAAAGCCGCAGCTGGTTTAACTCCTAATTGAGACAACAAACGTTTAATGTCAAAATGTTCGGACATTAATTGGCTAATGCACTCTACTTTTAGAGGTTCGTGGACACGGACTTGACCGAAAGTGCGGTCAACAATTTCTACTGTGGTTAAGGTGTCGAGGTCAACAGACAAAATCGGGATTTCTAATTCTTCGGCGCGATTGAGGATAAAGGCAGGAGGTGGTAATTGTCCGGTGAGGATCAGGCATTGGGTAGAAGTTTCTAAAGCCGCTTGCTGAATTTCCACGCGATCGCCTCCTGTGACTACTGCCTTATTTCGGCGTTTGCGGAAATATTTGACAGCCGCATTCACATTCATCGCCCCAATTGCCAAACTTTCTACCAATAAATCCAGGCGATCGCTACGACAGAGAACTTCGGCCTTTAATTGTTTTACCAGTTCTCCCACGCTGACGCTACGGAGCAAGTCGCTTTTAGGTAGCATTGCTAGTACAGGAATTCCCTGCTGTTCCAAAAATGGACGTAAGAGATTATTACCTGCTTCTAATTGTTCAGCGGGAACTTCATTGATCACCACACCAACCAAGCGATCGCCTATCTGTTTCTTGGCAGATAATAATGCTTCCACAGAAAGCAGCGATTTATAACGATGTACTAATAGCACACCTCCATCTAAGGCTTCAGCAACTTGCACTAAAGACAAGCCAAACAAGTTACCTTCTGGTAAATCACCAGGCCCCTCTAATAGCATCAAGTCACCCCGTGGTATTTGTAAATAATGCTGTACTAGTGACTGCTGATAATTGGTTTTGTCTTCACCACGTAACCGTTTTTGGACACTGACTTCTTCTAAAGCTAACAAAGTCGGTGCAACACGGTTTTCCGGCAGTTTCAGGCTATTAGTAATGAACTGGACATCTTCTTCAACTACGGTTCCATCGGCGGTATGCACGCAAGTACCCAGGGGTTTACCGTAAGCTATATCCAGTCCTTTTTGCTTTAGCTGATGAAACAAACCTAGAACAGTTGCGGATTTACCACTGTAAGTCTCTACTGATCCAATCAGCAAATATTTAACAGATGTTGGCACGCCATGCACTCCTAATTTCAAAAGTCTGTTGAACCCAGCTAGGTGTTTCCTAATTTTAGCTGAAGCAGCAGAAATCGCTTATTTGGGGACTGGGGACTGGGGACTGGGGACTGGGCATCATTAATATTCTTCTTCTCCTACTCCCCCTGCTCCCTGCTCCCTGCCTCCTGCCTCCTGCCTTCTGACTGCTGATTCAATCTTCTACACGGAGTAGCTTGCGATAAAAAGCAGTAGAAAAATCACTAATTTTTTGGCGTTTATGGTTTTCCATCAGTTCAATTAAGAAATTAATAAACTCAAAACTGGCCATCATCACTTCATAACTTAATTCAGCATTGCCATCAAACTGGATACGGCAACGGGTGAGGTCTGAGGGTAGGGTAGCAACATTCCATGTAGCGATGAAGGGAATATTGTCACTGCCTTCTATTTTGCGATGTCCCTCTACAAAGCCTTTTTGATAAAGACTGATGGCATAGGGCAAGAAATTCCGTTTGCCTTGCTGGATGTAAGGGAGATAGACAGTAGCTTGTTGTGGACTCACAGGCTGAATTTGGTCGATAGACATTGTTGAAAATTCCTCAAGTTAGCTAAATTTAGGGGATTTTGATTTGTCATCAATAGTATTCCCACAACTATGTGTATTCACACAGGGCGGGAAAAATATTTGTAATTTTCATCAAAAAGTTGAATCGGAAAAGATTCCCATTGAGTCTATTTTGCGACATTAGACTCTTGATTGACAGATTAATAGGACTTACGCAAGATTGAACTCAAAACCTGATTCTTGCGTAGGGGTAATCCATTACCCCTACTCTCGTTCTGTTTCGCGTAAGTCCTGATTAAGTCAGTAAGGGTTTAGCAATGCTAAACCCCTACTAGTGGGCTTTATGCTTCAAAAACTGTAAACTTTAAACAAATACTGATTCTTCACTCAAATTAACTATGCCAGCGAATTCCTGGCCGGAACACGACTCTTACAACGGAACTTCTGATCCCCTTAACTCCCTTCTGTCTGACCTATCGGTAGAAGATGAGTCAGTGGAAGAAGCAAATGCTGTGTCTTTACTCTCATCCCGGTTTCAACGACGTAGACCCAAAGCCGCCCTAGTCTTGACTATAGTCTGGAGTGGGACGATCGCTTTACATTTAGTTTCCTGGGGTTCTATTTTCATTCTCGGACTCACAACTATCTTAGGCATTCATGCCTTCAGGATTATCTTTGCTAGACCCCGCCATCATGCTAAAGAAATACAGGGAGATTTGCCTTGTGTCTCTGTGTTAGTAGCCGCAAAAAATGAGGAAGCAGTTATTGGCAGATTAGTCAAGAATCTTTGTAGTCTGGAATATGCTAATGGTGAATATGAGGTCTGGATTATTGATGATAATAGTACGGACAGCACGCCGCAGTTATTAGCACAACTGAAGCAAGAATACAAGCAACTCAAGGTACTCAGGCGTTCTGCTGAAGCTACTGGCGGTAAGTCAGGGGCTTTGAATCAGGTGCTACCTATGACTAAGGGGGACATCATTGCTGTGTTTGATGCTGATGCCCAAGTTGACCCAGATTTACTGTTACAGGTTGTGCCTGTGTTCCAAAAAGAACAGGTGGGAGCGATACAGGTACGAAAAGCGATCGCTAACGCCAAAGAAAATTTTTGGACTAAGGGACAAATGGCAGAAATGGCTGTTGATACTTGGTTTCAACAACAACGCACTGCTATTGGTGGACTGGGTGAACTGCGGGGAAATGGTCAATTTGTCCGTCGTCAAGCTTTGGATAGCTGCGGTGGCTGGAATGAGGAAACTATCACCGATGATTTAGATTTGACAATTCGCTTGAATCTGGATAAATGGGATATTGAATGTATGTTCTATCCCCCAGTGCAAGAAGAAGGAGTCACAAATGCGATCGCACTTTGGCATCAACGCAACCGCTGGGCTGAGGGTGGTTATCAGCGTTATTTAGATTACTGGGATCTCATCCTCAAAAACCGCATGGGAACGCGGAAAACTGTGGATTTACTGATTTTTCTGCTGATTATGTATATTTTACCTACAGCAGCAGTACCCGATTTATTAATGTCAATAATTCGCCATCGTCCACCCATATTAGCCCCTGTCACGGGTTTGTCGGTTACGATGTCTTTTGTAGGGATGTTTGCTGGGTTACAGCGCACACGCCAAGATCAGAAAACATCTAACTATTTTGTGTTACTTCTGCAAACCATTCGCGGCAGTATTTATATGTTGCATTGGTTGGTGGTGATGAGTAGCGCGACTGCGCGGATGTCGGTACGTCCAAAACGGCTGAAATGGGTAAAAACTGTACATACTGGTGCTGAACATTAAGAAAAACAAGATAAACCACAAATAAACCACAAATAAGAAATTAAATTTCTTTGTAATTCTGTAGAGATGTTAAATACAACTTCTCTACAATTTTGTGGTAATGGGTGATGGGTAAGCTGTTGTGTTTATCTGTTAAAATAACTTTGAATTTATCCAGAACAACCGAGTTTTTTATACAATTAAAACAGATAACAAATTAATTATTAAATTAACAAATATTTTCTTGAAAATTGTATGACACGACAACCCCATGACCAACTAGCTAAAGAATATCTAGAGGAATTATTAGCACCTCTAGGAGAGGTCAAAACGAGTAAAGATGTAAAAAGCGAAGTTCAAGAAATTGATGTTTGGTTTGTTCCCACAACAAAATCTGTAAATTCTGAATTAGGATTATTAGGAAAAATGGCGGTTACAAGCTGTTTATTTGAACCTTACCGTAATGCACCTAATGAGATAGAAATTAGAAGTTGTTTGTTAAAATTGTATAGTGTGCAGAGTGAATTATTACGACAAGCGAAAAGAGAAAAACGTTCTATTTCTGAAGAAGAATTACCCTTTCTCTGGATTTTAATACCAACTTGTTCTGAAAAAATCCTTGAAGGCTTTGGAGCGACAGCAAAGGAGGGATGGGAAAAAGGAGTGTATTTTCTGCCAAAATACCAGAAAGCGGCTATTGTGGCTATTAACCAGTTACCCATGACAGAGGATACACTATGGTTAAGGGTATTAGGAAAAGGTAGAACTCAAAATGAAGCTATCAGCGAAGTAGTTGAACTGTCCAAAGAGAATGATAAATGGGATAGATTAATGGAAATTTTCGCATCTTGGCGGAAAAATTTAGAATTGAATAGTGATGTCAATGATGAAGAAGTAAAGGAGTTAATTATGAGTTTATCACCAGCATATCTTAAACAACGGGAAGAATGGAAACAAGAGGGAATAGAAGAAGGACAACAAGACGGACAGCGTTTGATGGTAGAGAGTTTGTTAGCAGTGCGTTTTGGTAATTTAGATGAGGAGTTATCTGCTATTGTTGCGAAGTTGATGGAACTTACTTTAACAGAGAGAACGCAGTTGTTACTGAATTTATCTAATCTTTCTCGTGAGGAATTATTAGCTAGGTTTAAAGTTGATTAGATGTTCTGGAAAAAAGAGGCGTTTTAGATTAACGTCTCTTTTAATCTTCATCATCAGAATCTTGTTGTAAAATACGACTGTTCAATCTTTCATATTCATCTTCTAGTAGCCACATTTTAGCGGCTTCATAATTGTCACTAGCAAAGATGATTTTATAGTTTTGTGCAGGGTTATGAATACAGAATTTTCCTGATTGTTCTTTGACTAACATCAGAATATAAGGAGGAGATATCAGAGTATCTACCCAGATTTCTGCAAATTCCCATTCAGTTTCTTGTTTTGATGTTTGTTGCAGCATTTTCAAAAGTTGGAAGTTGAAGAAATTACCTTAACCGTTTGCCATTTGTTGCACTCTTTTGATAATTCTCCTCACTGTCTCAGCATCGGGAGATTGAATACGCTGTAATATCTCCAAAGACTGCTGTAAATATTCTAATGCAGTAACAAAATCTCTTTTTTGATATGCTAACAACTGACCCAACATTGCTAATGTTCTTGCCTTTAGTGTGAAATTCTCATTATTTTCATGAAGTTCTAATGCTAATAATTGCTTAAATTGAGTGATTGCTTCTTCAGTGTTACCCTGTTTAGCATTAATAGATGCCATATTACCCAGTGTGGTAGCCTGAGCATTCACATCTTGAATATATTGTGCAATTTTAAAAGCCTCCTCAAAGCAAATTATTTTCTCATCAAATCCATCTTGTTTATCGTAGGTAAATGCCATACTATTTAATATTGCAGCCTGGATATACATAGCACCACTATCCTTTGCATTTTGCAGAGCTTGAGAAAGAATAACTCTTGCATACTTATGGTTTCCTTGTCTTTGATAGATATTGACTATGTTATGTAAAGCTGTAATCTGACCCTGAATGTCATTTTGATTTTTAAATATTGCAAAAGACTTCTGAAAATATTCGAGTGCTTTTTCAAATTGATCTTGTTCATAATAAATATTAGCTCTACTATTAAATGTTTTTGCTTTGCCCAA
Organism: Anabaena sphaerica FACHB-251; assembly: GCF_014696825.1. Classification (NCBI taxonomy): domain Bacteria; kingdom Bacillati; phylum Cyanobacteriota; class Cyanophyceae; order Nostocales; family Nostocaceae; genus Anabaena; species Anabaena sphaerica. The sequence goes on along the minus strand of NZ_JACJQU010000005.1, from coordinate 287,028 downwards.
AAAATTATTCTGACTTTCATCAATTTGAATAATTTCATCAAGGTTTTGGATTGCTTCTTCAAAGTTCTTATTAGCTATATTAATATTAGATATATTGTGTAGAATCGCAGCTTGACCATTAAAATCACGGATACGCTTTGTGATTTCTAAAGATTGAGAAAAAAGATTAAGAGCTATGTTTACTCGACCTTGCTGAACGAAAATATTAGCCAAATTATTAATAATAGCAGCTTTTGTTTTTTCATCTGTTACTGGACAAAGTTTTAGTGCTTGTTGATAATGTTGTTCTGCTTGTTCAATTTCTCCAAGTTCTTGTTCAGATCGTGCTAGTTGATGCAAAATATGATAATCGTCAACAATATTTAAGGTAGATTTGCAAAGATACAAGGCTTCACGAAATCGGCTTTTCTTCCTCCAATTACTTGCCAAAACCGATCCAACTTTTGAGGCAATTTCTCCTTTTTTCGCAAGCAACGCTAACCGATGAATTTCTAACACTTCTTCTTCTGTTCTGGTTTCTCCTTCTTTCCACCACAGACGACATAACACCTCAGCCCCTTGTTGATGCAAGGTTTCTACATGAGTGGATAACGTCAACGGCAAAATTCTCGGTACTCGTAACGACTCATCAGGACTAACTTCCAACAATCCCAAGGCCACTGCGCGATTGATATAATTTTCCAAATTGGGGATATTTTCACAAACTGCGGTTAATGCTTCCCTGGGGACTGGTAACTCAAACACCAAACCCTGTGACAACATTTCCCCCATCGTTTCATCCATTTGTTGCAGCAAAGCTTCAGCTAAAACCTGTTCTCGCAACTCCACCGCATCAACTTCTAAACGATTGAGAATCACCACCACATCAACATCAAAACTCTTATCCCCCCTCCTCGCTTGCGGGGAGGGGGCTAGGGGGTGGGGTGAGTGGGGTGCTTGCAAAATCTTATCCAACCATTCCAGCAACCGGGGATTACCATCAGCTAACCTCCGTGCTTGAGATTTCAACGCCTCATCTACCTGAGATTTTGCCCCAAAAGCCTCAAGACGACTACACTTTTTTCTTAAATCTGCCCCCCGCATTCCTTCCAAGGGCTGTTTATAGAAATACCGCAACTGGCTAAATTCAAAATCATAACGACAGGTGAGAATTAAGCGATGATTGGTGTAAGTTTCCCGAATCGCCCAAACCAAAGCCGTTAAAACCTCTGCGGCTGCTGTTTTCAGGACAAAGCTATCCTGACGAGGTTCTAAATTATCCTCAAAATCATCCAACACCAACAAAAACGGCTTTTCCCCAGCGTCCGACAACTGCTGAAATACCCGCTTGAATCTAAATCTCAATTCCTCATCAGGATTTTGTAGTTGTTTGCGTTGTTCGTTATCATCCAACTTTTTCACTAACTCACTAACTAAACTCGGTTCATCAATTCTCCCCACCAACACAACACACTGAAAATGGGGGAGTCGGTCACATAGTCTAGCTGCTAAACTACTTTTACCTAAACCACCCATGCCATAAATTAATACCCCTATCTCTTCCGTTGATTGTGTCAGCGTCCTTAAACAACTTTGTAACTGACGACGACGACCAACAAAACTCTCACGGGTGGGGACTTTCACCCTTCCTGCAGGATCGAAAAATTCCGTACTCACAGAAAGCAGTGGTGCTGGTTTCCTTCCCGGAGTCCGCAATGGTGTCACCAATTCTCCTGGTAAACTATCGGCTGCATATAATCGCAACAAATGCCAATCCCGCGCCTTATTTTTGATTAATGTTTGATAGGTACTGGCAACTGCTTCGGTGATTTGCTTTCCGGCGGCTAATTCTTTATATAATGTCGCTGCTGCTTCCGTTGCATCAGATTCTAAAACTTTTTGTCCCCATCCCAAAACGGCTTTTGCACCTGCTTTGAGTAATTCTTCCGCCATTGAAGGCACAGAACCATAATTATCATCTTTACTACCAGCTTGTCCAGTGCGACAACCAGAAAGGAAAATCAGTTTGGGTAATCGGAATTGTAGTGCGGTAGCGATATCTTCTGCACTGGCATTATAAGCCGCGCCGGTTTCGGTTTCGGTAATAAATTCCGGTTGTCCGTTGGTAATTGTGGCATGACCGGTAATATGGAAAATATCAAAATAATCTTTACCGTAATAATCCACTAAATAGCGCAATTCTGATAAACAACCGCTTTCTTCCACTGTCAAAGCTAAAGGTTGTCTTCCCGTCGCTTCTAAAATTCGTGCTTCTTCTGCTTCATAATCTAATACAGGTTCTACTCCTTGGGGGGAAGTAGCCATAAATAAGACTTGCAAAGCGCGGTTTTCTGGGTTTTTTTCCACAGACAATGTTTTTACAGAGTCCGATGATACCCACCGTATAGGAATAATTGACCGTTGAACGAGAAAACTATTGTGATCGTGCAGAACTTCCCAAGGTAAATGGGCGAGTTTTTCGGCTGTTGCAATGGCTAAAATGATTCCTTGACGCTGATATTGATTGATGAGTTTTTGTAACCATCTGTCACTCCCATCTAACCAGTTATACAATCGAGATCCTGTAACTGCGTAATCTTCCGCAAAGGAGGAAACGTAATAATCTCTTTCTGCTATCTCGATTAAATCAGTAATTTCGCTCAGGGGGAGTGTGCGTTTTTCGTATTTGTTGTAATTATCGGTAAAGTAGCGTAACTCTACGTAATTACCTGCAACGGCTTTCAGGTCAAGGTAAAGAGTTATCATAGGAGATTGACTATAGCGGTTGTAAAAAATAAAAGTATTATCAAGTATCGTATCATCAAGCCAGGGAATCTAGCCAGGGAATAAATTCCCTGTCTGAAAGCTAAAGTCGGTTAAAACCGACTACTTTATGGAAAATTTTTTATAGCTGAAGCGACGCACTCCAGCAAAACCTAGTTATGATTCTAGAATTTGGCGAATTTGCTCAATTGTGGCATTTTCTAACAGTAGTCGTCTACCATTGCGGCCAACAATCAGGACTTTAGCAATTTTTTTACCAGATTGTTTTTGTTTATACTCTTGATACCATTTGCGAATTTGTTCTGCTATGGCAATTGTCCCACCCACAAGACCAACTATAGTACCAACAGTAGTAATGACTGGTTCTTTTTTGATTTCTTCTGAATTTATGGTATAGTTCCCAGTTATACCTTCAATTGCCAAAAATTCCTCTGTAGCGGTGATCGCCTCTTCACCCTCAATAGAAAATTTAATTTCTGTCATAATTTCATTTACAATTTATCTACAAAGACTTATTTTATAACTAAAGATGTCAATTTTAATTAGTTTATCAACATCTAACAAAACCAAAATTATAATAACAATTCTGCAATCAAACTACACAGATCAATATACTCACTTCCCTCTCACCCAAAATGCAAATTACCCAAAGTCTCCACACCGCCATCCTCATCACCAACTTAGAACGCTCAGAACACTTTTATGGAACAATCTTAGGACTATCAAAAATAGACCGCACCCTTAAATATCCCGGTGCATGGTATCAACTCGGTAACTATCAAATACACTTAATAGTATCCTCATCCGTCCCCACCGAAAACCAAAACAAAAAATGGGGACGTAACCCCCACATTGCATTTTCTGTTGTGGACTTAGAAGCAGCAAAAATAGAATTACAAAGTCATAATTACCCATTTCAAGCAAGTGCTTCCGGTCGTCCTGCTATCTTCACCAAAGACCCCGATGGAAATATTATTGAAATAAGTCAACAATAATTTAGGGATAAGGAATTGATTTGTTAGCTGCTAAAACCACCCGGAAATCAATTTCCGGGCTAATAGCTAAAGTGCGTTAAAACGCACTCTCGTTAACTGAAAATAAAATCACAAAATAAAATCAAAATTTATTCTTAGGTAGTGGTAATTCATGAATTATCCGTAAGTCCTGAATAGAAAAATAAAAGTAACATAGTCGGTTTTAACCGACTTTAACTTTGAGACAGGGAATTTATTCCCTGGCTTTGAAGATTGCTAAACTTATAACTGATAACTGTACAAACCAACATGATGTAAAATAATCATCTATTTGCAAACTTGTAGTCGAAAAGCAACAGGGGAACTATGACGCGTCTAGCATTGCTGAGTGTATCTAACAAAACTGGTATAATTGACCTAGCCCGCAGCTTGGTTGAAGAATTTGGCTTTGATATTATCAGCAGTGGGGGAACAGCCAAAACCCTGAAAGATGCGGGAATCCCTGTTACAAAGGTTTCAGATTATACAGGCTCACCAGAAATTTTAGGCGGTCGGGTGAAAACTCTCCATCCCCGCATACATGGCGGTATTTTAGCACGGCGCGACGTTGCCCAAGATGTCACAGATTTGGAAAATAACCAAATTCGTCCTATTGATTTAGTCGTAGTTAACCTTTATCCTTTTGAGGAAACCATTGCTAAAACCGGTGTCACCTTAGCAGACGCAGTAGAACAAATTGATATTGGTGGCCCTGCAATGTTACGCGCTTCATCAAAAAACTTTGCCCATCTGACTGTATTATGTAATCCTGATCAGTATGATGAGTATTTGCAAGAATTACGGCAAAATGGGTCAGCTTCTTTGGAGTTTCGCCAAAAATGCGCTTTAAAAGGATTTTTACACACTGCAAGTTATGATAACGCCATTGCAGCTTATCTCGCTGGTACACAAAGCGAAGGTTTACCAGAAACCTACACTGTTTCCGGTACACAAATTCAATCTTTGCGTTATGGAGAAAACCCCCATCAACCCGCAGCTTGGTATCAAACGGGAACTAAACCTACAGGTTGGGCAGCAGCAACAAAACTGCAAGGTAAGGAACTCAGCTATAATAATTTGGTAGATTTAGAAGCTGCACGGCGTATCATTGCTGAATTTACCGCAACTCCCGCAGCGACAATTATTAAACATACCAACCCCTGTGGAACTGCGGAAGCGGAAACAATTTTCGACGCTTATCAAAAAGCCTTCAATGCTGATTCTACCTCGGCTTTCGGTGGTATTGTAGCTTTAAACCGGGCTATTGATGCAGTCACAGCGACAGAATTAACGAAGACCTTTTTAGAATGCGTGGTTGCACCTGGTTGTGATGAAGAAGCGCAAGCAATTTTAACTAAGAAAGGTAATGTCAGAGTTTTGATTTTACCAGATTTGCTGACTGGACCAAAAGAAACGGTGAGAGCGGTCGCTGGTGGTTTCTTAGTGCAAACTGCGGATGATATCATTGCAGATACAGCTAAATGGCAAGTTGTCACCGAACGTCAACCCACCCCCAGCGAGTTAGCAGAATTATTGTTTGCTTGGAAAGTTTGTAAACACGTTAAATCTAATGCTATTGTCATCAGCAAAGATAGGACGACTTTAGGTGTCGGTGCTGGACAAATGAACCGCGTTGGTTCTACGAAAATAGCTGTAGAACAAGCAGGAGAAAAAGCTCAAGGTGCAGTTTTAGCTAGTGATGGTTTCTTCCCCTTTGATGATACCGTCAGAACCGCAGCCGCAGCGGGAATTACTGCTATTGTCCAACCAGGGGGAAGTCTGCGGGATAAAGACTCTATCAAAGCCGCTGATGAACTGGGTTTATTAATGGTTGTAACTGGTGTGCGGCATTTCTTACATTAAAGAATATCCCCCACTTGTTAGATCATTCAGGGTTCTAAAACACATTCTTAAATTATCATGCAATATACTTGCCATTTTCTAACTTGAGTGATATGGTTGTTTTGTGTGAGGAGCAATGTTGAATATAAGAAGCGTTTGGGGTGGAAACACGGTAACACTCCCAGGCGCTTTTTATTTTGGCAACAAATGACGTATTTAAATTACTAATATAAGATTTAAGGAAAACACTTGCTATTTAATTGAACCAGTGATATAGTCTATTTGTGTGTGAGGAGCAAAGTTCAAAAAGCGTTTGGGGTGGAAACACGGTAACACTCCCAGGCGCTTTTTGCTTGCATAGGTTTTCCGATATTACGCATTTCATTGTTCAACAAAGGCTTTGAGGTTTTCTAAGCAAATCATTTGGGCTTGTTGAAACATCTTCTTTATGGCTACGTTGAAAAATAAATATGCCAAATAATTTTTCATTTTAAATTCAAACTGCCAGATGATTTGTGTTTCTGAATTTACGTTTGAGTATAACCACTTTCCCGAAGCGGAACTGACTAACCAAGAAAAGGGTGGCTGAAAACCCCGCATTAATTCGTATTCTTGAATTGTGGGACGTTGTAGATTGATAATAATTTCTTCTATTTCTGAACTATCGCTATTTTTAACAATTCTCATGCTACCTTGATGGAGAGGCAAACCATCTGTAGTTTTCGCATGAATAATTGCAGGTATAGATTTATAACCAGTGAAAAATTTGGGTAAATTTTGAGACTCAATTGAGGAATCAAATACATCCTCTATTTTACCATTGATGATAATTTGGGCGGTAGTTTGGATTTGCATAATCAGTGATTTAATTATGGCTAGTTAGCAGTTGTTGAAAATTTCTAACCATTCATTTTCTGTAAGTGGACTAACTTCTACCTGCATATTAAAACATTCACAGGCCGCAACCACTAAAGCATTGATGATTGTTTGTTGGTTTAAATTTTCTGGTAGTTTGACGGGAGTAAAAGCATCTTTCCCGAAAACCTGTTTAAATAAATCTACATCTGGGTGTAAAATCATAGAACCATGTTGTAGGATTGCTTCGCCTTTTCGCAGTTGGGCGCTACCAATTAATTTACTACCATCTGCTAAAATTAAATCTGCACCTGTGGCCGTGCCAAAACAGTTAGGATTGTGGATATAACCCCGGCCAGCTTGACCGTAGTTTAAGTCTACACCGAGCGATCGCCAGCCTTGAATCAAAAACTCACAAATCTTTGCATACACCTGTAAACGACTTCCCGTTATTCCTGAAGTTATGACAGCATAAGTTAAATCACCTTGATGTAAAACTGCCCTTCCACCGCTAGGACGACGTACCAAATCAAGTTTATCATCATGCCAAGTTAAATTTGGCCAATATTCAGGATATCGTTTTTGATGATAACCCAGAGAAATGGCAGGAGGCGACCAAGTATAAAACCGCAGGGTGGGAGGATGCTTTCCTGACTCGTGCTGTTCCAGCAACCATCTATCAACTGCCATTTGGACATTACCAGCAGCTGCTAAACAAGGAATTAGTCGCCAAACCTGTTTTACCACAAAATCTAAAATCCAAAATCCAAAATCCAAAATTGCCTATGCTGCACCAAACTCCTCTACCAAAGCTTCATCATTATCATCAGCGATGGTAGCAACAATGGTAATTATGCGGGAAATTTCCCCTGGTGACAACTCTGCTAAAGTGCGTGAGGAAATGACAACAACCTGATTTTCACTAATGCCAAAACGAGCTTCAAAGGTACTGGTGCAGTTCAACTCTAACAGATGACGCATTAATTTGGGTTCATTTTTGGCGGGTAACTTCAGCACCACAGACCAAACCGTGATAGTATCTTCATCAGTAGAACCTGTGAGTTGTACGAATACTTCCACACTGCCATATTTAAACTTCCACAGATAAGCGCCCCCTGGGGTGTGGCTAACCATTGCGCTGTTATCTTGTTCTAGCGTACTGATAACGTTTTCAATTACTTCTATATGGTTGGGGCTTGATGTTTCGGAAATGAGTTCATCAACCAATTCATTGGGAGTTAGGGTTTCTTGGTAGCTTGTCATACAGACTTATTCCTCAATATAGTTACTGCTTTAATCTACAACTACTTTATCGTTTGTAGCCCAAATTGGCTTGAGTCAGAAGCTTAGAACCCGGACTTCTTAGGGAAGTCGAGGATATTGTTGTTCGAGGTTAAATAAAAGTAAAAAGCATTACTTTTAATAATTCTTATATTATATCTTTGAATATACCTAAATCTTCACATATTATGCAGCAAATCATACCTGAATCTACCTCCCCCATCTCTCCTACTCTACAAACTGGTGTCCGCAGATTGGGAATAAATCCTAATCATTGGTATGTGGTTGCACGGACTAGCGAGGTTATAAATAAGCCTTTGTCTGTAACGATTTGGAAAAAAGCGATCGCACTCTACAGAGATAGTACCGGAAAAGTTCACGCTTTAGAAGATCGTTGTCCCCACCGTCAAGTTAAACTTAGTCATGGGCAAGTGATAAACAATGAATTAGAATGTGCTTATCATGGTTGGCGCTTCAATAGTGAAGGTGAATGTGCAGCGGTTCCCTATTTAGCAGCTAATCAAAAATTGCCAACTTGTAAAATTCACCATTATCCAGTTAAAGAACAAGACGGTTTTATTTGGTTATTTCCCGCAGATGTAGAACCAAACATAGAACCATTGGGTTTACCCGAATGGGAACATTTAAATTATATTGCCACAGTTTCCGTCATTAATACTCAAGCTCATTATTCTTATTTAATTGAAAACCTGATGGATATGTATCACGGACATTTACATCAAGATCTGCAAGCTTGGGCTGAAGCCTCACTACAAAATATTGACGAAGACGAAAATAGTGTTCATGCCCATTATACAGCCCAAAGTTATTATAAAATAGATAAAATTTGGTCTATATCCCAGTTATTTTTTCCGGCTTTGCGACGCTTACATCCTGAACCTTTAGATGTAAGTTATGTTTATCCCCATTGGGTATCTACCTTGGGTAATGATTTTAAAATTTACTGTTTATTGTGTCCCGTGAATGAGACAGAAACAAAAGCCTATTTAATTCACTTTACCTCACTCAATGCCTTTTGGAGATTACACAAATTACCTGTATGGTTTCGCCGTTTTATCAAAGATAGCTTATTTGGTGCAGCGCAGAAATTACTTGATGGTTTGGTGATTCAAGATGTGAAAATGATTGAAGAAGAACAACAGGCTTATTTACAGAATTCACAAATACGGAATTATGAATTAAATCGAGCTTTGGTAAGTGTGCAGAAGCTGATGAAGACTCAAATTGAGAAATTGGGGTAAGTAAGCTTTGATAAGTAGTTGAGTAGCTGAGATATTAGGTAGTGCTGAGTTTTGGAAAATTTTGGCAACCAGGCAACAATCTCTAAAACTTTAGCGTCTACCTTGAGTATACTCAAGCAACCAGATACCCTACTTTTTCAAGAAGTCGGGTATCTCAATTCCGTAATGGTTATTTATTTGTTGTATGGCAATAGTAACCAATGATTTCTGAACATACCTTCAAGCAGTAATTTGTTTATGGTGAATATGAAAAACTTCTCTACCTTAAAAACCAATATCAATCCAAGGAAAATAGCAGCTTATTTGATGTTAACTGCCATTTTATCTATAAGTAGCGGCTTAACTATCATCAATAATAATGCTGCTTCTGCAAATTCCATCAATGCCCAAAATAGAAACATTAAAAATAGCAAAATCCAACCTGTAGCAATTCCTGAAAACGAATTACCACCACCTTTAGATCAAGGTATGGTATTCCGGGAAATTTCCACAGGTGGTTTTACTGGGGCAACCTATCAAACAGTTTTAATGAATGATGGGCTGTTGATGCGTGTGCGTATTGGTGATGCTAATGATTCTGAACGTAGCGTTCGCAGAGTTTCTTTGCAAGAGGTAACACAATTTGAAAAGATGTTGAATAAAAAGAACATTGCTAAATTCAAAAATCTCAGTTATCCAGCACCTAGCGGGGCGGCTGATTTTATTACCTATACTCTCACCAGTCAAGAAGGGACATTTCAGTATAACGACATTTCTCAAGATGGACTGCCAAAGAAATTACAGTCTGTAGTTTCCGCTTGGAATCAGATTAAAACTAACGCCCAATCATTATAAATTTGTTTGTTGAGAGGGATAACAATAAGATCCCTAATTTATTGAAGAAATTGGGGATCTGATAGGATAAATTTTGATATTGGGTTGTATAATAAATTTTTAATTTTTTATTCAAAACTGCCAGCGATAGATGAGTAATAAAACTGGAGAAACAAACCACAGTTGGGTGCAACCTCAAAATCCTGCCAAAGTAGAGTATCAACTGCAACAATCGCTACCAACAGAACCGACGTTTTATTATTTTGCCTATGGTTCGTGTATGTGTCCAGTCGATTTAAAGCGATCGCTTGGTGAAAACACCCACCCTTACGTCATCGGACCAGGAATATTAAAAGAATATCGACTAGGATTTTATGTTTATTCTCCTAATCGTAAATGTGGTGTTTTAGATGTGGTGAATGATAGTAAATCCATTGTCAAAGGTGTCCTTTATCAGCTACCTTGGCGACTGAGTGAACACTTAGATAAACGTGAAGGTGTTTCCCAAGGACTTTATCGTCATGAAATAGTAGACATTCACTGCCAAAACCAAATATACAAAAACGTTCGTACTTATGTAGTAGTGAACAAGCTAAAAGAAGAAGTTGCACCTAACGATTGGTACTTTAACGTTGTGCTACGGGGTGCGATTACCTGTGGATTACCAGAGGAATATTGTTGGCATTTGTTTAATCATATGTACCATTTACAACAGTATAATCAAAAACAAAAGAAACGCTCGGCTTAGTAATTGCAGATATCTAATCTAATTCTCGACGACCTTCTAAAGCTCTAGCCAGTGTCACCTCATCAGCATACTCTAAATCACCACCCACAGGTAATCCAAAGGCGATACGTGTGACTTTAGTAAATGGTTTCAGTAGCTGCCCTATATATAATGTTGTCGTTTCCCCTTCTACACTGGGACTAATTGCCATAATTACTTCTTGTGGTTTTTGTTGACTGACTCTGCGTACTAAAGCTTGAACTGTCAACTGTTCCGGGCCAATACCGTCCATTGGGGAAATTACTCCACCTAAAACGTGATACTTACCTTTATACTCGCGGGTTTTTTCCAGTGCAATCACATCACGAGAATCTGCAACTACACAGATAGTTTGATTATCTCGGTTGGGGTTGCGGCAGATTTCACATACAGGTTCAGATGAGAGGTGATAGCAGACTTGACACAAGCCTATCTGTTTTTTTGCGTCAATCAGTGCTTGTGCTAAGGCTTCTACTTCTGCTTCTGGACGCTTCAAAATGTGCAATGCTAGACGTTGAGCGGATTTAGGTCCTACTCCAGGAAGGCGTTGCAGTTGCTCAATTAACCGGGCTAAAGGGCGTGCGTAAACCGTGGTCTTGTCTCCAGTGTGTTTTTACCTTTACTATGATGACATTTTTAGGGAATTTTGGTCTTTGAAAATCCAAAATCTTATTCTGCTGGCTTTTGGGCTGTAACTCCTACAGTTGCGTATTAAATAGCCCATGTGTTGAGGTCATCTGCAAATAAACCTCTAATATGGATGAGAACTTAACGTGCATGAACAAAGTCAAAAGAGTGATGTTCCAGTGGAATATTTAGGATATAAGCTTCTATAACTTCAACATTCAATGATTTGACGCTGGAGAGAAAACGAGTATTTAAATCAACGGCCACAACTTTACCCCTTTCTCCCACAGTTGCTGCCATCCATTTTGTAATTGAACCTGCTCCTGCTCCCACTTCCAAACATCGCCACCCCGTTGTAAATTAAAGACGTATTGAGACTTTGACATTGATATCTCTAAGGGAATTCCAAATAAAAAATATCCCATCACTTTGCAAAGCCCAGAACCCCAACTTCTGACATCAATTCATAATTTATTTACGAGATAAAAAAGAAGTTGGGGATATTATTATATTGCTATAAGTAAGTCGGCGGGAAAAAACCGAAGTATGTAACAAAAAGTAAATTCACCAAAACCCTCTTCCCCGTTCCCCGTTCCCTCTTCCCTCTTCCCTTGTCATAACGACAATTTTTAACGCCCACTTACTTAGTTACCTAAACAGTCACGATTCCCAGCTATTTTGGCGACAAATTACCAAAAAAGTCATAGTGATCTAAAGCTTCCAAAATGCCCCAAGCATAATGACCTTCAGCAAAATAAATCTGCGGATAACCACGTAGTTTTTCAATTTCTTGGCTGTAATTCCCCACCACAACTCCCAAAGTTTGACCACCAAGCATGGTTTCATCATTACCTGATGCCCCTGCTACTAAAAAACGTTGCACAGGTAAACCCCATTTTAAAGCCACATAGCGAATCGCATCTCCTTTAGAAGCCCGGATAGGCACTAAGTCAAGATACATATTGTGGCTATAAATCCCTTTAACAGGAAGTTGATGACGACGCAAATGGCGGATAATTTCTCGGAAGTTTGGCGCTTTAGCTTCATCCACAAAATAGCTGATCTTAAACTTGCGTTGAGATTCTGGTGGTTGCAATTCCACACCAGGTATATTCTTCATTGCTTGCCGAATTGCTTGCGCTTGCCATTGATAGCCAATGTGTTTTTGCCAACTTGTATCTGTGACAATCTGCGGACCATAGTAGATTTCACTACCTGCTGATGTAATTAACAAATCTGGCATGGGGAAGCGCCATTCTTCCAACATACTCAAGGTACTTTCTAGACTGCGGCCTGTGGCAATCCCAACCCCGGTTGTATGCCCTTCACTGCGAATGCGATGAATCAATTTTTCTAGGGCTTCTTTATCACCCAACAGCGTGTTATCAATTTCACAAACTAGGAAACGATCAGCCGTTGGTAGACGGTTGGTATCAGGTATATTCCAGTCTGGATGATCAGCAGCTGGAGATGCGGGTAGAGGACTGAGTAAAGATTGAATTCGTCGTTGAGGAAATAGACGGATTTTTTCCAGATATTTTTCAACGTGACTAGTCCAGGAAAAATATTTGCGGACATTCACCAAGCCATTATTAGACCAATGTTGCCATTTTTCAGTATCCGTTAGGGTTGTGCGTAGAGCATCTTGTATTTCTTTAATATTCAGAGGATCAATCAGCAAACCATTCTGGCAAGCTGCCAAGATATCCCTTGGTCCGCCGTCAGCAGTAGCAATAATAGGCACTCCACAAGCACTAGCCTCTATTAAAGTTAACCCAAAAGGCTCGGTTAGTGCTGGATTAATAAAGACTCCTTTGGTTTTAGCCGTCAGTCGATATAAATCTGGAACATCATCAGAATTATGGTGTTTGGGGTAAGCCATAAGACCATAAAGGTCGTAGCGGTCTATTAATTGCAATATCTCGATAAATACCTGACGCGGACCTGATTCCATCGTCATGATGTCATCTCGTTTTCCCAGTATAATTACTAAGTTAGCCAGTTTCCGCAACTCAGGATCTGAGCCATAGGCTTTAATCAGACTACTGACGTTTTTCCGAATTGCTGGGCGAGAAATAGCCATGATCATCGGCTTTTGCGGATCTTTGAGGAAGCGATCTAATTCTTTTTGAATGGGTGGGTTGTGCCAATTATCTGCTGCTGAGTAAAATCGATCCAAGTCCACACCAGGAGGAATTACCACCATTCTTTCTGGTTGATAGCGATCATATACACTGTACTGTTGCTCAACTTCTTGATTCGTACTGGCTATAACTAAAGCTGCACCACCAAGGGTGATTTCTTCTGCTTCAATTCTGGTACTGATGTGAAAATGTTCTTCAATAGCTTCCTGCTTAGTTCCCTGTTCTAATAATCGTTGCTGTTTGACTCTTCCCAAGGAATGACCAGTATGCACAAGAGGCGTTCCTAACCAACCAGCAACCCGACTGCCAACATATCCAGCGTCGGCGTAGTGTGTATGAATTACATTGGGTATTCTTCCCACTTTGCGGATGTGTCGCAGCAATTCATCTGCAAAGGTATCTAAATGTGGCCAGAGAACTTCTTTGCGGATATAGCGACGTGGTCCGCAAGCAAGGCGAATAATTTGGGCTTTGTCTGAAAGTATTTCTATTGGTTGGGCATAGTCAGGACTAACTTTAGGATCATTGACCAACCGAGTCACTAAATCAACTCTTTCTACTTGCGAGTTTTTGGCTAATGTATTGGCAAGTTCGACCACATATTTTGTTTGTCCGCCAGTATCGGCATCTCTTCCTAACTCTAGATTATGACCTCTAATTAAACCGTGAACACTGACGAGTATAATGTACAGTCCAGGGCTGTGTGACATTTGTCTTCCTCGATAATTGACTGTATGGCAAGCTGTATCTAGCTTTTTTATACTAAATGGACTGTGCGGTTACAAGTTAAACACTTATGAATACAGGGAAGTGGAACAATTAATTTGCCAAATTTAGCTAGAATTTTTCTATTTTTTACTTCATAAGCTTAGTAACAATTAAACCAGATTGAACTGCTAGTATGAACTGGCCTAAAGTCAGATTTCCTTGATTTTATAGTTGAATATATATGTCTGCTATGTGATGAGAAGAGCCGTCGACTAGTTTATTTTCCATGTACAAAAGATGTCCTATTTGACACTCCCCGACCTAAAGGTGCGGGGATTCTTGGTTCAGAAATTTTTGTTTGTTCCAAAAAAAATGTTAAATTAATTTTGCTCAGGTACTTACCTGTGTAGGCAGGCAAGAGGATTTTAGAAAATTAAGATGTACCGATTTTTGAACAAAAATCAAATAAGAGTTTTATATCTATATTTCTATCTAAATTTTTACATAAGATAAACAGCGTGGGCAGTTGCAACCCAACGGCAGCTTTAATAATGTTGAGTTTCGTCAAGCCAACCTAAGTTTGTTTTTCTCGCCCAAAACAATAATACCCCCCATTTATGGGGGGTATCTTTTAATTATCTGAATCTTTCAGATTAGCCGTTGATTGCAGGAGCAGTCAAAGCAACAGGAGCAACTTCACCAGCAGCCAAGTCTAAGGGGAAGTTGTGAGCGTTGCGCTCGTGCATTACTTCCATACCCAAGTTAGCGCGGTTGATTACATCAGCCCAAGTACCGATTACACGACCTTGAGAATCAATGATGGATTGGTTGAAGTTGAAACCGTTCAAGTTGAACGCCATGGTGCTGATGCCCAAAGCGGTGAACCAGATACCAACTACTGGCCATGCAGCCAAGAAGAAGTGTAAGGAACGGCTGTTGTTGAATGAAGCGTATTGGAAAATCAAGCGACCGAAGTAACCGTGAGCAGCAACGATGTTGTAGGTTTCTTCTTCTTGACCGAATTTGTAACCGTAGTTTTGAGATTCGGTTTCGGTTGTTTCACGAACCAAGGAGGAAGTTACCAAAGAACCGTGCATTGCAGAGAACAAGGAACCACCGAATACACCAGCTACACCCAACATATGGAAGGGGTGCATCAAGATGTTGTGTTCAGCTTGGAACACGATCATGAAGTTGAATGTACCGGAGATACCCAAAGGCATACCGTCGGAGAATGAACCTTGACCGATTGGGTAGATCAAGAATACTGCGGTAGCAGATGCCAAAGGTGCAGAGTAAGCTACACAGATCCAAGGACGCATACCTAAGCGGTAAGACAATTCCCACTGACGACCTAAGTAGCAAGCGCAACCGATCAAGAAGTGGAAAATTACCAATTGGTAAGGACCGCCGTTGTACAACCACTCATCTAAGGAAGCTGCTTCCCAGATTGGGTAGAAGTGCAAACCAATAGCGTTAGAAGAAGGAACAACTGCACCAGAGATGATGTTGTTTCCGTATATTAAAGAACCTGCAACTGGCTCACGGATACCGTCGATGTCAACGGGAGGCGCAGCGATAAATGCAATTATGAAGCAGGTAGTAGCAGCTAACAGGGTAGGAATCATCAGTACGCCGAACCAACCGATGTAGATACGGTTTTCGGTGCTGGTGATCCACTCGCAAAAGCGATCCCATACGTTAGCGGTTGAACGCTGTTGAATGGTTGTGGTCATTTTATGAGTGCTTTATTTTCTTATGATGTTGATAGGTTTTTTTGCCTATCTGTATTTAACATTAAAATATAAGTTGATTTTTGTAAAGATAATTAAAATTAGTATTTATTATATCAGTTATATGTTTTACTAATGTATTCAGATTTACAGAAAATAAAACGCTAATCAAAATCACCTTCACCTCCACATCCCTTGGAGCGATCGCCAAAAGCTATAGATACAGCATATGGCAGGTAAATGAGCTACAAATTGTCATCAAAAAGCCTTGCACTAAAATGAAGGCTGCTGTAAATATTACTAAAAATCAAAATAGATATAAGGTAAACTGCCTTCAGGAGCTAGTAACCATACGGCGTAGAAGCATAAAGGGACAAAAACAAGTTTGATAGGCCAGCTAAACTCTAACTTCATCCCTCGCTTAAAGGCATAGGTTATACTCATAAATACAGCTAGAACTACCAATAACAAACATAGTTCCTGTTGGTTACTGTTCAACGCTTCAACATAGACTTTTTCGGCAAATTGTGCATCAGCAGTATGACCCCAAAGGTGCTGTACGACTAAAGCAGAATCTTGAAGGTTGGGAAGACGGAACCAAATCCAGGATGTGAAAACCATAAACTGGGTTAACAACCAAGCGAAAATAATACCTAGTGGGTTTTGCCAGAAGAGATTCAGGATTTTAAAGCGATCGCTCATGGCATCTGTCAGACGATGAACAGCTAAGGCTATACCATGCAACGCGCCCCAAATCACAAAACCCCAAGCGGAACCGTGCCAAATGCCAGCAACTAGCATCACAATTAATAAATTGATACAGGTAAGCATCAAACCCTTACGGGAACCGCCCAAAGGAAAGTATAGATAATTACGTAACCAGTCACCCAAGGTGATATGCCAACGTCGCCAAAAATCTGCAATGCTGGTGCTGAAGTAAGGAAAATCAAAATTTTCAGGCAGAACTAAACCAAAAAGTAAAGCACTACCACGGGCAATATCTACATAACCGTTAAAATCTAAATATAATTGCAAGCCGTAAGCAAAGGTAGCTAACCATAAATCTGTACTACCTGCTCTTTGCAAATTACCGAAACATAAATCAACAAAAATTCCCAGATTATCTGCCAGAATACCTTTTTTAACAGCACCTCTAGCAATTAACCACAACGCCTCTGCCCATCTATCAACATTAGGAAATGGTGCTGTATTGAATTGAACTGCTAAGTTATGGTAACGAGTAATTGGTCCGGAAATTAGTTTAGCGAAAAATAATTTGTAGGTAGCAAATTTCAAAAATTGCTCAGTAGCTGGCGCACCACGATAGACATCTATTAAATAAGCGATACACTCAAATGTAAAAAAGGAAATTCCCAAGGGTGTAATTAATTTAAAAGGTACATCTGGTGAGTTTAAAGGTATGTTAAAAATCCATTTTAATAAAATAGGTAGATACTTAAAACTTAATAGGAGTCCTACATTTAAGATTACACCAAACCACAAAAGCTTAAGACGGTTCAGATTCCAGTCAGATTGGGATATTTGCCACTCTTCATTAGAAATTTGCCAGTCTTGGGAATGTTTACCTGGTGAGGTATTTTTGCCAATTTCTAGACCTATACGAAAGTTAATAAAAGTAAGTACCAAAAGTAACGGCAAGTATTGAATATGCCAAGATGAGTAGAATACTATACTAGCTACAAGTAATGTCCATAATCGTAACTTTTGTTCGGCTACAGTCCAGTAAATTCCCAGAATACTCAGCAGAAAAAGCCCGTAAAAAATTGATATAAACTTCATCAGTTATCAGTTGTTAGTTGTTAGTTGCAAGAGGCAAGAGAAAGATAATAATTTATTTCCTGTTTCCCCTGCGCCCCTTCCTCTTCAGAGTCCCCATTTATTTAACAGTCCAGGGAATCATGGGGTCAGTAGCCAGCTTTTTAGAGACTTCATAAGCTCCGTAGCGGTTGAGGTGACTGGGGTCAGAAAAGTAGTCATTTGCTTTGAGCCAGATTTGACTTAAATCACGGTAGATCAAGTTGGTATGAGTAGTAGAAGTATCTAACATATATTTTTGAAATTCTTGCTCATATTTTGTCCGCATCGTGTCTAAGTAATCTGCTGTGAGGGGCATATTCACAAATACTAGGGCTATTTTTTGAGTATTAGTAAACTCTATAACTGATTGTAAAGCTGCATCTTGTTCACCTCCTAGTTGAAAAGATTTATAGTCATTGTCGTAACTTCCAGATACTTTGGGATGATTTTGATAGTATGTAGCAGGATTAAAACGAATAGATAAGGGCAAGAAGCCATCAAAATCAACCCCTTGTGCGGACTGATATTCTTTTAGGTCGCTAGTCAATTTAATGTTTGAGTTAACTTGCTGATAGTTATGAATAAAAGGTAAATATTTGAGTTGTTTTTGCAATAATGCTTTAATTTTGTCTCGATTCTCGTAGCTGGCAGACATACCAACTAAAGCCTGGTTTAACCATTCGTTAGCAACTTGATAGCTATTAAAATCTACTGTTTTATCTTGATCATTTTCATCTTTTACTGTGTTTAATTTTTGCGGGGATAAATTATTGTTATCGACAGGTTTTGTGGCTTTTTTTAAGACTTCTTGATACCCTTTGGAAGCAGCAATAGTATTAAAAGTGATATCTTCACGTCCATTATTGAAAGCTCTAGAACCATCTGCCCAAATAATAAGTTTTGGTAATTCTGAAGGTTCTAAAACTTGACGAATGATAAAGTTCACAACTTGGGCTGTAGCACCATTAATACCAAAGTTAAATATGTCAATTTTTGGATAACCTTGAGTTGCCAATGCTTTAGAAAGGGCGACGGGATCAACTCCTCTCAAGGCACGAGAAGAACCAATAATTAGCACATCTGGCGGTTTTTTAGTTGTTGCCAAACGCTGTTTATAAAGTGCTAATTGTTCATCTAATTGCCTGGCATTAAAACTGGGCATCTGTGACCGTGCGGCTAACAGAATAGCAGTGGCGTTAGCTTTTTGTTTCAATGGCGCAGCTGGCAAATTTTCTGATGGGCTATCATTTTGGGTAAAGCCAGAAGCATTAAAGGCCGAATTACCAAATTGAGAAGATTTTGTGTTATTGGTGCTAGTAAAAAAGGCTGATTTTTGATCTTGATTTTTTCCTGATGTTAAAGATGCCTGGGACTGTGAGGATGAGGAAGATAAAGCACTATTATCTGGGGGTGAATTTTGTATAGTACGAGTAATCACGTAACCTAACATCCAATCACTTTGGATTGTGAGTATTAATCCCAAGGCTACCCAGACTACACTTACCCATAGTCCTTGTTCATCATGGTTATGGTCAGCTGACTGGTTAGTTTCTGCAAACAGTTGTGTTGCTAAAAGTAGCTTTCTGACTTGTTTGTGAGCAGTTTCTACCCAGTCTTGTGCTACTTCAGTCACCAAATTTTGAACTTCCTGGGTTGTTAAGTCAGGGCGCAGAATTGGCTCGTTAGCTTCATTGTTATTAAGTAAATCGCTGACATATTCAGCTGTAGCAGCAAATTCTGGTGTAGCTTCTGGTACTAATCGGTGGCGTTGTCCAAAATCAACTCCGTGATGCCAAACAGGTTCATGATCTCCAGCACGACGACCATAAACTCTCACACCAGTAACGCCGACAATGTGGAGTTGGCGAATAAATTGAATGACTTTGATGGCTACTTGTTGGCGTGTGGGACAATTGGGTGCATCACACATAACGTGCAGTAAATCACCCTTATGTAGCAATAATACGCGGATACCGCCTGTTTTTAACCGCCAATCCATATCTTGATTGATCAGGCGCTCCAGTAAGAAAATGATAGCTGGTTCATCCCCAGTAGTACCTAGATCCAGGGTGGTTGTTGCCAAGGCGGGATGCTGTGCAGCTGGTAAAGACAACCAATCTACCCAAACAGGTTGCTTATCATCTGTTTTTTGTCCGTATACAGCTGCTGCCAGAATACCTTGGGGTGCAATCTTTTCTAACTGGGCCAGAATTACCGGGGAACACACCTCTTTATCTGGTGCGGGAGCAGTTTTTAGAGGGTCAAATGCAGGAGTGCAAAAGATATGTAGGGTAAATTCTTTGAGAGAAGCTTGAACAGCAATTTTTAAATCTGACAATACCTCAGTTAACAAGCGAGCGATCGCTTGCACATCCCCCCACCGCGCCCATTCTTTGAGCATGGTTTCCGGTGGGGTTAAATCTACCCGCAACCGCCAATCAGGCTCACTCTCACCCCGGACTTGGGATACAATAACAGCATCTTCATAGCCAGCCAGCTTGAGATGTCGCAACTGTTGGGCTACTGGTTCAGCCAGTAATGTAGCATCAGGGCTATAAGTTGATTGGCAGAATATCCAGAGACGATTACCTGTTTTTTGGGAGTTGGCTTTAGACTCGTAGGGCTTGCTTTTAACTTGTACAGCCACACCCAACTTACTCAGGTTTTCACTCAGATAACGAGCGATCGCATCGGGGTTGCCTTGACGTGCCAAACTTTCATTAGAGACAATCAGCGCCCCTCCAGGTAGTCTGGATTTTTTGGCTTCTGCTAACAGTGCTTGCTCTACCTGCTCTAGATGGCGATCTAATTGATTTAAGTAGACCCGATGACACCATTGAGGACGGTGTTCTCCTTTCTTCCGACCATAGACCAATACTTGGTATATTGAGGATTGTTCCTCATTTGTGAGGCTATCTAAATCTGTTTGCCCAAGTGCTTGTAGCAAGTCAGAAAGAGTTTGCCAACGTTGTGGGCAGTCTGTACCTTCACAAAGGATATGCAGTTCATTTCCCAGCAACCGGACTTTCACCCCGAAAGTGCTGATTCCTGTTGCTTGGCTTACCCATTGCACTAAGGTTTGCTGGCGATCTAGTAATAATGTTTTCATTATGAAGCTAATTTTAACAGGAAGCGAGTGTTGGGGGATTTTGCCTGTACTTGTAAACTAGAACCATAGATTTATCACATTTTGCAGTTTTTTTTTAACAATTTTGTTACCTTTGGAGCTTGCAAAATGGGCAAAGATAGTCTTATCAAGGTTACATATCCTCAGAAGATTGAGTTTTGCGTCAATACTTGTCGGTGCGTGGGAAAGAAAAAACCTTTACCCTTTACCCAAACCAATAATTTACAACTTTCAGACTCTTAAGCAAGCAGTATTGAGTTTTGCGTCTATTTTACTCATCTGGCCATCACTAAGAATTAGCAATGTCACCTGTAACCCAAAACCCCTTACCAAGCCCAGGATTAAATCTGATTTTGTTTAGTATTCCCCAATCTTGTCTCCTACAAATAGCTACAGCATCTATGCTACTGCTACTTGTAGCAGATAAAGCAACTGGTCAGGCACTGGAAGCTTTAGGATCAGCCAGTGAAGAAGTATTTAGAGGCGATCGCCTCCCCCTTCTCAACTTTCCAGATGAACAGGAACTAAACCAAAGCTGACAGTTATATATAACCATTTATTGGCTTCGGGTAATCCTATAAACCAACCAGCACAAAACTAAAATTGTAAACAGTAATTGGCTTTACTAGAGCGGAGAATATGGGTTCCCTTTTATACTCTTCATCGCCAGCAGCGAATATCTACCCTATGTCTGAATTATTCTTGCGTCATCGTCTACAGGTAGTAGAGGAATTGTGGGAGTCGGTTCTTCGGCAGGAATGCGGACAAAAAATGGTGGATCTATTGCGGCAGTTGCGCGATTTGTGTTCACCTGAAGGACAAGCTACAAATGATCATGCCTCCTCAGCAGTCGAATTGATCGAACAGCTAAATATCAACGAGGCTATTCGTGCTGCTCGTGCTTTTGCTCTTTATTTTCAGCTGATTAATATCATTGAGCAGGAATACGAACAAAAGCAGCAGCTAACCCGCTATTCTGATTCAGGCATCATAGATCAGGAACATCTCGCCAATATTATTTATTCGACTAACCAAAGGGAAGATGACTTACCTGTCACCAAGGAACTAGGAGCAGATTCATTATCACAAAGTTGGACAGACACAACGCCAGTTAAACAAAAGGGTACATTTGCAGCTTTATTTCCCCTGTTATTCAAACTGAATGTACCACCTCAGCAAATTCAACGTCTGATTTCTCAACTGGATATCCGCCTAGTTTTCACTGCACACCCCACGGAAATTGTTCGTCACACTATCCGCGATAAACAGCGACAGGTAGTAAACCTCTTACAACAGCTAGATAGTTTGGAAAATCGCTCTGGTGGTTATCCTTGGGAAGCAGCAGAGGTAAAAGAGCGATTATTGGAAGAAATTCGCCTCTGGTGGCGTACTGATGAACTGCATCAATTTAAACCAACTGTATTAGATGAAGTAGATTATGCGCTACACTACTTCCAGGAAGTTTTATTTGATGGTATTCCCCAACTTTATAAACGCCTCAAATATTCTCTAGCACAAACATTTCCTTGGTTAGAACCACCTAGTACAAATTTTTGCTCTTTTGGTTCTTGGGTAGGTTCAGACAGGGATGGAAATCCATCGGTGACACCAGAAGTAACTTGGAAAACTGCTTGTTATCAGCGCAAGATGGTGTTAGAGAGATATATTCACTCGGTGAAGCAGCTGATTGAATTATTAAGTGTGTCCATGCACTGGAGCGATGTGCTGCCAGATTTGCTGGAATCGCTAGAGTTAGATCAATCTACTTTGAGTGATGTATACGATGCGCTGGCCTTGCGTTATCGTCAGGAACCTTATCGACTTAAACTTTCTTATGTGCTAAGAAGGCTGGAAAATACACGCGATCGCAATCTGGCTTTATATAATCGGGAAACGCCAACAAATGAAGATTCCCCCATGTATCGTTCCGGGGCTGAATTTTTGGCAGAACTACGATTAATTCAGCGCAACTTGACAGAAACAGGTTTAAGTTGTCGAGAGTTAGAAAATCTCATTTGTCAAGTCGAAATTTTTGACTTTCACCTGACTCAGCTAGATATTCGTCAAGAATCATCTCGTCACTCTGATGCGCTCAATGAGATTCTTGAATACTTGCAAGTTTTACCCCAATCTTACAACGAACTATCAGAAGCTCAAAGGGTGGCTTGGTTAACTGGAGAACTGCAAACGAGACGGCCATTAATTCCCGCAGAATTACCATTTTCTGAAAAAACCAATGATGTAATTGAAACCTTCCGCGTCGTGCGATCGCTGCAACAAGAATTTGGCCTCAACATCTGCCAAACTTACATTATCAGTATGTGCCGCGAAGTCAGCGATGTTTTGGAAGTTTTGCTTTTAGCCAAAGAAGCGCGATTATTTGACCCCGCTATAGCTGTAGGTTCAATTCGAGTTGTACCGCTATTTGAGACTGTAGAAGACTTACAACGCTCTAGAAGCGTCATGCGGCAGCTGTTTGGACTCCCACTTTATCGCGCTTTCTTAGCGGGTGGTTATGAAGCAATTAATCTAGAAAATACCTCCCCATCTTTCCAATCCCCCAACTCCCCATCTTCCCCCATCCTCAACCCTAACTTGCAAGAAGTGATGCTGGGGTATTCTGACAGCAACAAAGACTCTGGTTTCTTAAGTAGCAACTGGGAAATTCATAAAGCTCAAAAATCACTGCAAAAAATCGCGGAAGAATACGGCTTAAACCTGCGAATTTTCCACGGACGAGGTGGCTCTGTCGGTCGGGGTGGTGGACCTGCTTATGAGGCGATTTTGGCTCAACCAGGACACAGTATTAATGGACGGATCAAGATTACTGAACAAGGGGAAGTTTTAGCTTCTAAATATTCTTTGCTGGACTTGGCCTTGTACCACGTAGAAACTATTACCAGTGCAGTAGTCCAAGCTAGTTTGCTGCGGACTGGGTTTGATGATATTGAACCCTGGAATGAGATTATGGAAGAATTAGCAGTGCGTTCTCGTCAGCATTATCGCGCTCTCATTTACGAACAACCCGATTTTATCGACTTCTTCCACCAAGTCACCCCCATCGAAGAAATTAGCCAGTTGCAAATTAGCTCTCGTCCAGCACGGCGACCATCTGGTAAGAAAGATTTAAGCAGTTTGCGAGCTATTCCTTGGGTATTTAGTTGGACACAAACTAGGTTTTTGTTGCCTTCCTGGTATGGTGTGGGTACAGCTTTACAAGAGTTTTTAAACGAACAACCAGAAGAACACTTGAAATTACTGCGTTACTTTTATGTCAAGTGGCCTTTCTTCAAAATGGTAATTTCTAAAGCAGAAATGACCTTGGCTAAAGTAGACATGGAAATGGCGCGTCATTACGTACAGGAATTGTCCAACCCAGAAGATAAACCCAGGTTTGAGAAAGTTTTTGAGCAAATTGCCAGTGAATTCTATCTCACCAGGGATTTTGTCTTAAAAATAACTGGGCATCAGCGACTTTTAGACGGTGATCCCATCTTGCAGCGTTCAGTACAGTTACGTAATGGCACAATTGTACCGCTGGGATTTATCCAAGTTTCTCTGCTCAAGCGCCTACGACAGTACAAGAACAGTAGCACACCAGGGGTAATTCACTCCCGTTACAGCAAAGGGGAGTTACTAAGAGGAGCATTGTTAACTATTAACGGTATTGCAGCAGGAATGAGGAATACAGGTTGAAGAAGGTGACAGGTGACAGGTGACAGGTGACAGGTGACAGGTGACAGATAGGGGTGTAGCAGAAGAGAAGATAAAAGATAGAAGATATTATTATTTCTCCTCTGCTCACCATCTCCCCGTATTCCGAATTACGATGACTAAGAAACGGATTCTAATTTGTACTTTTGTGGCACTATCATCCGGCTTTTTTGGTGGTTTGATTGGTGGACAAATCACCTCAATGCTTCATAATCAAAAATGTCAAAATCAAGCCTGGGGCTTGAAAATGATGTGTAATACTTTGGTAACACCTGGAGCAATTTGGCAAGGCAGCATAGCTGGAATGTGGACAGGTACAACATTAGGGGCGTTTGTTGGTGGGTCAATAACGCGCAAAAATTATTAGTAATTGGTGATTGGTGATTGGTGATTGGGAAAAATAGAATTGATTCCCCAGTCCCCAGTCCCCAGTCCCCAGTCCCCAGTCCCCAGTCCCCAGTCCCCAGTCCCCAGTCCCCAGTCCCTAGTCCCTTGGGGTAGTAGATGATTGCAACTTATTTAAAGATTGCCAAGTATTTGTGCTGGTATCAAAACAGCGCCAATTTCCTTTGCGTTCGTCTTTGTAGCAAAATAAAGTGCGATCGCTATCATCAAAGTTATCAGTTAAAAAGTATACCATTCCTCGAAACGGATAAGTTTTACGACTCAGGCGCTTTGCTACGGCTTGATTCGGACATTCAACGATAAAAACGGATTCTCCATTGATTTTAGCGAGGGAGAAAAAACACATCCGCAAAATTGCTCTCAGCCAACTTTCAGAATTCTCGAAATAATCATCGATAATTTTGTTAGTTAGAGCTTGTTCGAGGCTGCGGTCTTTGTTACGAGGAGTGTGGGCATCAGACATAGCATCACCTAAATTGCTATACCGCTGGTTTGAGATTAAACCAAAATTTCCAAAAGTGACAAGTGTAGGAGGCAGAAGGCAGCGAAGAGGCAGGGGAGCAGGGAGCAGGGGGAAGTTAATAACCCAATGTCCAATGACCTGGTAATATATACCTATAAATCTGAGAATATATTGCCATGACTACCGAAACTAATGTAGGGAATCAAACTACTACAGGTGCTGATGCTATTGATGTAGCGATCGCACAAGGAATTGATTTTGATGGTTCTCCTATTCCCTCCGCTAAGTTAGAACTGTATAACCAAGTCATGGGATTAGAAGCAGGTAGACAACGTAGTGGTGTATCTAATACCATGCGTTCTCGCATCGTCCGCATCGGTGCCAAGCATATCCCCCAAGCAGAACTAGACCAAAAGCTTGTTGATGCTGGTTTTGCTCCTTTGAAAGAAAAAGAAATTGCCTTTTTCTACGGCGGTAAGTAATTTTCTTATTATAGTCTCCGAACAAATGTAGAATCGTAGCGATCGCTTGACATCAAGATAGTCGCTACGTAAATGCATAACTTCAATTTTCCAAAGTTCTCACCGTCACCACCTGCGGAGGGGTAGAATCAGGCGGATAAATGACATCTAACTGGACCATGCGTTTAGTCCCCGGTTTTAACAAGACTTTCACTAAAGGATCTAAAACCTGACCAGTACGATGCCATAAATGCACATAGCGTGTTTGTTGCTTACCATCATCATCCGCATAACGTAGCCGTACAGTACCTCGGAAAAAGGGAAAATCTAAAGACGGTTTGCGGAAACGTACACCGTTTTGAGATAATTTATCTTCTTTCAACGGAGTTTCTAAGGTCACACTCACAGTTTGCTCTTTATTAGTATTATTACTTAAAGGTAAACTGAGACTGTATTCTACGCCATAATTGCCATGTGCTTCATAAGCCGTATCTGGATAACGTACCAACATTTTTGCAGTTTGGCTTTGTTCAGTTCCTAACCTACCACTCCGTAAAGTTGCTATGGGATAGGAAATAGCTTTACCAGGTTGGGGAATCATCAAAGTTTGGGTTTTTGGGTTATCCACCAGGTTTGCTTTCCAAGTCGCACCCTCAGATACACCAGCGACCCGTCCGTAAATTAACTGACCTCCTTTAGCATCGGGCGGTGTGGGAATTTTATCCCTGGGTCCTGCAAAATTACCGTTATTTAATAAATCTTGCCATTCGGCTAAAGTTGGCGCACGGTCAGTACCATCAGTATTTTTCTTAGCAAACATCGCTAAACTAGCCGTATAAACTTTCCCACTACTACGCAAACGGAAAAAGCTAGACCGACCATTTACAGGTTTTTCTAAATTTCGCACGGGGATAGGATGATTTAATAACATCCGACTTCCCCCAGCAGGAATTACCAATTTAGCCGGAAAATCCTTTTGACGTACTCCCCTCAGCACATCAGCTACTGCCCTATTTCCTGGACCGGCAAAGGCTTTACCATCGTTATTTTCTACATAGGGTGCTAAAGTTACAAAAGGTGCATCTACCATCAAATAACTTGCACCTTGTAAAATATCTACAGTAATAGGTTTTTTACCAGGGTTATGGAACATTACACCCAAATAAAGCGTTTGCAAATCTTTGGGAGTGTGGGTATAGTGGTGAGCAAATAAATCAAATCGTCCTTGAAAGGGGAAATTGAGATGTGCGGCTGGAACTTTTTTACCATCAGGTTTAAAAGTAGAAAGTAAAACGCCTTCAGTTTTAATCCATTCGGGACTGTTGCTGTTAAAAACGGGTATTTTATCTAAGCTACCAGGTAAAGGACGAACTTCTCCACCTTGAACAATTTCTTGGGGTGCTGGTTTAGGTGGTGTTTGGGCATCTGCTATATTTTCACTATTATTGGAATTGAATGTTGTACATCCAATGGTTTGAGTAATAGCAAGTCCTGATATGAGTATGAATACAGGTTTGATGAGTTGATTTCTGAGTTGACTAATTTGCATAAATCTGAATTTTCCAGAAAGCTATGGTGTTGAAGATGTGCAGTTATAGATACAAGTTCTGGAAAGTGGATTTCTGATGATCATAAATGCTATATTCAATTTTCTGGAATTAAGGTAAATTTAGAGTAATCTTGGACTTTCGACTCAGGAGTTAAATTGATGGATATACTCATTGAATCGACAAAGGATTTTGAAAAAGATTTAGAAAGATTTACAGATACGGAGAAGTTTAGAATTATTAAAGAAATGAATCGTAATTTTGAACTTCTCTCATCTGAAAATAATTCTTTTTATGAACATAGCGAACAACTGCGAAATATCAAACTTAATCATGACTATGATTCTACTATATATTGTCTAAAAATTAATGATGACCACAGAATAATTTTAACTATTGATGATGATCCAATTTTTGGTTGTATACTAATCACTTTATTTAGAATAGTTAATCATGAAAATGCTCAAAAAGCTTATAATGCTGTTGCAGAGATGATTTATCAAGATTTCACTGTGGAAGAAAATCAAGATTTACAAGTTAATTGTTGTTAATGGCACAAATTAAACCTCTGCTAGATGAATATGGTGTGATTCATGAAGCAATGAAAATGTTGCCCGATGATTTGAAAACTGATTTTCTGGAAGCTTTAGCTGAATTAGAAGATAATGAATGTCACAGAACAAGAACGTTTCCGAAAACGAGATTACATAAGGTAACGGGTATTAAACAAGCTATCTACCGTGCTGATATTGATAAAATATCAGGTTGGCGTATTCATTTACAGTATATTGATGGAAAAATTCACTTGAAAGATATTATCGGTGGTCAACATCACGATAATGTGATGCAAGTGATTAAATTAAAAAAAGATAGATATGATTAATTGGTAATTGGTAATTGGTAATTGGTAATTGGTAATTGGTAATTGGTAATTGATTTTATCCTAAAATACTCTCAACTGTTAAATTAATTCCAGGAAATGCTAAAATATCTACAATATCGCCCAAATGGAAAGTTTTGATTTCACTATAGCCATTTGCAGTAGGTTGGCGATAAACTATAATTAGTTGTTCATAAATATCGACTAACCAAACTTCTGAAATACCGCTACTAGCATAAAGAGGAATTTTGATTTTTCTATCATACTCAATGCTGCTATCTGCAACTTCTATTAATAAAAATGTATCCTGTGCTTGAGGAAGTCCAGATTCATAAAAATCTGCACGGGGTTTAAGTAATGATATGTCTGGTTGGGGTTCTGACAGATTATCTAAAATTATGGGATTTTGTACAGCAACAATTACTCTTTTACCTAGTAACTGTGAAAAAAGAAAATTTAAACGATTTACACAAGCTGCGTGTCTTCTACCAATTGGTGACATTTCAATAATTTCTCCGTTGATTAATTCCACTCTATCATCTTCTGTTAAAATACCAGCTTCATTCATTTGATGATATTGTTCAACTGTGAAACGTCTGGTTACTAATTGAATAGACATAATTCACTCTCTTTGTTGATGATATTTGTTAATTATAGCAATTCTCTTTATTTTCTGAGATAGTTCCCCGAATTATTGGATAATTCGCAATACTTGTCGGTTAAGCTCAGAACCATGAAATTATGTAGGTTGGGTTGAGGAACGTATCCCAACATTTACAACGGTTTGTTGGGTTTCACTTTGTTCAACCCAACCTACTAAAATTCTTAACCGAACAGTATTGGGATAATTCGGGGAATTGAGTTTACAAATAATCAAAAAATACTTCTGGTACTAATCTTAATTCTCCTGATTTAAATTTGGCAATTTCTACCCATAAAGCGCGATGTTTCTTTTCTGGTGTTTCGGAAAAGGTTAAACTTTCGATTTTGTAAAATTGTGGATCTGCAAAATCGCATTGATAAAGTTGGATAATTTCATGTCCTTGTTTACCATCGAAGCTAAACAGGTTTTCTATACAATTCAAGTAACGAATATTAGTTAAATCGGCTTGAATTTCTTCTTGAAATTCTCTTTCTAAGGCTATCCGACTGGTTTCACCAAATTCTATACCACCACCTAAAGCGCGGTAAAATGTTGATTGTTTAGTGGGGTCGTATCCTTCAGAAACAAAAATTCTGTCCCCATCTCGAATTAATGCTAAGACTATGACTCTAATTTCACCTGGGTTATTCATTTTGGCTGTTAGTTGTGATTAATTAAGTAGAAATGTGCAAAAAACAGAAGTATGTAACGAAAAGTAAAGTTGCCCACAAACATCTTCTTTTCTGCCTTTTGCCTTGTCATAACGAAAATTTTTAATGCCGACCTACGTATCGTAAATTGAGTAGGCACGAGTTTCACTATCTTCAACTGGCCAATCTTCGTTTTCACCACCGATATATAGGGCTTCAATGGTGACGTATTCTTCACTTAATTGAGTGAGGGCGTTGATGAGAATATCTAATGCGATCGCATCACTAGTTCCTAAATCAAACCAGCATCTTCCCCATTCTCCTTCATATTCAAACTCACCCATATTGTGCATCAAAGCCACCAGGCTTTTATCATAACCTTTTGCATCATAATCCATGTAACTGAGTTCTAAACCTGTTTCTTGCACTTGCAGATTTTCGGCATTGAATCCACCTAATTTACCTAGATAAAACCAGGAATTGAAAACTTCTTCTACATATTGTTTTTCACGTCCAGAGGGAAGGGTGCTGAACTTCAACCAAATCCAGACATCAAAAGGATTAACTTCGCGGAATTGAATGTACATTTTTGGAGATTGGGGAGATATATGAAGTCAAAAGTCAAAATTAGAAACCTAATGACTAATGACCAATGACTAACAACTAATTATCATAGATTATTCAGGCGCTGTTTAGCCTGGTTGCGTTCATATTCAATTTGTTTGACGAGACTAGCAGGAAGTTGGGATTTTTTAGCCAGGGCTTTGTCAAAATTAGCTATCGCATCCTTAACCAAGTTCTGGCTTTTTTCCTTTTTACCCTTTTCGTGCAGGATTTGTGCTTTGAGATAATAAATTTCTGGGTTGTCCGCAGTCGTTTTTAAGGCGCGATTGACATAATCTAACGCTTGAGGATATTTTTTCAAATCCCGGTATGCTAAAGCAATACCCCTATCTACCAAATACCCAGGTGCAGCATTTTGTTCTAGTTCTTCAATCGCTTGATCTGGACTAATAAAAGGCAAATTAACGGCTAACATTAAATTCATATAGCCCTTAATTAAGTTTAACTCTGGATCATTGGCATCAATAGCTTCTGCTTTGTCTAAATATTCATAGACTCTTGTCAATCGACTCAAGGCTTGTGAGACACCATTGACATTTCCTTTACGGGTAAGAATTACCGCACCTTCTAAAAAGTTGCCCACTCCAGTGTATAAATTACCACGCAAAGGGTCACTAGCAATCAGCTTTTGTCCAGCTTCTAAAGTTTTTTTGCTGTACTTCTCCAAGCTAACTAAATCTTGATTATTGTATGCTAAAGATGCCTTCAACGCATAAGCTAAAGGTTCATTTGCTTCATCCGAGATGGCTTTTTGCAGATACTCCTCTGCTGCTGGATAATTTCCCTGTTGGAAAATCGCCTTAAACGCTGCTTCCGTGCGATCGCCAATTTTATGGGGTTCGCTGCGGCGAAACGGATCACCAGCTAATGAGGGATTTACACACAAATTGAGGATAATGCTAGTAGCCAAAGCAACGTTGCAAACTACAGGAAATCGAAACAACATTGTTAATTGAGGAATCAAAAACAGTTTAGACATGGAAATCCTCAGAATAATTACGGTTGAATTTGTCGTATGTGTTACTTAAAATGCAAAAAAATGGTTAACTGAAAAATGCCTCTATATACTGCCAAAAAATCTACTTGATTAGGACTTACGCAAGATTGGACTAAAAACCTGATTCTTGCGTATGGGTAATTCATGAATTACTCCTACTTTCGTTCTGTTTTGCGTAAGTCTTGTTTATGTAGACTGTGGTAATTGATTCAGGTTTCCTCGCTTGTTGTAGCGATTTTTTCGTGTAAGTCTGCCACAATAGAAAAAAAGTGAATGATTCTTGCTGCTGGACTAGGTTGTGGTTACTTAACTTTGCGTCTAGTCCATCAGTTGTCTGCTGACTTTTTGGTAATTTTAACAAATGCTCTATCTCAGAAATCTAACTTATCACCCCACCGCTTGCCCGTCAGCAATTCTCAAATCCATTAACCTGGAATTACCTCCCCAGCAATTAGGTCTGATTATTGGTCCTAGTGGTTCCGGTAAAAGCACTTTATTAGAAATTTTATCAGGACTGGCTGAACCTACCTCTGGTGCGGCTTTTTGGAGAGAACAGGAACTGATAGCCGAACAGCTACAACAGTTGGCGGGGATAGTGTTTCAATTTCCAGAAAGGCACTTCTGCGGTGGTACAATTTTAGAAGAATTGCGTTTGGGTCATCCCGAATTAGGGACAGAGCGGGTTCACCAGGCATTAAGCGAAGTTGGATTAGAGCATTTATCCCTATCTACACCACCCCATGCTTTAAGCGGTGGACAACAAAGGCGTTTAGCTTTGGCGGTTCAATTAATTCGTCAACCGAATTTATTATTATTAGATGAACCTACAGCGGGTTTAGATTGGTCAATGCGCCGTCAGCTAGTAAATTTATTAGCGAAATTGAAAAAAGATTGGACATTGTTAGTTGTAACACATGACGCTGGGGATTTGTTGCCAATAGCAGACCGTTGTTGGACATTAAATCATGGTGTTTTAGAAGCGGTTGAGCCTAAAACATTAGAAAAGAAAATTGCGGAAACAGTCGTAAATTGAAAAGTTAAAATGTTTCACGCAGAGGCGCAGAGGCGCAGAAAGGAACGTAAAGAGTTTAAAATAATTTATTGAGTCAACATGAGTTTAGAATCTGTATCTAGTTTACCAGAAATGGTGCAATTTTGGCAAAAAACATTAAATTGGCAACCTACAAATCAGCAACAAAATCAATTTCAACAACTGTATGAATTAATTATTGAAGGCAATCGGCAATTTAATTTAACTCGAATTACTGAACCTGAAGAATTTTGGGAAAAACATCTTTGGGACTCTTTACGGGGAGTTGCACCAAAACAGCATTTTATTGATTCTCTTGATCAAGGTGCATCTGTAATTGATATTGGTACTGGTGCAGGTTTTCCTGGTGTACCAATTTCTATGATTTTTCCAAGTTGTCAAGTAAGTTTGTTAGATTCTACGCGCAAAAAAATTAATTTTATTGAGACGATATTAAGTAGTCTTTCTCTAACTAATGCTAAGACTATTGTAGGGAGAGCAGAAGAAATTGGACAGGAAAATAAATACAGACAAAGTTATGATTTAGCTTTAATTCGTGCTGTGGGTACAGCTTCTGCTTGTGCTGAATATAGTTTACCTTTGGTGAAAAAAGGCGGTTTAGCTGTAATTTATCGGGGAAGTTGGACTAAAGAAGAAAACCAAAGTTTAGAAAATGCAGTTAAGCAGTTAGGGGGAAGAGTTGAATTAATTGAAGAATTTACAACTCCTTTAAGTAATAGTATTCGGCATTGTTTATTTTTGCGAAAAGTAGGAAATACACCTGCTAGTTTTCCTCGTGCTGTGGGTGTACCGACGCAAAAGCCTTTGTAATTTATGAAAATAGGGATTTAAAAAAGGTGATTTCAAAACCTCTCTAGAAATAAAAGCTGCTCTTTTTTCCCTACCATTGTAGGGGAGAGGTTTTTCAAGTCCAAACAGCAACAGTTGATACTCCTACCCAATCACCACTATGGGTATTACCAATAGCGTATAGGTGATAAAGGGAATAGGACCCAATCACATATTCTCGTAAATTTGTGAGATTTAACTGCAACAGTTGATCTAAGGGATGGATGTAACGGAAAAATTCACGATCTTCATCTTCTGCTACTGAACCAAAGGGAGCAAAAGAACAAGTAATCACGAAATCAATTGCATCAAGCAACTGATAAATTGTTTGCTCTTGAGAATTAGCAGATGTTAAGTTAAATTCTCTATTACTAGTGCCTGGAGTGGTCGCAAACTCCAAGCCAGTTACTATAGATTGTAAGGTATTAATTAATGTTTGGTTGGTGGACACAGGAGTAAAGTTTGTGGAGATTTGGATGCGCTCAGTATCGGTTCTAATATCTTCAATAGAGCCAATTTGGGGAGCAATTCCCAACCAATTCCCATCATGATTTTCACCTACAATAATATGAAATTCATCGAATTTTTGTTCAGGTAAGATCGGATCAAAGTGCTTGATTTTATAAACAGAGATGTTTTTACACTGCATTCGCAATGTAGTTTCTAACATTTGACATTTATGAGCAATTTCTTCAGGATTCAGATTTGCTTCTAAAGCTAAATCGCTGGTGAGATTACTGCTATTAGTGATGACAGCCGCTAAAAAATCATCCCATGCAATCGACTGCATAAATCCCTCTGCTAAAAGCAGCTTGTCTATAGTAAATTCTCCTTGATTGTCTACTTTCCAAACAAATGTTTTAAAAGGATAGTCACTAGATTCACTCTCATAAATTTCTAAACCGGGTAGCACTACTGCTAAACGATTTACTAATTCATCTGTTGCTAAATTTTGTTCATGCAAATCGAAATCAAATGAAAGCGGTTCTAATTCTTCTTCCTCTTCCTCTTCCTCTTCCTCTTCCTCTATGAGTTCAGTAGGTGATGAATCTGTTGGCGGCTGATAACTAGGGTTTTCCCTGCGGATAGTTGTTTCATAAAATTCCAGCGCCTCGGTTTCGGTAGCCAATTCATGGGTTTCAAAAGAGTAGGCATTAAAACCAACACCGTCTGTTGTGATGCTGACTGTACAACCTGACAGAGTAATCGTCCTGATATAGTCGTATTTTCCATCATCAAACCTGATCTCATGACTAGGCATAAGTTTTAAATAAATCAATAGTTTCAATACTTTGGTAATAGTATTTTTGCACAGATCAACGA
The DNA here is from genome assembly GCF_014696825.1 of Anabaena sphaerica FACHB-251. Classification (NCBI taxonomy): domain Bacteria; kingdom Bacillati; phylum Cyanobacteriota; class Cyanophyceae; order Nostocales; family Nostocaceae; genus Anabaena; species Anabaena sphaerica. The sequence continues at coordinate 252,690 of NZ_JACJQU010000005.1, read as the reverse complement.
CTATAGGTAAAAAATTTTATAAATGTAAATGTTATACTTGAACCCCATTTGGATAGATTGTCAACCAAACCTGATGGAATCTCAATCTATTAAATCTATAAATATAAGGTAGTTAGAAAGATAGCGATCGCCACCATCAAAGGACTAATTATACATATCAAAAACAGCCCCATACCCAACCATGCAACTCCACCCATTGAACCTGCTTCTGGAGGAGGAGAATTGCGATCATGCTGCCATGCTAGTATTCCAGTTAAAAAGATTGCGAAAATCGCGCCAATTATTAACCCTAAAAAACCAGCTATAACTAATAAACTCAACTTCCAGATCAAAGCCAATTTCACTACTGCTAAATAGTTCTTTTGGGTTAAAAATAAGATAGAGGCAAAAAGTTTCATATTTTGTAAATGTAGTTTTTAAAATTGAAATAGGGTTAGTTTATGGTCAGGATTCAGCATAGCATTTAGATCCCCGACTTCTGACAAGTATGAAGTTCTTATTGATAAAATTCAAATAGAAGTCGGGGATCTTACCCCACATAAATTACCCTATTTTACTTGCATCTGCAAAACGTTGATTAATTTCATCCCAGTTAACTACATTCCACCAAGCTTCTAAATAATCAGGTCGGCGGTTTTGATATTTGAGATAATAGGCGTGTTCCCATACATCATTACCAAAAATGGGATAATTACCTTCCATTAAAGGACTATCTTGATTTGCTGTAGTTGTAATTTCTAACTTACCATTTTTATTGCGAACTAACCAAACCCAACCGCTACCAAAACGGCTACCACCAGCTTCATTAAACTGCTTTTTAAAATCTGCAAAACTACCAAAATTATCTTTGATTGCGGTTGCTATTTCTCCGGTAGGTTCACCACCACCATTAGGTTTCATGATTTTCCAAAACATTGAGTGGTTAACATGACCACCACCATTATTTCTGACTGTAGTTCTAATATCTGCGGGTACATTATCAAGATTTTGCAACAGTTCTTCCACAGTTCTATTTTTCAGTTCTGGGTATTTGTCTAATGCTTTATTTAAGTTGTTCACATAGGCCGCATGATGTTTATCGTGATGGAACTGCATTGTTCTAGCGTCAATATGCGGTTCTAGTGCATCGTAAGCGTAGGGTAAAGGGGGTAGTTCAATAGCTGATGTTCTTGGGGGAGAGGTTTCTGCAGAAGCACAACCATCTAGAAGAAAAGCACCCGCACTAGCACCCAGTAAAACCAAGAAATGACGACGATTTAAACTCATAAGCCTTTTTGCAGTTAAGTTTTTGTAAATTTACGCACATTTTGCACTGTTTTAGATCATAACTGCAAAAGCTGATTTAGAAATGGTGAGTTTTATCCCTCCAAAGTATGAGGTGAGTTAGTAACGCTATAACCCACCCTAAATTCATTATTTGACTTGGGAAGTTTTCACAGTTGGATTTATGTGACTTGGAGATAATTTCAAAACAGCAATAGGTATTGCAGTTGCTATAATTACCACAGCAATGGCTAAAATCACAGCAACGGGTTTACCTCCAGATGTAACTAAAACCGTGAAAATGTTCTCTGTTGTTTTTGCTGCAACTTCACTTAATTCAACTGTTTCTGATTTAGTGATACTCTCAACTATCTTCTCCGCAGTGACTAAAATATTGGTGGTGTTGTCTGTTGGTTGTTGAGACATTGTTTTCACTCCTCAGATGTTTGTCTTTTGTTTACTTCTCTATCATCACCTGGAGTCTATGCTGAGTAGGTTGGGTGTTGTAGGTAATTTTTCTGAAAAATTTATGTAGGTAAATGCAGGCAGATGTAGGTTTGTAGGGTAGAATTTAAAATCATTAGCTAAGTGCTTAATTTAACCTGATCACTCAAAATATGCCTAATGGACTCTAAAGAAGCGTTAAATTTTATCAATCGTGTATTGTTAGAAAAGACAAACCAAGTCTTAAATGAGTTAGAACAAGATATTTTGGTAGGTAGTTGGGAAGGTTTAGATTATAAAACCATTGCTGCAAATACTTTTAAAGCTGAAACAACCGTGAGAGAAGTAGGTGCAGATTTGTGGAACAAAATCACACAAGAATTAAATATAAAAGTCAGTAAAAAACATTTAAAAAATCCAATACAACATTACAAAGATTCTTTAAGCATTTCATTACCTCCTGTAATACCCACTAGAGAAACAACTCAAATTAAAATCAGTCCACCACAAAATAATCAAAATCCTTTTGTTCCCACAACTGGAAGAATAGAGAACTTAGAAAAGTTTTTGGGTAGACAACAAGAAGTAAAGCAAATATTTGAACTTATCAATAACTCTAGTAGTGTTGCCATTATTGGTGAACCAGCAATTGGTAAATCATCTTTATTATATGCAGTTTACCAACAATCAGAAAAACTTTTACAATTACCACGACAACAAGTTTTTCTAGATATGAATCTTATTCATAATCAAGAAGATTTTTATTTTGCTATATGTGAAAAACTTGGTATACCAGACAGTAAAGGTTATAGATTTACAAGAAATTTGGAAAATAAAAAAGTCTTATTATTATTAGATAATGTTGGTAAACTCAATGGATCAGGATTTACAAGGGATATGAGGGATCATTTACGGGGTTTATCTGAAGGTGAAAATGCTTGTTTAAAATTAGTTGTCGCTGCCAATGAACCTTTAAGAACATTATTTAATGATAGTCAAAATAATGGTAACACATCACCATTAGAAGATATTTGTCAACAAATAGATATTCTTACTTGGAATGATAATATTATCCTTGATTTTATTGCCAAGCGGTTACAACCAACCAACATTAATTTTATAGACGCAGATATTCAAGAACTGATTCAAGAAAGCAGTGGACATCCACAAAAATTAACCCAACTTTGTTATAACTTGTATAAAAAATATTCTGAATCAAATAATTAAAAATATATTATGACTACAAAATCTCCTGTACCTCGTTTAGATTTAGCCCCAAAATTACGCCGTCCTCTGTCTTTGTGGAATCCTTTAGATTATCTACTGTTGCTGTATTGGGTATTTTACTTTCCCCAGGCTTTGCGGTGGTATGTGGATAATTTTGGCGGGGGTTATATTCCTGAAAAGGAAATGAATTGGAGTAAAGGACTGAAGATACTACGTCAAAATTCTATTCAGCGTCAACTGCTATTGCAAGGAGTTGTTTTAACAATAATTGCACCAGTATTGACCTGTTTATTTTTTGAAGCATTAGGCTTACGTATTAACTGGGGAGATGTGGCGTTCAATGTGGCTTCCTGTGTGGCGGTAGGTGTGGCGGTAGGTGTGGCTTCCGGTGTGGCTTCCGGTGTGGCGTTCAATGTGGCTTTCGGTGTGGCGGGAGGTGTAGCTTCCGGTGTGATGAGAGGTGTGGCGGTAGGTGTGGCTTTCGGCTTGGCTTTCGGTGTGGCGAGAGGTGCGGTGAGATGTATGGCGGGAGGTGTGGCGGTAGGTGTGGTATTCGCTGTGGCGTTAGGCGTGGCGTTAGGTGTGGTATTCGGTGTGGCGGTAGGTGTGGCGGTAGGTGTGGCGGTAGGTGTGGTATTCGGTGTGGCGGTAGGTATGGCAACCTTACGTTTAGAAAATCGGTTGTTTGGCTTGTCTTTTAACCTGCGTTACCTCATAAATGGTAGTTTTTTATTACCAAGAATTACTATTATTTCTCTACCTGATTTAGATGTTTGCTTAAAAACCTGGTTATTACAGGACTGGGAAAATGGCATACATAATGTTAATCAACTCTTAGCATATACCATGCAATTTATTCCTGTAGTGCAAACAGTGAATAAGGTATTGAATATACTACCATCAGAACAAATAATTTGGTCGGTTTCTCAGTTAGCAGAAACTACATATTATTGGGAATTAATACATTTTCTCTCTGCTTCTCTCAGTGAAAAACTTAAATCAGAAGCAATAAAAGGTTTTTTATTACGTTTCCCTGGTAAAAAAAGATTGCAGGAAAGTTTGAATACAGATACCCGTCTTGATACTCCTCCCCGTGCTGCTGCGGCTGGTTTTTGGTATCTGCATGAAAAACAACCTACTAAGGCAACAGAAGCGTTTGTGGTGGTGCGTTCTCTTCTCTATGGGGAAGAAATGTATATCCTTGCCCAAACTTTAGCAGCATTTAACGAAGCTAAAGAATTAAACTCTATTGCTAACCTACAATTACCTACATTCCCTACATCAGGTTTATTACGTCCTAACACTTGGCAAACATTAGATAGATTTTTGCGAGTAATTGAAGATGTGAAAATCATCAATCGCAGTGTCTCTCGTGTGTCTCGTTCTTCTGCTTTAAATCGCGCATTAGGTGAACTGACAACTATTTTAAATACAGCCGATACTTTACCCAAAGCAGAACAGGGATTAATTATAGATATTGCCGAGAATTGGCGAAAACAATTATTACAAATTGCTGGGGAAGTTGGGGAAGTTGTTATTAATAAAACTGTAAATAATCCTTATGTTATCGGCGATCCTGTAATGGGTAATTTATTTGTTGGCAGAGAAGATATTATTAGACAATTAGAAGAACTTTGGTTAAGAAGTCCTCAACTCCAGTCAGTAGTAATTTATGGTCATAGACGCATGGGTAAAACTTCGATTTTACGCAATGCTGCTAACTCTTTAGATAATCAGGTAAAAGTTGCTTATGTGAATTTACTCAAGTTAGGAGATGTAACCCAAGGTGTAGGGGAAGTATTAATGGCTATTAGTGATGAAATTTCCCAAGTTGTGAATATTCCCACTCCCAATGATGATGATTTATTAAAATTACCTGTTCCCACTTTTAACCGCTATTTTAAACAAGTAATTAAAAATTTATCTGGTGGTTTAATTATTGCCTTAGATGAATTTGAAAAAATTGAAGATTTAATCAAAGATAAAAAAATTCCTGCTAATTTTATGGATTTATTGAGAGGTTTATTACAAGAATCTCCTCAAGTTGCTTTTGCTTTTGCAGGGTTGCACACTTTAGATGAAATGACAGCAGATTATTTTCATCCCTTTTTTGGTAGTGTGATTAATATTCGTGTTGGTTTTCTAGGACGTGATGCAACTGGTCAAATTATCGCTAACCCAGCTATTGAAGATTTTTTATTAGACTACACACCAGAAGCACTGGATAAAATTTATGATTTAACCTACGGACAACCTTATTTAGTGCAGTTGATAGGTTTTCATTTAGTCCGACTATATAATGATTTTGTGTTTGAACAAGGAAGAAACCGCGACCCAGTTTTTACCGTGGAAGATGTAGAAACAGTTGTGAATAAACCAGAATTTTTTAATAATGGTAGTCGTTATTTTAATGGTGTTTGGGGTCAAGCTGGAGAGAATGGTAATACTCAACAAGTAATTTTAAGTCATCTGGCACAACATACCGAGGGATTAAGTGTAAATGAGTTAGTTGGGATTATAAAAATAAATGAAACCGATTTACAGACAGCTTTAGAAACTTTAAAACGTCATGATGTGATTGCAGAAAATCAGGGACACTGGAGAATAATAGTAGAACTATTTCGGCGTTGGGTTGTGAAATCACATTCTTAGAGGATATTTTCAAAGTTTGAAATATATAAATAAACCCCTCTCCAAACCTCTCCCCTACAAGGGGAGAGGCTTTAAAATCCCCCTTCCCTTGTAGGGAAGGGGGGTAGGGGGGTTAGGTCTCTGGAAATTATTAGTTTAATACTATACTTTTCAAAAAACCTCTCAAACACATCCTTAAATTGAATATATTAATAACAATCTAAACTCAAAGTAAATCCTGGTAATATGTCTTCACCTAATAATTCTGTGGGTAAATTGCGTAATTCCGCATCTTGTCCTAAACGATAAATTTCTACTTGTTGCTGTTGAGGATTTATCAACCATCCCAGTTTTACCCCTGCATTCATATATTCTTGCATTTTCTGACGCAGAGTTTCTAAACTATTTGTTGCTGACCTTAATTCAATGACAAAATCTGGTGCAATGGGGGGAAATTTTCGTTTTTGTTCAGGAGTTAATGCTTCCCAACGTTCTTTTTTAATCCAAGCTGCATCAGGAGAACGGTCAGCACCATTTGGTAATTTAAATATAGTAGAAGAACTAAAAGTATAACCGAGTTTTGTTTGCCGATTCCAGATACCTAAATCTATAATAAATTCTGCTTCTCTATTTCCGCTTTCCCCTTCCACTGGTGGCAGAATAATTAATTCTCCGGTAGATGTGCGTTCAAATTTTAGATTACTGTTTTTTTGACATAGTTGATAAAATTGTTCATCGGTTAAATTAACAGTGTCTAAGTTGAGTTTCAAAGGACTAATAACCATAAGAATATCTATTCTCCTGAATAGGATATATTACTATTATGACTCAGATAGGTTTTTTAGACAATTTCTCAATCCTGTTCATCCTTTAATCCTGGATATCCTGATTCTGACAATTGATAATATATCCCCGACTTCTTGAAGAAATCGGGGATCTGGATACTCTTTAGTTAATAGAAATTAACCAAAATTAACCGAAATATTTGATAATTGCGTCAGCAAATTCAGAACATTTCAAAGGTTCTACAGGTGGTTCAATCATCCGCGCTAGGTCGTATGTCACTTGACCATTGGCTATGGCTGCACTTAAACCTTTTTTAACCAAATCTGCGGCTTCTTGCCAACCCATAAACTCCAGCATCATCACACCGGAAAGGATCACAGAACCGGGGTTAATTTTATCCAACCCAGCGTGTTTTGGTGCTGTACCATGAGTAGCTTCAAAAACAGCGCAGGAATCGCCAATATTCGCCCCTGGACCCATGCCTAAACCGCCAACTATCGCCGCAGCAGCATCAGATAAATAGTCACCGTTCAGGTTCATTGTAGCCAGAATAGAATACTCATCTGGTCGAGTTTGAATTTGTTGAAAAATACTATCGGCAATGCGATCATTGACCATGATTTTCTCTTTCCATTTGCCATTTCCATGACTTGCCCAAATATCATTAAGAACTGTTTCCACTTCCTTGACAATTTGCGCTTTTTTCTCTGGAGTTAAAGCATCAAAACCAGGATCAATCATGCGGGCGTTTTCTTCTAAGGAAATGTTGGCGTTTTTCTCCTTATTTCCTAATATCCAAGATTCTCTTTCTGTGACGCACTGTTGCCGAAATTCGGTGGTTGCTAGTTCATAACCCCAATCTCTAAAAGCGCCTTCGGTGTATTTCATGATGTTGCCTTTATGCACCAAAGTCACTTGTTGTTTTTCTCTGGGCAACGTCAAAGCGTGTTTGATGGCACGTCTCACTAAACGCTGAGAACCGGTTTTACTGATGGGTTTAATTCCTATACCAGCATCAAGGGGAATTTGCTTTTTACCGTGTTCTGGGGTAGCGGGAATCAGTTCCTCGTTGAGAATTTTAATAAGGCGATCGCCTATTTCACTTCCCTGTTTCCATTCAATCCCCAAATAAATATCTTCCGTATTTTCCCGATACACAATTACATCCAATTTTTCAGGATTTTTGTGTGGAGATGGCGTACCAGCGTAATAACGACAAGGACGTACACAGGCGTAAAGGTCAAAAATTTGACGTAATGCCACATTTAAAGACCGAATCCCCCCACCAACGGGTGTAGTTAGCGGACCTTTAATAGCAACGCCATATTCTTTAATAGCCGTGAGAGTATCTTGGGGTAAATACTGGTATGTTCCATATAAATCACAGGCTTCATCACCAGCATAAACCTTAAACCAGCTAATTTTTCTTGTACCTTTGTATGCCTTAGCAACCGCAGCATCAAGCACTTTTTCAGTTGCAGGCCAAATATCTATACCTGTTCCATCACCGCGAATAAAGGGGATAATGGGATTTGCTGGAACAACAGGTTCACCATTTTTGAAGGTAATTTTTTCGCCAGTCGTCGGGGGGGTAATCTTTTCGTACATAGTTAACACATTCCAAATAGAATAAGTTCAGAAGGCATAAGGCAGGAGGCAGAAGGCATAAGGCAGGAGTCAGAAGGCATAAGTTCTTTAATTTTGACTTTTGACTTTTGACTTTTAATTTTCCTCCCCTGCTTCCCCTACTTCCCCTGCTTCCCCTTCCCTTTCTTTGAGGCGCAGATCATCCCCTGCTTTAGCTGGTAAATTATTGGTAGCTCAGACGTAGGTTTCAGTTAAATCGGCGCTACTTTGTCCGGTCAAAAATAGTAAACTACTTTTCGCTATCTGTGCTTCATTTTGTAGAATGCCCAATAGCTGATTCGTTTTTTCACTGTACCGCTAACACGAGTAATGGCATGACAGACCCAATGATTTTATCAGGCACTGCAAATGACATCGACTCCCTGCGCCAAAAGTTAATCGCTGGGTCTCAAAAAGTCCAACAACAAATCATCCCACAGTTAGCTGATTTGGGTAATGAGGGATTAGAGGTGTTGCAGGAATTTTTACTGAAACGTCGTGACACTCCAGCAACTTGGATTGATGGTAAAGCCTACCAAGTAATCTACAACTCTGATGCACCTACAGCCAAGGAATTTATAGAAAATAACTTTCCTGAAGGAATTGTACCTCTAAAATCAGACTGTGGGATCAGTTACAATTCTTTGCAACAATTACTCACCCGTCAAGAGTTCCAAGCAGCTGATCTGTTTACTATCCAAACAATGTGCGAAGTAGCAGGACCACAAGCGGTACAAAGGAAATGGTTGTACTTTACGGAAGTGGAAAATTTCCCAACTCAGGATTTACAAACTATTAATCATCTTTGGGTAGTTCACTCAGAAGGTAAATTTGGCTTTTCTGTACAGCGAGAAATTTGGTTGAGTTTGGGTAAGAACTGGGAAAGTTTATGGCCAAAAATCGGCTGGAAGGATGGCAATAAATGGACGCGCTACCCCAACGAATTTACATGGGATTTAAGCGCCCCTAGAGGTCATCTACCCCTTTCTAATCAGCTACGAGGGGTGAGGGTTATGTCTTCTCTCTTATCCCATCCTGCATGGACTTAGGGGAGCAGAGGAGCAGAGGAGCAGGGGCGCAGGGGAGCAGAGGAGCAGGGGCGCAGGGGAGAAATATTATCTTTTTTTTGCCTTTTGCCTTTTGCCTTTTGCCTCTTGCCTCTTGCCTCTTGCCTCTTCCCAATGACTAATGACCAATGACTAATAACTAAATATGGCTAAAGTTCTTTTAGAAAATATTAAGCGTAGATTTAACAATGTCACCGCTGTCGAGGATATCACCTTTGAAATTCCCGATGGTGAATTTTGGGTGTTGGTTGGTCCTTCGGGGTGCGGTAAGTCTACGATTTTACGGACTATCGCTGGTTTGGAAATGGCTACATCTGGTAATTTGTTTATAGGCGATCGCTTGGTCAATGATATCCCAGCAAGGGCGCGTGATGTGGCGATGGTATTTCAAAATTATGCCCTTTATCCCCATAAAACCGTCGCCCAAAATATCGCTTTTGGGTTAGAAATGCGAAAGGTGGACAGGAAAAAGATTCAAGAACGAGTTTTAACGGTTGCGCGATCGCTGTCTCTAGAACATCTATTAGACAGAAAACCTAAACAACTTTCTGGAGGACAGCAACAACGGGTAGCATTAGGAAGAGCGATCGCACGTGAACCACAATTATTTCTACTTGATGAACCTTTATCGAATTTAGATGCTCAATTACGAGATGATACCAGAGCAGAATTAAAACAACTACATCAACAATTGGGCATTACTACAATTTACGTCACCCATGACCAAGTTGAAGCCATGACTTTGGCTGATAAAATTGTGGTATTAAATCGGGGACGAATTCAACAAATTGGCGATCCTCAAAGTATTTATGCTTTACCTGCTAATGAAATGGTAGCAAGTTTTTTGGGTAATCCACCAATGAATATTTTACCCGCGATCTATAAGGGTGATAATTTTGATATTAGCGGACAGTTATTAGCTATTCCTGAAAATATCAAAGCAGGTTTAAATTTGCACCCTGAACAAATTTGTAATTTGGGGATTCGTCCTGAACATATTAGTATTGGAAATATTAACGAACCGCAGAGACGCAGAGAACGCAGAGAGGAGAATTTAGAAGGTTTATTTGTTGAGGTGAAGGTTGTTGAACCTTTGGGTAGAGAAACTTTGATTCGTGTTTCTTTACCCGGTTCTTCTGGTTTTATAAATGTGCAGGTTGGTGGGGGTGTGCGTTTACATCCTGGGGAAAATTTGCATTTGCATTTAGATTTAAATCATTTGTTTGTGTTTGAAACTGGTACTGGTGAAAGAATTTTTCCCGTTGTTTGAGGATAATTTAAAATTTAAAATGTAAGTTGGGTTGATGCAAGGAAACCCAACTGACAAAAAACTGTCACCTGTTAACTACTTTAATCCTGTAGCTTTGAGAATTTCACTATCACCTTTTCTCACGATGAGGGTTTGAGGAGCATTTCCATCTTCTGTAATGGGTTGTTCTAAAATGTAGACATAATCTCCATTTGTCCACCCTGTAACGCATATTCCATCACGACAAGAAACCCTACCTCCAGTTAATTCAATACATTTACCTTTTGCATCACATCCTTTATAAGTCAAGTTTCCTGTATTATTCACTCCTGTCCAAGAGTCATGATTACCTGTTGTAATTGTCCACTCACCATTACTGATAGTTTGGGTTTTACTTTGTGTTTTACTTTCTTGCGGTTTTGTTGCTGATTTATCTTCCAAAACTTCCATTTTGGTAATGATAGATTCTTGACGAGTTTTTCCACAAGGTTCTGCACTTTCGCAATCACTTACTGATTCTATTGTGGAAACAGCGCGTACTTTCTTGTTTAAGAATTTTCCTTCTTCTGCACAAATCTCAAAACTTGCACCAACGCGGTTTTCTTTACCTTGTTCATCTACTAAGGTGACATAACAGAGTAAATCACCATTTACTAATTCTTTGACTGTACCAATTTGTGGTTTTTTGGGTGTTTTGGTTTGTGGTGATTGACTTTTTTTGGTGGTGTTGCTGACAGTTTGAGGTACAGATTTTGTTTTAGCTTGAGTATCTGTTTTTGGTTTAGTTTCTGTTTCCGGTTCTGGGGAATTTTCCGGTTGAGATTGTGCAGTAGTAGCAGTATTATTAGTTAATGTTTCTGTGGTTGTATTAGTTGGTGAATTACTACAACTTGCAAAAGAGATGCAGGAAAGAATTAAATAAATTGTAGTAAGTAAATTTTTCATGGGGATTTTTTCTACTTTGTAAATGCTAGATTCAAGTTTTTGACAGAATTGAATAATTCTATTAGATTTATATATTTAAGATATTTAAGGTTACATCTAGCATCGAGTTGTATGGCACTAATGTAACCCCAAAGCATAATGGTAAAATTCTTCATTTTTAATGTAATCTCTAGATTCATAGAGCTTTTGCGCGGTTAAGTTAGAAATTTGAGTAGCTAAACTTACTCTAATAGCTCCACTTTTTTTTGCGTATTCTTCTGCAACATTCATCAATAAATTTGCAATTCCTCTCCGACGATACAATTCTTCCACATACAAATCGTTTAATATCCATACTCGTTTCATCGACACTGAAGAAAAGCTGGGATAAAGTTGAGTGAATCCCACTAATTTCCCATTGTCATTAGCTGCAAACACAACTGAGTCATTATTATTGAAACGTTCTTTGAGAAAGTCTTTGGCAGCTTCAATGTTTGATGGCTGATTGTAAAAAACACGATACTTATCAAATAGTACCGAAACACTTTCAAGATGATTAATATTAGCCAAGAAAACGTCCATTGATTGTCCTCATCAAGAATTTAACTATAAATTTGGTGCTGTTGTTTTAGTATCGTCTCCTGTTACTGAATAGACTATAACTAAAAAATGTCCAGAATTTATTGAATATTTATTGAGAAATAGTATGACACTTTACCAACTCACCAGGAGCAAAAGCACCATTTTCTGTAATAATGGCTGTAATTAATTCTGCGGGAGTTACATCAAAAGCAGGATTATAAAACTCTACTCCTGAAGGTGTGAGAATAGTATCACCAATCTGATATATTTCCGATGGATGACGTTCTTCAATGGGAATTTGACTACCATTAGATAAGGTAAAATCGATGGTAGAAATAGGTGCTGCAACGAAGAAAGGAATATTATGAGCTTTAGCAACAATTGCTAAACTGTAAGTACCGATTTTATTAGCAGTGTCCCCATTCGCGGCTATTCTATCAGCACCGACCACAACCGCATCAATTAAACCTTGTTTCATGCAATGGGCAGCCATATTATCAGTAATAACTGTAACGGGAATACCTTCTTGCACACATTCCCAAGCGGTGAGTTTTGCACCTTGTAAACGGGGACGAGTTTCATCTGCAAATACTCGTGTTAAACGTCCTTCTCTCCAAGCGGAACGCACTACACCTAAAGCTGTACCATAACCAGCAGTTGCTAAAGCACCGGCGTTACAGTGAGTCAGGATGATTAACTTTTCTGGGGTTTTGGGTAAAGCTGCTAAACCATGATCACCTATGGCTTGACAAGTTTGGATATCTTCAGCGTTGATAGTTTGGGCAGTTTCTAAAAGAATTTGTTTAATTTGTGCGATTGTTCCCAGAGTTTCATAGGCAGTTTGCATCATTCTACCTATAGCCCAAAATAAGTTTACTGCGGTGGGACGGGTAGAACGCAATAACTGGGCAACTTCTTCTAATTGGTGTAAAAATTCGGTGCGATCGCTGGTTTCAATTTCCCTTGCACCCAAATACATCCCGTAAGCAGCAGCGACACCAATAGCCGGCGCACCTCTAACAATCATAGTGCTTATCGCTTCGGCCATGTCTTCGCAGCGATGAATTTCTATTACAGCATACTCATTTGGTAAACGGGTTTGATCGATGAGTACAACTGAGTTATTTTGCCAAACAATAGGATAAAGCATAAATTGGTGATTGGTGATTGGTGATTGGTGATTGGGGAAAAGGTAATTTGTAATTTAGTAATGGGGAAAAATATTACCCAGTCCCCAGTCCCCAGTCCCCAGTCCCCAGTCCCCAGTCATCTATAACTGTGGTAAATAAACAATCATCATAGCAACTTTGGGGTGATTATGAGCGATCGCTTCGGGAACATGACCAAGTAGCGAAAATATCTGGCCTTTTTGGGCGACAGACCCATTTAACAACAATAAATCATTAGTTTTCAGTAAGCGTGACACTTCTTTAACAAAATTACCCCGCACTTTTTGTACAGGTGTATCCGCTGGTATGACACCCTCAGTTAAATCAATATCTATTCCTCTGGTGGGGACGACTTGTAATAGTTGTAAAGATGCTTTCAGTTCTGCTGCTAAAGTTTGGGCTAATTTGATGCTTTGTGCAAAGGAACTAGCTTTGGCTTGTTGACTGGTGAAAGCCAAAAATACTCTTGATGTATGTTCGATAGGTAAGGGAAAGCGAGTTACTAATACAGGTACAGAACTACGGTGGACAATTTTATCAATTACACCACCAAATAAATTTTCTTGGTAGGTAGAGTAACCTTTCCAACCACAGACTATCACACTGGCTTGCTTTTCTTCTGCTACTCTGGCAATTCCTTTATCAATGGATTCATCAATTCTGCCAATGGGTGTAACTTTGGTTACTGCTGCATGGGCAATCATTTCTGCGTTGGCAAGTAACTGATTTTGCCTAGCTTTGTCTGCTGGGGAAATTGGTTCGCCTTCTTCAATTAAAATGTGTAGAGGTAATAAAGTACCGGCTGCGGATTTTGCTAAGATCATTGCTAACTGTAACAGGTTATCTTCAGTGTTAGGGTTAGCAACAGGAACTAAAACGCGATCGCCTAATTTTCCTTCTGCACTTTTTTGGGTAGTAGTATCTTCTGGTTTGAGTTTTTGTCCCCACTTTGCTGTCACCCAAGGAGAAGCAATGCAGGTAACTAAAATCATGGCAATTGTCCCATTTACCGTTAATTGATCTACTAATTTGATATTATAAGCTACGGTAATTGCAGCTAAGGTAGAAGCAGCTTGTGCCACTGATAAGCCAAACATTAGCATGATATTGTTATGGTTGAAACCAAATAATTTACCCGCACCCCAAGCAGGTAAATATTTAGCGATAATAGCAACTGTCACCATCACACCAGATACTATTAATGATTTTGGTTCTTGGATCAAAATTTTGGGATTTACCAACATTCCTACAGAAATTAGGAAAAATGGCACAAATAGAGTATTACCAATAAATTGAATTCGATTCATTAAAGGGCTAAGTTGGGGGATTAATTGAGTAATAGCAACTCCCGCTAAAAAAGCGCCAATAATCGGTTCAATTTGAACTATATCTGCCCCATAGGAAACCACAAACAAAGTAGCGAGAACAAAAGTAAATTCTGCCCCTTCATCATGTCCAAATTTGCGAAAAAACCACTTTCCTAAGCGGGGAACACCCCAGAGGGTAAGGAAGGTGTAAATAATCAGGGAAGGAATTAAAAATAACCAAAACTGCAAGGTTAAATTACCTTGATGCGCCCTGACTACTACAGCTAATACTAATAGTGCCAAAATATTAGTAATTAATGTACCACCAAGAGTAGTAGTTAAAACTTGCGATCGCATTATTCCCAATTTACTCACCACAGGTAAAGCCAGCAGCGTATGGGAAGCGAAACAAGAAGCAACCAAAATAGCAGGTAAAAACCCATATCCTATCGCTAACATTGCCCCTGTACCCAATATCATCGGGACTGCAAATGTCAGTAAACCAAATATTACGGCCTTATCAGCGTTATATTTCATGTCCTCTAGGCTGGTTTCTAAACCTGCCATAAACATGAGAAACAATAAACCCACAGTTCCCAACAGGACAATAGTATTATCCCGTGCTAACAGTCCCAACCCATTTGGACCAACAACAACCCCAGCCAGAATTAACCCCACAATACCTGGTAGGCGGATTTTTTCAAATAATAGGGGTGCAATTAGCATTATCCCCAAAATTGTCAAAAATACGGGTACAGGTTCCTTAATGGGCGTAGAAACCATAGCAGGTAAGAGAAAGGCGATCGCATCAGCTTTCATAGATATTTATCAGGTAGTACGTTGGCACTCCACTAAAATATCTAGTACCTTCTCACAACACAAATGCCTTTGGTAAGTATTTTTAGATATATTTTCGGGAATTAAGCAAGTTCTTCCTTTAAAGACTCCACTAAGGCTGGTAAATATTCTGTGGCCTTACCCTCAAGAACATTAAACCCATCCAATACCTCATAATTAGGATTAGGATCTATAAAATATTTTGTAGGTACAGCTTGAAAAAACTTTAATAAATTAGCAGCGGGATAAACTTGTGCGGAAGTCCCCACCACAATAAACACCTCAACCTGAGATTGAATTTTATATAAATCATCAACTCGCATATCCACCGCTTCCCCAAACCAAACCACATCAGGACGTAAATGTTTACCGCATTTAGGACATAAATCACCCCATTGCACAGGTTTATTAATTTGCGCTTTATAATTACATTGCCATTGGGCATACATAGGAGGGATATCAAAATGCCATTCACATTTTTCATGATCTATTCTCCCGTGAATGTGCCAAACATCTTTTACTCCTGCTTTTTCTAACAGAGTATCAATATTTTGGGTAATGCAAACCACATTAAAATGATTGGCTAATTCAGCAATAGCAAAATGTGCAGCATTTGGTTGACATTGCTGCATTTTTTCAAAACCTTGGGTGTAAAAATCTAAAACCAACTTTTGATTTTGCATCCAACCCAAAGGGGTAGCGACTTCTTCTATTTTGTATCCTTCCCACAGTCCCCCAGCACCTCTGAAGGTGGGAATACCGCTTTCTGCGGAAAGTCCTGCACCACTAAAAACTACAATCATATTATTTCTGTTATCGTTCCCAGTCTGAGACTGGGAATGCAATTTTAGAGTCTCTGACTCTAGTGTAAGCGTTTTTTGTCTGAATCAAGATATCCAGGATTTTAGGATTTACAGGATGTTAAGTAGTCGTGCAAAATAAATTTTATATTTGGGAGAGGGAACTCTTAACAGGGAACTCTTAACAGTGAACAGATAAGGAATACAGAGATTTTTGTTTGTTCCAAAAATGTTAAATTAATTTTGCTCAGGTATGATGGTTGGTTACGCACAAGTCACTGAAGAATAAACCACGTTCCCCGAAGGTGTTCCCAAAGGGTAGACGCGAAGGATACGAAGGTAAAAGGTTTTAAAGAGATTTGACAATCTCATCCTGTACATCCTTTCATCCTGGTTATCCTGATTCAGACAAAAAAATTTTGACTTTTGACTTCCCGCAGGGGTGTCCTGATCCAGACTATTATGAATTAATGCTGATGGACTTTTTCTAACAACCACAGAGAAGCTACAGTACCGATAAAATGAGCGAAAATGCCATTAATATTCGCAACTTCTACAAACACATCCATTGCGCGAATAATTCTGTAAGGGTCAGTAATGGCGACTCCTGGAGGTTGAGATACAGATTTTGCAACCAGCACACCTACCGTTGCACCTGCACCTAAGATACTAATTAAAATCCCCACCAAACCCACCATTATTCCCAGTCTGATAGCTCTAACAGTATCAGCCTTGCTAGGATGTAGAGCAGTATTAGGATTTAGCAACTGTTTACCGAGGCGCGTGTAACTATAATTCCAATAAACACTGAACAACAGTGCTAAAATTCCGCAAAACCCCCAAAATATCCCAATTCCTAGACCAGCATTTGGTTGTTGAGCAAAATCACGACCAGTAGAAGCAAATAATAACGCCAACCCGCAAACGATCGCCAGTCCCAGTTGCACCCATAAAGTAATCCAACCTGTGAAACGAATAGTGTTCCCAATATCTTGTAGCTTAGGTGCAAGTGTTGGCTGCTGGTGGTGCAGTCGCACTTCAGATTCAGATTCCGTGTGCATAATAATTACTGCTGGTTACTTGGCATATTTCCCATTTATCAATCTTAGTTTCATCGACTAACCATATATCCCCATCTCAAGACATAATTACCACAAAATATTTCAGCATAAGATAGAGATTGGTAATTCGTAAATCTTAATTCTTAATTCTTAATTGGGATATTTTCCCCAATCCCTAAGCTGTATAATTAGTTATGAGAGTCAGCACCAAGGACAGGAAAGAATGATTAAATCTTGGATGGTAATCGGGGGTGTGGCTTTCTTAGTAGCCTTGGCCAGTAGCCTGATTACACCGAGCGATCGCCAATGGTTCAGACATTTACAAAGACCTAGATGGCTGACTTTTGAAGCAGCAATTCCCCTCATCTGGACAGTAATATTTATTTGTGGCGCTTGGTCAGCTTATATTATCTGGGAACATAACCCAGGAACAGGTATAACCTGGTTAATGATGGGTTTCTACCTACTGTTAGAGATATTTACTATTGCTTATACACCTGTAATGTTTCGGCTTCGCAGTCTCAAAGTAGGTACAATTATTGGTGGCACAGGTTTCATCATCTGTCTTTTAGTCACCTTCGCAGTTGTACCTATTTCTATTTGGGCTGCATTATTACTAATTCCTTATTTACTTTGGAGTCCTATCGGTACATATACAACTTGGGAAATGATTCGTCTCAACCCACAGGATGCTTGACATATTAGGAATTAAAACCAGCGAGTGATTTCATTCCACATCCTTAGTTGTCAGACTTGCAATGTACATCTGAACAAACTACACAGGGAGGGTGAACCATGATTCAATCTTGGATGATTATTGGGGGTATAACTTTACTAATTGCCCTTGGTAGTTTCTTCATCACACCAGGGGATGTAAAATGGTTCACGCGCTTAAGTCGTCCGCAGTGGTTAGTTTTTGAACCGCTTATTCCCTTGATTTGGACTGTGATTTTAACTTGTGGTGCAGTGTCAGCTAATATAGTTTGGCAAAAAAATCCGGGCAGCATAATTACCTGGATGCTGATGGGATTGTATCTTTTAGCAGAGATAATCACTGTCGCTTACATACCTGTGATGTTGAGGTTTCGCAGTCTCAAACTAGGGGAAAAAATCGGGTTAATGGGTTTGATTTCCGCTGTAGTGTTAGCAATCTGTGTCTTACCAATTTCTGTTACCGCAGCCTTATTGCTACTTCCCTATCTGGTTTGGAGTCCCATCGGTACTTACACCACTGACGAGTTGCGAGAACTCAATCCCCAAGACGCATAATGTTGCTTTTCTGAGTGGTCACTTTTAGATAGTCATCACCAGCGATCACTCAGAGACTCCATCATCTTTCAGGATTTTTGCAGATTTATCTTGCAATTTGAACGTCAAATTAAACGTCCATAACGTGCAGTTACAGGATGATCAGGATTTGATAGATTACACAACCAAGCCCACATTTGATCACCAAAAGAAAAATGCCACCATTCTCTAGGATTGCGTTTAAATCCTGCCTTTAACATGACATCTAGTAACAATTCTCGATGGTGATTGTATTCTTGATTTCTATTAATATAATAATCAGGGTGCGATCGCTCTGACATTTCATCAATAGGTGAACCCATATTTACAACTTCCCAATTTTCATCTACTAGGGTAATATCTACCGCAGCACCCGTACTATGAGGAGGAGGAGTATTCATATCTAAACTTGGTACAGCCCAAATTTCATAAACCGCTTTCCAAACTTCTTCCCTTTCTTCCACTGATAAATTAACCTCAATTAAACCCCTTTCCTGCAAAGCTTGTGCAAAGCTATAATCTACCATAAATTGCTGCACAGCCACAGGACGATAAGCATCAAATATCTGAATATACCAACCCGGACGCAACAATTTTAAATAATTCTGTGCCTCAATTAAATTTTTGATCACACTTTCACGCAGAAAATAAGGTGAGTATCCCCCATAGTTAGCACCTAACTTTTCATAAGGATGGGGAGTTTCCACCGCAAACAGTTCTAGAGGAATATTAACTAAAGGTTCACCACATTCAATAATTGGGATTTGGTGATATGGACGCATAATTTATCAAAGATATCTTTACTGAGTGCAAGAAATTGTCTGTTGACATCTGGCGTTTTTTCTAAGCTTTTACTTCTGAATTCTGAATTCTGAATTCTGACTCCTGCTATATTACTCCCGATGTTCGCAACAAGACTTTTCTGGTACAGGATCATAACCACCAGGATGGAACGGATGACAGCGTAAAATGCGCCAAATGGCCATCCAACCACCACGGAACACCCCAAAGCGTTCAATAGCTTGGATAGCATACATCGAACAAGTTGGTTGAAAGCGACAAGTCGGGGGAAACAGAGGAGAAATGAACAAGCGATAACCCTTAATTAACCAAATCAATAATATTTTCATACCCAAATCATTTAAAGTAGTATCAAAGTCCCAAAATTCTCAGTTGCATCATTGTTGACTACATTTCCCGGTTTAGAATCTATTCTCCCATTGTGGCTGCAAATTTCCACAGCTGCGGCTTGGGTATTACTTGTTATCCTCATCGCTTGGGGAGTCAGTCGCTTTACCAACAGCGAACCCGAAATCATCCGCAAAATCGTGCATATTGGCACAGGTAATGTAATTTTACTAGCTTGGTGGCTAAATATCCCCGCTATCGTTGGGATTACAGCTTCAATTTTAGGCAGTATCATTACCTTATTATCCTATATATTCCCCATTTTGCCCGGAATTAATAGCGTCGGCCGCCAAAGTTTAGGAACATTTTTTTATGCTGTCAGTATTGGTATTTTAGTTGCTTGGTTCTGGTATTTACAGCAACCCCAATATGCAGCATTAGGCATTTTAACTATGGCTTGGGGAGATGGACTAGCAGCTTTAATTGGGCAAAGATTTGGTAAACATAAATATAAAATTTTTGGTTCAAACAAAAGTTGGGAAGGTTCTTTAACAATGACTTTTATTAGTTTCCTGATTAGTATGTTTATTTTACTGGAAACACAAGGAAATACTTGGCAAACGTGGGCGATATCAATAGTCGTAGCCCTAGTAGCCACAGCCTTAGAAGCTTTTTCATTTTTGGGTATTGATAATTTAACAGTTCCTATCGGTAGTGCAGCCTTAGCTTACTTCTTAACTCAAATACTGGTGCTTAATTCAATAGCTAAATACTAAGTTGTATATTACTATATTCTCTCTAGCCTAGTATTTATAATATTAGTTATACCCTCAAAAAACGGAAAAATATATATAGATGTAGCAAATAAATTCAAAAATATCAAATATTCAATATACCCCCTCTAAGGGTATGAATATATCTGTAAAAATTAAAAGATTTTATATCTACTTTGAGAAGTAGAACTACCAAATTTGATTTCTACCCCTAGATTTATGAATTACCGAGCAAGAATGCTTATAGTTGGGTTGTTAGGTGGTGATTCACCTAATTTCGTAAGTGAGGCTAATAATTATGTCAAATCAAATAAATGCGTCCGCTTTGTTTGTTGTCTTATCTGATCACCAACAAGAGTTTGTAACTGGTGGTGCTGACTTTGAATTAGCTGGCAGTAACTACGCCAACAGAACAGCCAACCTGCAAGGTACCACAGCTTCTGGTCCTAATGGTAGCACCGGTAACTCCATCGGTACAAGTGCTGCTGTCAACACCGCAGCCCAAGACTTATTAGGATTGGGAGCGCCCATAGTTCCTCAAGTTGGTGCGTTGGGTGCTGCACCCGTTCTCAATGGACAAGCAGCACCTATTGCAGTCCCTGGTGGTCCTGCTGGTCCCGGTGGTCCCGGTGGTCCCGGTGGTCCCGGTGGTCCATTCGGTCCTGCTGGCGGACCATTTGGCTAAATCAGCCCTGCCTATTAAGCACTCCTACAGGTGGTCAAAAAATCAACTTTCACCACACCAGACCGCTTCGCCTATCTAGGCTGGTAATGGTGCGTGGGGTAATCAAAGAATCAAATGCCCAGGTTCTTCTTGATACCCCTCCTTAAAATCTGCAACTGTTATTCCCAATAACTAACTGATGATTGCAGAAGTAACATTATTCAGTATTCAGTTACATTAAGCAGCATCTCCATCTCTGCGGTACTGCTGGTACTGATTAATATCACGGGATCTGGGTTTCTTGTCCTTGGGAGTTAGTAATTAGCGGATTCTAGAAGCGATGATGTTTGTTTTCTTTTTGCCCAAAAGAAAACAGTAAGAAATCAGTTCATGTTCTGGAATCCTTTGTTTAAAAATTACGTAAGTGAGGCTAAAAATCATGTCCCATCAAATCATTTCGTCTGAATTGTTTGTTATCTTGTCTGATGAAGCACAAGAGTTTGTAACTGGTGGTGCTGACTTTGAGTTAGCTGGTAGTAATTACGCTAATAGACTAGCAAATTTACAAGGTACTACAGCTTCTGGTCCTAATGGTAGCACCGGTAACTCTATCGGTACAAGTTCTGCTGTCAACACCGCAGCCCAAGACTTCTTGGGATTGGGTGCGCCCATAGTTCCTGATGTTGCTGCGTTGGGTGCTGCACCAGTTCTTAATGGACTAGCAGCACCTACCCCCTTAGCTGGTGGTGCTGGTGGTGCTGGTGGTGCTGGTGGTGTTGGTGGTCTTGGTGATCTTGGTGTCTAAGGCAGCTTCAGTTCTGTGCTGGACAGCTGCGTTTTTTAAGCATTTCCACAGGTGACTAAAAATCAACTGTGACACCAGATGGTTTCATCCATCTATATTTGAGAATGGTGCTTGGGGGTAATTAAAGAATCGAATTATCTGGTTCTTCTTGATCCCCCTCACTAAAATCTGCATAGGAAGTTAGTTGGGCTACGCGCCGACAGCTTTGAACAAGGACTATTGAGAAGCCAAAAAAGTGAACAGCTTTAAAAGAGTCTGGGGACTGGGTTTTCAGAAAAAATTGCATCTATGATTTAGTCTCTGGATTCTTTTATGTTGGATATTACGTAAATCAGGCTAACAATCATGTCATATTATACCATCATATCAAATTTGTTTGCAGATTTATCTGAGCAGCAACAGGAGATCATAGCCGGCGGTGCAGACTTTGAGTTATCTGGCAGTAATTTTGCTAACAGACTGGTGGCGTTACAGGGGTCTGTATTTTCTGGGCCAAATGGTAGTTTTGCAAATTCATCAGGTCAAAGTTCAGAAGTCAATACCGCAGCACAAGATTTATTGGGATTGGGTGCGCCATCTATACCTGATTTTCCAGCTTTGGGTTCTGCTCCAGTTCTCACTGGCTTACCAGCATTACCAAGAATTAGTTTGGCAGGTTTGAGAAGATTAGATGGTTTAGGTGACTTGAGAATTTGAGTTAAGCGAGGCTAACAATCATGTCATGTTCAATGATTACATCGGAACGGTTGATTGAGCTATCTGATCGGCAACAAGAATTATTAACTGGTGGTAATCAACCTCAGATTAGCAATAACAATTTTGCTCAAAGAAACGAAAATACAACAGAGACTAACCGCACTACTCCACTAGGCAAGGTTTCTAAAACTAATACAGATTTTGCTGATATCAATAGTGGCGCACAAACTATATTGTCATCTGATGCTCCCAGAGTTGCTCCCTTGGGATCTGTTAACAATCTATTACCTCCATTACCCAACAACCCCATATCAGTCAACAGTCCTCTAGGAATGTTTTAAGGGATTAACAAAAAGGTGAACAATTATGTTACAAGATGTCATGAAATCAGATTCACTAGTGCAGTTATCTACAGAGGAACAGGAAGTTTTCTTTGGCGGTCAAGCTTTGAATGATCCATTTATTGCACCTCTTGCAGCCCTACGAGATCGGCCTATTACTGCGTTGGGTCAAACCCTAAATGATGGTTCAAGCACTGTATTGGGCAATAATACTATAGAAGGGTCAACTACTTCTGGTCCCCTTGGCAGTTTTGGTAATTCCACTGTACAAGGTAAAGGTAAGAAGACAGGTGCAGAAGATATTATGATTCTGCCACCATTTTCGGCTGCAAGCCAAACACGCTAACACCAGAAGAGAGCAAAGCTGGAAAACTTTTTAGATTTTGGATTTTAAAATATTCAATCCTACATCTAAAATCTACAACTCTCTCATAACTGCCTTATCTTTGCCACCCATACTTTGCTTAAGAAATTGCTACTGGCAAAGTTAAATAAGCAACTTTTATACAAAATTTATTGTGGAATAATTTCGGGATTATGAGACTGTTAAAATTCAGGCAATAGGAAATTTTTACATCCGGGTTATTGTTCGTTTTTGTTGGGGCTAGTGAAAACTGACCATTGACTGATTGTAATACTGCGTAATCCTAGAAGTTATCATCTCATTTTTATTGGCTAAATCAGTAATTTAAAGTAAGAATTCAGGTAGGGCAATAAGATCCCCGACTTCTTTTGTTTATTGTGTCCACAAATTATAAATTGATGTCAGAAGTCGGGGATCTAGGTATGAACGAGTGCTATAGCTGAATACTTACAATTTAAAACTCAATCTGCAAGTAGATATCTAGAATCGAGTGTTTGTAATTAGGAAGGGGGGAGAGGAGATTCTTACTACTCGCTCAACGTAAGTGAGGTCTTTGAGGGAGTTTGAGCGTTCTCCTCGGTTTTTTCTCAGCGTTGCCCACGTCAGAGATGTCAAGAAAAGTTTTTGCTATGGACAGCGGTTACTTTTCTTATCCCCCACTAATGATTATAGAGGATTCTTCACCACGATGTTTACTGTTGTGAGCAACATATTTTATTCTGGCTCTGTTTCTTTAGGTCAACCCTTGTTGTTATCTAGTGTTTGGCAATTTTGATACTTTGGGTATTACTTAATATTCACCAAAAGATAGAGGCAAAGATACCTTTTCTGAAGGTTATTTGTCGAGAGATGGTTTTGAATCATCACCGGATGAGAAAATGCTGAACTTAGCTGATTAGTTGATGATATTTATTAACATGGAACAAAGAAAACAATTTTTTACTACTATCTGAGGACATATTACCTCAGACAGTTATTTTTCGGTGAGATGGGATTTGCAATCAAGTTATGTGGAGTTATCTAAGCCGCTTAGATATCAAACGCGATATGAGATAACCCTCATGTTTGTTGATGTTTCAATTGAAAAGGTGCAACGCCGTGGACTCTTTACGCCGCCATGAAAACTATGTTTGGAATGGGTCTGGTGATCCAGGTTCTGAACATCTGCATTCAGTTGAAGTTAATGAGTTTCTGCCCCAAATTCACAAATGGACTAGCGTTGGTTTGGGGGTAATGCTGACTATTTGTGTGGTGGGTGTAGGTTTAACCACTGTACTTACTTATAAAGTGACGGTGAAAGTTCCTGCCAGTATTAGACCAGTAGGAGAACTACGGCTAGTTGAGTCGGCTATTTCTGGACAGGTGCAGAAGATTGTGGTCAAAGACAATCAGGTGGTAACTCAGGGGGATGCGATCGCTTATGTTGATGATTCTCGTCTGCAAACGCAAAAAAGCCAACTGGAAAGCACTATTCAACAAAGTCAATTACAACTAGTACAAATTGATGCTCAATTAGGTGAAATCAATACTCAAATTCTGGCCCAGGGAAATTTCATCAATCGCACAATTGTAGCGGCACAAGCTGAGTTAGGTGGTACTCAACGCAACTTTGAAGACCAACAAATCAAAGCTGATGCAGAAATGCTGCAAGCAGAATTGGCTTCAAGATTTGCAAAATCACAGCTTGAACGTTTGCAAGAAGAAGGAGTATTAAAAACCACTATAGAAGAAGCACAGACAGCTTTGAATCTTGCCAAATTGCAAAGAGATAGATTGCAAGCGATCGCTGATTCTGGTGCAATATCTCAGAGTATGCTTGAAGAAAAACAACAAGCTGTTCAATCTGCTCAAGCCAAGTTAGAACAAGCTAAAAACAATACTAAAACTCTTTTGGAGGAAAAACAACAAGCCCTAGAAGTTGCTCAAACAAATCTATATAAAGCGAGAACAGCTATCAATCCTAATAATTCTGCTGTCATCATCGCATCGGAACGAATTAAACAAGAACAAGCTAGGGGTGAAGCTACCTTAGCCGCTTTGAAAAAAGAACTCCAGACTCTATTACAGCAACGTCTGGAAATTCAAAAGCAACTTATTCGTACTCGTCAAGATTGGCTACAAACAAAAACAGATTTGAATCAGAGTGTAATTCGCGCACCTGTTAGTGGCACATTACTACAATTAAAACTTCGCAATCCTGGACAGGTAGTACAACCTAGTGAAGCTGTTGCTCAGATCGCTCCCCTGAATGCACCTTTACAAATAAAGGCTTATGTACCTGCTCAAGAGATTAACAAAGTAGAACCAGGTCAAAAAGTCCAAATGCAAGTTTCTGCTTGTCCTTATCCAGATTATGGCACTCTTAAAGGCATTGTCAAAAACGTTGCTCCAGATATTTTACCAGTTGCACAAACCCAACCTCAAAGTAATTCAGCCGCAAATATTTCCCAGGTTAATGGTTACGAAGTTACTATTGAACCAGAAACATTATATGTAGGTAGAGGCGAAAATAAATGTCATTTACAACCAGGAATGCAAGGACGTACTGATATTATTTCCCGTGAAGAAACCGTACTGCAATTTATTCTCAGAAAAGCTAGATTAATTACTGATTTTAATTAGTCATTTGTCAGATCTCAGTAGTTTAGTTACGCAATCTTTCTGTTTTGGAAACTTGAATTGTTTATGTTTAACATATTCAGACCTCGAAGAAAGTACCAATCTGTTTTACAGGCAAGCGAAGAAGACTGTGGTGCTGCTTGTCTAGCTTCCATTTGCAAATATTACGGACGCTTCTTAAGCATAAATAAAAGCCGAGAAGCCGTAGGAACAGGACAACTAGGAACAACTTTATTAGGTTTAAAACGTGGATCTGATAATTTAGGATTCAATGCTAGAGCCGTTAAAGCCTCACCAGAACTTGTAGATAGAATTACAGAAATTCAACTACCAGCAATTATTCATTGGCGTGGTTATCACTGGGTTATTTTATATGGAAAACAAGGTAAAAACTATGTTATTGCTGATCCGGCCGTAGGAATTCGCTATATTAAACGCGAAGAATTGCTGTCAGCTTGGAACGGAGTCATGCTCTTATTAGAGCCAGATCCAGAGCGTTTTTCTCAACAACCCCAAGAAAAACCCCACGGTGGTTTGTTGCGCTTTTTTCTGCGAATTCTGCCCTATCGGGGATTGCTAACTCAAGTTTTGATAATCAATATTATCCTGGGTATCTTATCTCTCGGAAGCCCTGTTTTAATCCAATTACTAACTGATGATGTTTTAGTCCGTGGAGATATACAGTTACTAACAGTTGTTGTAACCTCTGTTGTTTTCATGACTATATTTAGTAGTAGTTTGCAAGTCATACAATCTACTATGATTGCTCATTTTGGTCAACGATTGCAATTAGGGTTAGTCTTGGATTTTGGACGGAGAATACTGCAATTACCTTTAAGTTACTACGAATCTCGCCGCAGTGGTGAAATCACCAGCCGATTGGGTGATATTAATGAAATAAATCAATTAATTTCTCAGGTAGTAGTGCTTTTACCTAGCCAATTTTTTGTTGCTATTATTTCCTTTTGCTTGATGCTATTTTATAGCTGGCAATTGACAATAGCAGTAATTATGTTTGGGGCTTTAATGACTCTATCTACCCTCCCATTTTTACCTATACTGCAACAAAAAACACGCAGCTTACTAGTTTTAGGTGCAGAAAATCAAGGGGTATTAGTAGAAACTTTCAAAGGCGCGCAAGTAATCAAAACAACTAATGCTGCTCCTCAATTTTGGGATGAATTTCAAAGCCGTTTTGGTCGTCTGGCTAATCTTACTTTCAGCACAATTCAAATCGGAATTATTAACGGTACTGTTGCTAAACTTCTTTCTACTCTTGGTGGTGTAATTCTACTGGGTATAGGCAGTATGTTAGTAATTAACAACAAATTAACTATTGGTCAAATGCTGGCTTTTAATGCCTTACAAGTGAATGTTTTGGCTTTAATTGGTTCTTTGGTGGGATTAGTAGATGAATATTTCCGTTCTCAAACCGCAATTTCTCGTTTACTAGAAGTTATTGATGCCACACCGGAAGTAGTTGGAGGTAGTCAAAAGCCCATTGCACAAATCTCAGGTGATGCGGATATTCATTTTTCTCATCTGACATTTCACCACGTAGGAAGAGTTGATTTATTAGAGGATTTTTCTCTTAAACTTCCCGGTGGAAAGGTAATTGCTTTAATTGGTCAATCAGGTTGTGGTAAAAGCACCTTAGCAAAACTAATTGCAGGTTTATATGAGCCAACTTCAGGTAATATCCGCATTGGTGTTTTTAATATCCATGATCTTTCCCTTGATTGTTTGCGTCAACAAGTGGTTTATGTACCTCAAGAACCACATTTTTGGAGTCGTACAATTTTGGAAAATTTTCGCTTAGGAACGCCTTCTATTCCCTTTGAGCAAATTGTGCAAGCTTGTGAAATTGCTGATGCAGATGGTTTTATTAGTCAATTACCTAATAAGTATCAAACTGTGTTAGGAGAATTTGGTGCAAATCTTTCTGGTGGACAAAGACAAAGATTAGCGATCGCACGCGGAATACTCACCAATCCACCCATTTTAATCTTAGACGAAGCCACCGCAGGACTAGACCCAGTTAGTGAAACTCATGTCTTAGATCGATTGTTGGCATCTCGCAAAGGTCAAACCACAATTTTGATCACCCATCGTCCCAGTGTGGTTAATCGAGCAGATTGGATAGTGTTAATGGATAAAGGTCAAGTAAAACTACAAGGTAGTCGAGATAGTTTCCTAGCTCAACAAGGAGAGCATATGAAGTTTTTAACTATATAACTATCTTACTTGTGTGAGGAGTAATAATATGGCAGATTATCCCAAATCTAACCTTCAGAAATTATTTTATGATTTATCTGAGGCAGAACAACAGAGTTTAATTTCTGGACAAGGTTTTGATGTGATCGGGAAAACTGATTTTTTCTTCCAAACTACTAACATTGAAAGTGCCGCAGATAATGACCTAAATCTGGGAGAAAATGAATCTAATTCACAAAGTAGTAAATATAAGTTATCGCAAATAAATCTTGGTGCTTCTTTGACTTTTGGCTTAAAAACAATTAGCCCAGGTAGTAATATATGGAGTCACTTCTTGCCTAACATCCTCAATAAATTGTTTTCCTAAATTGCAAGTTTTAAGTTTAAATATTTTGGTGTAGAGATAGATTAATTTTTAGCTCTACATTTCTTTGCCTAGCTAAAGAAGAGATAAGGAAAACTCTTACAATAACAAAATGTACAATCTTAATGCCAGAAACATGAGCTAAAAGAAAGAATTTTTTTTAAGATAAATATAACCAGAGAATAATTTAATTAAGATGCAAATTATTAATAATAAAAGCATAGGTGGTTACACACCTAAATAAGTTTGTGAGGTCAAAAATCATGTCAGATCAAATCAACAAATTGGATTTACTTGCTGAATTATCCACCGAAGAACAAGAGCTTATCTCTGGAGGACAAATGGGTGGCTTCCCAGGCGGTGGCGGTGGCTTCCCAGGCGGTGGCGGTGGTTTCCCAGGCGGTGGCGGTGGCGGTGGCTTCCCAGGGGGCGGTGGCTTCCCAGGTAGTTACCCACAACGTTACCCCAATTACATCTGTAGCTGTCGTCCCGTTTATGGCTACGGTTCCTAAATTAGCACCGTCCACAGACTAGTAGTTTTGTAAGTGAGACTCTTCAATTAGTATAGGTAGGAGAAAATTGAGTATCGGCTCAATCAAATAAATCAAAATTTGAGCGAGTTTTAACAATCTCTTCTTCTCCTCCCTTATTGATGATGCGCCCTGTTTGCAACCTACTCATTTGTGTGATTTTCCAACTTTCCCATCTTTTAAACACAGGGGGTATTACTTAAACATTACAGGGGGTATTACTTAAACATTGGCCAAGCCCTTCGGCAGGGAACTCTGAATAGGGAACAGGGAAAAGTCGTAAAATCCTGGCCGAATCATGGGTTTCAAGCCCCTAAATTTATTGATGAAAAGAGGTAAAAACAGTGGTTTCGAGCCACGTAGTGCGTTCGCGAAGCGTCTCTTAGAGAGAAAAATACGTCCGTTTCAAATCCCGTAATTTTGATTATGGGGATTTCCCTGTTGCCCGTTCCCCGTTCTCTGTTCCCTTTTAAAACCCTAAAAATGTAAGTGAGGCAATTAATGATGTCAACTCAAATCAATAAATCTCATTTAGTGGAATTATCCACAGAAGAACAGCAACTTATATCTGGAGGATATGGAAATTGTTCTCCTTGTTATCAACCGCGTCAAGGTTGTGGCTACAAACCTCATAGTCAAGGTTGTGGCTACAAACCTCATAGTCAAGGTTGTGGCTACAAACCCCAGTATGGAGGTATGCCCTATCAAGATTACGGCTATTCTCCGGAATACTGTTAGCAATATTGCTAGATAGCTGAATTCTGCAAATCTACAAACTTGCAATTATAGGGTGAGGATAATACTTTTATCTTCTCCCTTTTATTAATATCATTTTTTTGTAATTTGCCAATCTTCAATAGTCTATTTACAGAGTTGTATTCAGACATCAAATATGAGCTATATATATCACAAGATATATTTATTGAATATGAGATTGTAACTATAGCATTATGAATTTACCAATTCATTTTCTTATTCTTATAAATAGATTATGGGTGCAGAACGCTTGTCACCAGTATTATAAATCGAGGGCAACAATTATGTCAGATCAAAACATCAAATCTGATTTAGTTCAAGAGATATCTACTGAAGAACAGCAACTGCTATCTGGTGGTTACTGGGGCGGTCGTCCCTGGGGCGGTCGTCCCTGGGGCGGTCCTCCGTGGGGCGGTCCTCCGTGGGGTGGTCCTCCGTGGGGTGGTCCTCCGTGGGGTGGTCCTCCGTGGGGTGGTCCTCCGTGGGGCGGTCGTCCCTGGGGCTGGGGACATCACGGACATCACGGACATCACCGTTGGTAGTAGCAAGCTAGACAAGACAAGTCCACAAACTAAATAGACCTCCAATTCCTTTCTGTTAAGGGGTAAAGAGCAAATGTGGAATGTTTTAATCACTACTTACTCTTTACTCCTTAACCTACAAACATACAAACATTTGCTGTAAAACCTATGTACGAAAGTCAGGTTGAGGAAATGGGGAAAATATCATATTGATAACTCACGAATCCAATCCTGTAAAATTGGATTCACTAACTCAGGAGATTCATCTTGGGGACAGTGTCCCACTCCTTCTAAGGGTATAAATTTTTGCACTTGGGGGAAATTGGCTAACTTTCTACCTAAATCAATCGGTTCCCAAGGGTCAGCCGTTCCCCATAAAATAATCGCCGGACAAGGCAGTACGGGTAAAAGGTCTTCTGGTAATGGTCCACTAGAATAAGCTGTGAAGGCCAGAAATACTGCTGCTGCACCAGGATCACTTGCTGGTGTCATGAGAATCTCTACCAACTCATCTGTAACTGTATCTCCATTGGCATAAGCTTGGAGAAGAATCTTTCTTACTGTTTTTGGTTTGGCTAGTTGACTAAAAAAGAAGTTACCAACTGCTTGATAGGATAAAAGCTTTTGTAAAATTGGCGCTCCAACGCGCTTTGTCCAAGGTAAAGTTAGCCGTTTGCGATCGTGTAATAGTCTGAGAGAACAGTTAAGTAAGGCGGTTCCTAAAGCTATATCTGGGTTAGTTACCGCAGTCTGCATAACTACTATACAGCCAATGGAATTACCTACTAAAAACGCTGGTTCACCCACTACTTCACGACAAAAATCTGCTACTTGCTGTCCCCAAGTTTCTAGTGTGTAGGTTATTTTCTCTCCTGGTTGCGGTTTAGCGGAAGCACCAAAACCAATCAAATCAATGGCATAAACCCGACAACTTTCTCCTAAAACTGGTATATTTTTGCGCCAGTGTCCCCAGGATGCACCAAAGCCATGCACCAGAATCACAGGAGGTCCACTAGTGCCTTGGGTTTGGTAACAAATGGGGAACCCCTGCCACATCCAGGTTTGGGTTGAGGTAAATGTATTGGTAAAAGTTTTCATAGAAAATTCATAATTCATAACTGATAATTCATAGTTCATAATTCAGGATAGCTGCCTGACCACTCGTATTATATATACTTTCATCTCTGAAGTTGGGACGCTAGGTTTTAATTAAGCAAATATATGCTGCTTCACACAATTTTCAAAGAAGATTTACCTAAAAATCATGAGATTGAATGCTTAAATTTACACTAGCACTTGCTTCGGTAGTTTTACAATTTACGCCAATTCGATTAGTATATAAAATTAATTGGATATAAAACAAATACTAAGGCTTGGTTTTACACCTAAGAAACTAACGCTGGTTTTGCAAAAGTTTTTGTTCCTAGTTCCTTCTGGCAAAAAACGATGAATATACTAGAAACTATTGATACTCCTATCGGAAGTTATGCTCCAGATTTTGAGTTGCCAGGAATTGATGGCCGTGTACACCATCTAAGCCGTTATCTAGAGAATTCGCGCTCAGTATGTGTAATTTCTATGTGTAACCACTGTCCTTATGTGGATGGGTATATAGACAGGTTAAAAAACATTCAAGCGGAATTCTCACCTAGCAACTTCACACTAATTGGACTAAACGGTAGTGATGTTAACTCTGGGGAAGATATAAACGCTGGATCAAACTTTGAGGATATGAAAGTTTTTTCCCAACGCCATGAATTAAGTTTCCCCTACTTATGGGACACAACACAAGATGTAACTCGTAGCTTTGGTGCGATTAGCACACCTACGGCTTTTTTAATTGATAATGAGGGAATTTTGCGCTATAAAGGTCAAATTGACGATCACCCTCAAGATCCATCAGCAACCGGGGTAGATTATTTAAGAAATGCGATCGCCTCTTTATTTCAAGGTCAAGAAATCCAGCCAGCACAAACACAACAAGTTGGTACACCATTAGTATGGCGAAAATAAATCGGAACTAGACACAGATTGTCACTGTACTGCTATCTTAAATTGGAGGCAATTGCAACTTATTTGATAAAGCGTAACTTCATGGGAACGAATTACCGACGGGTTTTACTTAAACTGAGCGGTGAAGCCTTGATGGGCAACATGGGCTATGGCATTGATCCAGAAGTAGTCAAGGGAATAGCCGAAGAGTTGGCAGAGGTGGTAGCCACTGGCGTTCAAGTCGCTATCGTAGTTGGCGGCGGCAACATTTTTCGAGGCGTTAAAGCGGCATCGGCGGGAATGGATAGGGCAACTGCTGACTACATAGGGATGATTGCCACGGTAATGAATGCCATGACGCTACAAGACTCGCTAGAACGGATAGGGATACAGACGCGGGTACAAACCGCGATCGCTATGCAAGAATTAGCAGAACCTTATATTCGTCGTCGCGCTATCCGTCATTTAGAAAAAGGACGGGTGGTAATTTTTGGTGCTGGTTCGGGAAATCCCTTCTTTACCACAGATACCACTGCCGCTTTAAGAGCAGCAGAAATAGAAGCGGAAGTGATTTTTAAAGCCACCAAAGTAGACGGAATCTACGACGCTGACCCCGAAATTTATCCTGATGCCAAACGGTACAAAACCCTCACTTACGCCCACGTTTTGGCTCAAGATTTGCGAGTCATGGATAGTACCGCAATTGCCTTATGTAAAGAAAATAATATTCCCATTCTGGTATTTGATTTAACAACGCGAGGAAATATCCACCGCGCAGTAATGGGAGAATCTATTGGCACCCTTGTGGGAGGTTCTTGTGAAATTAGCTGAAGCTGAAAGTACGATGCAAAAGACCGTTGAGGCTACTCAACGAGCATTTAACACCATCCGCACTGGTCGCGCCAATGCGAGTCTACTAGATAAGGTACAGGTCGAATATTACGGGACACCTACCCCCCTGAAATCTCTGGCAAACATTACCACACCTGATGCCTCGACAATCCTGATTCAGCCTTATGACAAGAGCAGCTTGAATATAGTTGAAAAGGCAATTTCTCTGTCAGATATAGGTATAACCCCCAGTAATGACGGTTCTGTAATTCGTTTGAACATCCCACCTTTGACAAGCGATCGCCGGAAAGAATTTGTCAAAATGGCTGCTAAGTATGCCGAAGAAGGTCGAGTTGGCATTCGGAATATCCGCCGTGATGCTCTGGACTCAATTCGTAAACAGGAAAAAGCTGCGGAAGTTTCCGAAGACGAATCACGAGATCAGCAAGACAAACTGCAAAAACTGACAAACAAGTACACTGCCAAAATCGACGAATTACTGGCAGATAAGGAAAAAGACATCACAACTGTCTAAGTTGGGGACTGGGGAGATGGGGAGAAATATTTACCTCCCTCCTACCTCCTGCCTCCTGCCTCCTGTCACCTATTACCTATTACCTATTACCTATTCCCTTAATTTTATGTACGACTGCATCATCGTCGGTGCTGGTCCTGCGGGTGGAACAGCAGCATATCATTTAGCCAAGCAGGGACGCTCAGTATTAGTTTTAGAGAAAGCATCCCTGCCTAGATATAAACCTTGTGGCGGTGGTGTGTCACCAGCGATCGCTCAATGGTTTGATTTTGACTTCAGCCCTGCAATTTCTGTCAAAGCTGACTCTATACGTTTCACCTGGAAATTAGAAGATTCCGTAGAAGCTAAAATTGCTACAAAAGAACCTGTTTGGATGGTGCAGCGAGATGTCTTTGACCATTTTCTAGTTCAACAAGCCCAAAAACAAGGAGCAGAACTGCGAGATAACACAGAAGTGACAGGTATTGAATTTAAAAATGATCATTGGCAAGTTAACACAGCCAATGAACCAGCTATAGGTCGGTACTTAATTGCAGCCGATGGTGCTAAAGGTTCAATGCCAAAATGGCTGGGTTTTAAAGACCGTAAACGTCGTTTAGCAGGAGCATTAGAAGCCGAAGTGCCGGCAAATGTAGAGAATAAATCTACAATTCACTTTGAGTTTGGCTTAGTCAAAAACGGCTATATTTGGAACTTCCCCAAAGCCGATAGTTACTCTATTGGTGTGGGTACATTTATTGGTGGCGAACCTCAAGATTTTAAGAAAATTTTAGATGAATACGCCCAATCTTTTAATGTAGATGTTAAAACTAGCAAACAATACGGTTATCCCATCTCTTTGTGGGACGGTCATCAAAAACTACATACCCAAAATGCGGTGTTAGTTGGTGAAGCTGCTTGTATTGTTGACCCCTTTACCGCAGAAGGTATTCGTCCCTCGATATTTAGCGGTGTCCTAGCAGCACAATTCATTAATGAGGCGCTCAGTGGTGATATCAACGCCTTGGAAAATTATAGTGAGGCCATTAATGAACAGTGGGGTTCAGAAATGGCTTGGGCGCAAAAATTAGCTGGAGCATTTTATCGTTTCCCCGGTATTGGTTACAAGGTCGGTGTTAAACGTCCCTCTGGCGCTCAAGTCATGGGTAAAATCCTCTGTGGTGAATTACGATATGGTGATGTCGCCGGTCGCGCCCTGAAGCGTTTAATCTCTGGTTTTGGTAGTTAGGAAAATAATTCGTAATTACGAATTAAAACAATCTCAACAAAAAACCACAAAAGCACTCCTGTTCCCAGAACACATAGAACCCCAGCTAACCCTGCTAGGGGTTTTTTGTTTTTACCCGTAACCCATTCTGAGACTTTACCTGTGTAGGTAATGAGACCGGCTGTATCTATGGTAGCGATCGCCCATATCCAACCCGCATGAAGTCCCCACGCTATCCCTAAATTATTACCATCAGCAATCCTCGCCACTACTAAAACCATTCCCATCAGCCATAAACCAGGAAGTTGGGGTGCAGTTTCTTTTTGTTCCCAAACTAAATGCAGCAAGGCAAAAATCAAACTAGAAATAATAGCTGCTAACCATATCGGGTAATCTTTCTCCAGGGTTGTCAATAAAAAACCCCGAAAAACTAACTCTTCTATCCCACCCACAAACAAAGCTACCAAAGAAATTGGCAGCAAAATCCCAGGGATTAATTTGATATTTGATTTTTCTAAATAGCACCAACCTAGCCAAAATTGGCAGGAAAATACTAACCCTAATCCTAAAACACCCAAACCCACACCCAGCAGTAAAGAAACCAAAATCGAAAGGTTCCCCACCAAGCCATAATCCGCAAAAGATCCCACTCCTAACCAATTAACTCCCCACAGAATTAGGGGCGCTAATAAATAGAGTGATACCAATAAAGGTATTTTTTGTTCGGGTTGTAAAGGTTTGTTAATTTGCCAATTAAGCATGAAAGCTGATATCGCTGCTAATGGCAACCAACACACTACCCAAGCAATGAAAAAAGCCATGACAACAAACACTACTGGCGCATTTCTTAGCAACGCCAGTAATGTATTGACTGATGGCTCTACAAGTGATAAGAAAACCGACAAAAAAATCACGATAGACTTCTAGCCAAAATAGAGTTCTTGCTTATTCTTCAAGACTCTACTAGAATTTGTGACTCATGCAAAATGTCAAATCGTATTTTGTTGTGTGAAGAAATTTTCATACTACAAATACTATTTATTTGTAGCAGTAGGGACAAGTGAGGAAAGATTCACTGACAACTTACCCCTACTAGCAGAGAAATTTATTCCTCTTCTTCATTTTCTAAATCTGCTTCGTCAGCTTCTATATCTGGCGAAGTTAATTTTTTATCACTTTCACCAAGCTGAATCAAGTGGATATGCTTGTAACCTAAGCGAATTTCAAACTCATCACCAGGCTTTAAGCCCATTGCTTTGGTGTAGGTAGCACCAATGACAATCTGACGATTTTGATGAACACTCACCCGATATGTCGGTTCGCGACCACGACCATCTTTAGGTGCTTCTGGACTGAGAGGAATACCTCTAGCTGACAGTAAAGCATCATAAAAATCGGTGAGATTAACACGCACCTGGTTATTCTTGGTAACGGTGTAATAGCCGCACTGCTTTGCTCTTTCTCGGCGTGGTAAATTAGAAAGCTCTTTTACTTTAGCCAGCAGTGCTTTTCCTGTTAATGGGGCGGTTGCAGTTTCAGTCATTATGCTCAAAATTTCCTTAATATCTCGAAGCGGATCATCAATGTAGCCTTATTTTTGCATTTGGCTTTTTAGCCAATGTACAGAGCTACTGAAGACTTGAGGGTGAGATGTGAATTCCTGCTGATATCATCAGCCCAAGTACCTCTATATATGGTTATCCACATTAAATTAGAGGTCATGGTTGTCACAAACATTTATTCCGGTGATTTTACAGCACTTTTAACCATCATTCGCCATTAGAAACAAAAGTATTTTATTTTTTGGCGCTACTGTAGCGGTGTCATTTGAAGACACCTTTACAAATCAGGTTAGTTCTACTCCAAAAAAGTCGTAGATACAATAAATTGCAGGTTTTTCACTTTCTGTGCTTGCCTTTCTTGCTCTTGAGTTGTAGGTTTGTACCCACTCGTCATCTCAAGCTTAGGACAGAATAGTATTTGCTTATGGTCTTACAGACATACACCCTTTTGTCTAGCCGATAGAGACATGAATTTTTCTGTCTCTACATTACGAATAAACAAAGCAGTAGCAGCCGCACTTGTACGGACTTTGGTACTGGTTTTGTGACTTCGTAATTTTATATTAAATACTATCATGGACTAATAATAGCAAAATATTTGTTTAATTTAAAATTCAAGTTGCAAATTAATTTTTTTTTCAAATCACTGGAGTTGGGGAGAGAAAAAGCAGTGTGGATTTTACTCTGGCTTATACTCTGATGAGTATGGAGTCAAGACTTTTATAAAAGTTTATATAATTTAGGCGAGCCGTTTTGAGTGAGTGACTTAAATCCAGGTTTTCTTGATGGAGATCAGACAAAAAGCCACTGGGATTTTTTGCCCTGTTTATTAGCATCAGGGAAAATCTCTCAGATTCTTCTCCACGTCTGTCTAGGGGAAGAATCAATTTACCACATCTATCCACTGCTTGATAGCTACAATCAGATAATTATCTGCCGCTTTAACACTTGTATATATTTAAAAAATTTTTACTTCGCTATTGCTTGAAGACTTTTTACAAATGGGACTTGACGGAAGAAGTGTAAAGTGTAGAGAATGAACTACTTAACGGTAGATCCCTCCCCTGTTATAAGAGAAAAGCAAAAAAATATTTTCAAAATTGATCTTCCATGCGTGTACGGGTGGAAACTGCCTTAGTTCAGCTTTCAGGCTTTAGTTGAGTTCAATTCACATCCATCAAGCTGTAATAATAGCCTAAGCTGCATAGGTTAGCACATCTCTAGGTTAAACACCTCCATTACTCTCCAGCAGGTAAATTAAAGGGAAAGGGATGATTACTTTTTGCTGTTTCCTTGCTGCCAGTAGATAAATTTCACCAATTGCACTTGGAGCAACTAAAATTTTAATAGTTATCCTTGAACTGTAATCGTTAGCCCCTTCAGCGTCAGATTATTAGGCACTGAAGTTAAATAAAGGGCTAATTGATCACAACGACCTGCTTGTATTCGTGATTTTTGCAGCAGGTAAGGCAATTTTAAGAATTTGGTTGGTAATATATGGAAGTTATTTTTAAGATTATCAGGCAGCAACAAAACTCTGCCCCTGTTGTACAAACTTATCCTTTACAGGTAGAACCGGGTAATACAATACTCGATTGCCTCAATCAGATCAAGTGGGAACAAGATGGAACTTTGGCATTTCGCAAAAATTGCCGCAATACTATTTGTGGCAGCTGTGCCATGCGAATCAATGGACGTTCAGCTTTAGCCTGTAAGGAAAATGTTGGCAGTGAACTGGCTAGACTACAACAAATTTCATCACCAAAAAACCATCATAATACCATTCACGAAATCACGATCGCTCCTTTGGGAAATATGCCCGTGATTAAGGATTTGGTCGTGGATATGAGCAGTTTTTGGAATAATTTAGAAGCAGTTGCACCTTATGTAAGTACAGCAGCGCGACAAGTACCAGAGAAAGAATTTTTGCAAACACCACAAGAGCGATCGCTTCTGGATCAAACTGGTAATTGTATTATGTGCGGTGCTTGTTATTCAGAATGCAACGCCCGCGAAGTTAATTCAGACTTTGTTGGTCCCCACGCTCTCGCCAAAGCATATCGCATGGTGACAGATTCCCGCGATAGCAACACTGAAAATCGTTTAGAAAACTACAACGAAGGTACTAAAGGAGTTTGGGGTTGTACTCGCTGTTTTTACTGCGATTCAGTTTGTCCAATGGAAGTTGCACCATTAGAGCAAATCACCAAAATTAAACAAGAAATTCTTGACCGCAAACAAGCAAGTGACAGCCGTTCAATTCGTCACCGCAAAGTATTGATAGAGTTAGTAAAAACGGGTGGTTGGATTGATGAACGCCAATTTGGTATCCAAGTAGTTGGTAACTATTTCCGCGATTTGAAAGGTTTACTCAGTCTTGCACCTCTGGGTTTGAGGATGCTTGTTCGGGGTAAATTTCCCCTTTCCTTTGAACCCTCAGAAGGTACTCAAGAAGTGCGATCGCTCATCGAATCAGTTCAGAAAACCGAGTCATAGGGACTGGGGACTGGGGACTGGGGACTGGGGACTGGGGACTGGGGACTGGGGACTGGGGACTAGGTAGTGGTTTATAATTGCTAATTATGAATTATGAATTACCTTGGTTCTTGAGGGATATTCAGCTTTTGACCAAAACGGTCATATAGTAAAATATCCCATTGCCCATTATTGCTAAACTCAAACGCAATCTTACTACCATCAGCACTAATTGTCGGATTGCGGATTTCTGCTGGCAAATTAGCAGTTAAATTTCGTGATTGGCGTGTTTCCCGGTCGTAGAGAAAAATAGCAGATCGCCCCTGACGACTGCCAACAAAAACAACATAACGACCATCTTGGGTGACAGAAGGATGAGAAGCAATAGTATCAAAGGAATTTAAACCTGGTAAATCCACCAAATTCCGTGTCACCGTATCCAACATATAGACATCTTGGCTACCTCGACGGTCAGTAGTAAAAACAATGTATCTCCCAGAAATTTGCGGATTTAATTCTGAAGCCAGACTATTTAGACCCCGACCACCCGGATCAAAGGGATAACTTAATATACGTGGATAACCAAAACACCCAGTTAACAAAGTTGAGCTTAAAAATAAAATAATTGCTAATTTGTAATTGGTCATTAGTCATTAGTCATTAGTTATTAGTCATTAGTCATTAGTCATTAGTCATTAGTCATTAGTCATTGGTTAGTTTTTCCCAGTCCCCAGTCCCCAGTCTCCAATCCCCAGTCCCTACTGTGGTACAGTCACCGTTGCACCATTAGGGATATCTAACTCTACAGTTGGACCTCGGTCTAAAACTTCAATATCCCATTGTCCACGACTAGCAGATTCAAACACAACATAACGACCATCAGGGCTGATATGAGGATTCCTGACCCAACCACGATAGGTAGGAGTGATGATTTGTGATTGTTTCATAGCGCGATCGTAAAGTGCTACAACTGGTCTACCTTGGTCACTCGTTAGGTAACAAATATAACGACCCGTGTAGCTCAAACTGGGACTCTCAGCAATAGTTTCTCGTCGGTTTAAACCTGGAGTGGGAATAAAACTTTGCGTTTCTAAGTCGTACACCAACAATTGCTGATTACCATTACGATTCGAGACAAAAGCTAAAAAGCGTCCATTACCACTTAAAGCAGGTTGTTCCTCCGTATAACGACTGTTGAGAGAAGAAACCCCCAGAGGAATATCACCAGCACCACAAGACACAAGCAAACTAGTCAAACTAAAAACAAGGCTCCAATGAATACGTTTTTGGAGCCACAATATAGACGTAAATGTTTTCACATCAACCGCTTTCCGTCGCCTTTAAAACTACCATCACCATTAATTCACCCCAAATATTTTAGATATCATCAAAATCGTTGGAATTATCTGATCCCTCATTTGGCGTTTCTATTGGGTTATATGGTACATAATCAGTGGGAATAGCCTCATCATCTTCCCTGTTTCTGCGAGAGGATGAGTCAGCGGGTGGACGGCGCTTTCTGGGTCTGGTAGCAGTAACATCATCCTCACGGCTTTCTGGGCGTTGAGGTCGGTTATTACTGCGACGTGGTGGTTTTCTTACTTCGTCTTGGGGGCTTTCCCAGTCATCAACTTGCCTAGAAGCAGAACCCCAATTTTCTTGTTCAAAACTTTCACTAGGGCGAGTTACTGAACGCCCAGAACCAGAACGACGTTTTCTTTCTCCTGCTTCTGGTTTTTCTCTGTTGTTACTACGTTCTGAACGACGCGGGGGTTGATCCTCATAGTAATTATCACGGCTGGAACGCTCATCTTTGCTACCGCGAATTCTGGCACGTGGGGGACGTTCTTCTTCTTCCTCTTCTTCGTAATAAGGTAGGGGTTCTAAATCTGCATCCATTTCAGCTTGATAATTGCGCCGTTCAGAGTAAGAATATTTTCTGCTTACTTCTCGCTCATCGTCCACAATTGGAGTATTGCGTTTAGCTTGTTGAGTAGCAATACTTCGCAGACGAATACTTTCAACGGCAAAAAATACAGTAGTACCAACTAACAGCAACTGACCAAATTGCAAAATGGGGTCAAGTCGCCATCCTTGGAAGATGAGAATAAAACCACACAGTAAGCCCACAGCCGCAAAAAAGATATCTTGATCTCGTGACAGTTCTGGACGCACAGTGCGGAGAAAATATAGTGCTGCCCCAGCCACAGCCAGGAAAATTCCTAGAACACTGGCTGAGTTAGCCCCAAAATT
Source organism: Anabaena sphaerica FACHB-251 (assembly GCF_014696825.1). Taxonomy (NCBI): domain Bacteria; kingdom Bacillati; phylum Cyanobacteriota; class Cyanophyceae; order Nostocales; family Nostocaceae; genus Anabaena; species Anabaena sphaerica. The sequence goes on along the minus strand of NZ_JACJQU010000005.1, from coordinate 211,800 downwards.
TACCTGAGCCAAAACACTGGCTGAGTTCAGCCCAAAATTTATCATTGCTTTTTTCCCAATATCAAATCTATGTTAGCGAGTCACAATTAAAATCACTATTCTAACTATTGACAATATATTTAAGCTTCAAAGCATCTGCAAAGAAGCTCTGAAGCTGTTTACTATTATTGGTGATTGGTGATTGGGAACAACATAATTAATTACCCAGTCCCCAGTCCCCACTCCCCAGTCCCCAATTGCTTAATTTCGCTGGATTTTATCTTTCTGGCTGATGAAAATTAAGCCAACAGTAGCGGGGATGACCACAATCGCAGTACCCCAAACCAGACTCCAAAGAAAATTTGCTAAAGAGGGTGTCATAGTTCTCAACCTTTTTTTACACAGTTCATTTTAATTTTAATGGTGTATCACTTTCTTGAGAAGCCGTTATTTATTTATCAGTTAGAAGTTCCCCGTTAGAGAAAATGACGGCATTTGGTTACAATGTGAAAGAGAATGCTTTACAAAGCTTAAACTTTTTTGGTTTGCGCCCCCAAGTTCTTTTGATTTCTTCACAGATAGTAGCTCAAAGCCATGACTGGTGTTAACCTGACTGTTTGGATTCTAGGACCCGTTTTGGGACTGATGACATTTTTGTTTATTTTCCGCATCATTCTCACTTGGTATCCACAAGTGAATCTCAATCGTTTGCCTTTTAATCTAATCGCTTGGCCGACTGAACCATTTTTAGTGCTATTGCGAAAGCTAGTACCCCCTATTGGTGGGGTAGATATTACCCCCATCTTATGGGTTGGTATTTTCAGCCTGGTGAGAGAAATTTTGCTAGGTCAGCAAGGATTACTGACCATGATGGCGCGTGTAAATTAGGAGGCAGGAGTTATTTATTTTGGATTTTGGATTTTGGATTGTTTTTGTTAACTCCAATCTAAAATCTAAAATCTAAACTTTTTCTCCCCTGTTCCCTGTTCCCTGTTCCCTGTTCCCTGTTCCCTGTTTACTGCAATTTCATTTCCTGAACAAAGTTGGTGTAAACATTACCCTGTAAAAACTGTGGGTTTTCCATGATTTTTTGATGGAAAGCGATGGTGGTGGGTAGTCCGGTGATTGCACACTCTCTCAATGCCCTTTTCATGCGGTTAATAGCTGTGGCTCGGTCGGGTCCCCAGACAATGAGCTTACCGATGAGGGAGTCGTAATAAGGGGGAATTTGGTAATCTGTGTACACATGAGAATCAATCCGCACGCCTGGTCCTCCGGGTGGTAGATAGCCGCTGATTTTGCCAGGGGAAGGACGAAAATCATGATCTGGGTCTTCCGCGTTGATGCGGCATTCAATCGAGTGACCTCGTAAAATCACCTGTTCTTGGGTTAACTTGAGTCTTTCACCTTGAGCAATGCGGATTTGTTCAACTAGCAGGTCTACACCAGTTACCATCTCTGTGACTGGATGCTCAACTTGTATCCGGGTGTTCATTTCCATGAAGTAGAATTTACCGGATTTATCTAGGAGAAATTCAATAGTTCCTGCACCAGTGTAGTTGATGAATTGGGCTGCTTTTACGGCTGCTTGTCCCATTTTTTCCCGTAGTTCTTCATCGAGAGCAGGGCTGGGGGCTTCTTCTAGTAACTTTTGGTTACGGCGCTGAATTGAACAATCTCTTTCGCCAAGATGGATAACATTACCGTAGTTATCGGCCAAAATTTGAAATTCAATGTGACGCGGACGTTCGATAAATTTTTCTATATAAACGCCGGCATTACCAAAAGCGGCTCCGGCTTCACCTTGGGCTGCATGGAAAAGTTTGACAAATTCATCTTGGGAATGAACAAGCCGCATACCCCGGCCACCTCCTCCGGCTGTGGCTTTAATCATGACAGGGTAGCCGATATCTTTGGCGATCGCCATCCCTTCCTCTTCTGTTTCTACTAAGCCATCGCTACCGGGTACTGTGGGAACTCCGGCTTTTTGCATGGTTTCCTTGGCGGTGGATTTATCCCCCATCAAGCGAATAGCTTCAGGCGTAGGTCCAATAAACGCAATTTGATGGTCAGCACAGATTTCTGCAAATCTGGCATTTTCTGCCAAAAAGCCATAACCAGGATGAATGGCTGTAGCACCACGTGTTAAGGCAGCTGCAATAATATTGGGAATATTCAGATAACTTTTACTGCTGGCTGGTTCACCAATACAAACGGCTTCATCAGCCAGTTGGACGTGTAGAGCATTCCGGTCAACAGTGGAGTGAATAGCAACTGTGGCAATTCCCATTTCTTCACAAGCGCGGAGAATGCGAAGAGCTATTTCTCCCCGATTAGCAATTAAAATTTTGTCAAACTTCATTTTCTAGTTGCGATATTAGTACCAGTAGATTGACATTCTCTCCCATCCCGTTGAAATAAAGCTGTCGCATTACTGTAAATTCTCACAAATTTGTCAGGGAACAGGAAACAGTGAACAGGGAACAGGTAAAACATCTTCTCCTATCCCCAGTACCCGTTACCTGATTAAAGCATTGGACAAAATATTTGGGGGAAAAATTTGCAAAAAATATTTTCCATCATAAATTTTTTATGCTATAGTGTTGTTCTAGGCAAACGTGCGGATGTGGCGGAATTGGTATACGCGCACGCTTGAGGTGCGTGTGGCTTTGCCTTGCGAGTTCGAGTCTCGCCATCCGCATTAATATTTTTCAAAACTAAATAAAGTGAGAATAAGAGTTAGCGTAATTTGAGAGGTGTTTCAGGTGGCGCTAAAAAATAGATATTTCCCGAAAAGGCGTAGGGACAATTTATGAACTGTCCCTCAAAAGTGTGTAATTATTGACGTTGAAATTCTATATACAGCAGATTGCAGATCAGTGAGGTACAGAATCAAGATTTAACCGTATATACCAAGCCAGTTTTACTCCTGACTCCTGAATTCTGAATTCTGAATTCTGCTGTATTTACCTCCTAAACCTTCAACGATTGTCTTTGTATTGGCAATTAGCATTTTCTGATAAGTCTCACCTGCTGAACCTTTTTCACCTAACCCATCGGCAAATAATTCTTGTTCTGCTACTTTCACTTTGGCTTCTTGGGCTACGGCTTGAATTAGTTTAGGGTTAATTGTTGTTTCTGCAAAAATTGTCGGTACTTTTTCTTTTTGAATTTCTCTCGCTAATGCGCCTACTCGCGCTGGTGTTGGTGCTTCTTCTGTACTAATTCCCCCTAATGCTCCTTGAATGGTAATTCCATAAGCTTGGGAATAATAACCAAAAGCATCATGAGTGGTTACTAATTTGTGCTGCTTTTTTGGAATTGTGGCAATTTGCGATTTGATCCAGGTGTCTATTTGGCTGATTTCTTGGGTTAATTTTTCGCTACTGGTAGTATAAATGGCGGTATTATTAGGAGACAATTTGACTAATTGTTGGGCAATTGTTTCTGCTATTGCTATACCATTTTGGGCATTTTGCCACACATGGGGATCAATTACTGTTTGACCATCTTCTTGAAACTTTTGCGGGTTGGGTACTGCAATTTCATGTACAGCTACTTTGGGTGCTGGGTTGGAAGTGGCTTTAATTAATTTAATTAACCCTGCTTCAAAGTTGTAACCACCATAAAGAATTAATTCAGCTTGTTCAATTGCTTTGCTGTCATCTGGCTTGGGTTGGTAAACGTGGGGATCTGAACCTGCATCAATTAAGCATTTTAAATCAATGGTATATCTGGCAATTTCTTCGGTTAAACCACAAATGACCGTGTTGGTAGCTACTACTAGAGGCAGTTTTTCCGTAGACTGGTTTTCTGTACCTGTGGGAGTAGATGGGTTGTTTTCACCTGCTGGACTACAGCTAATGATACCAAAGGTTAAAGCTACAGAAGCGAGAAATTTTAGTTGTGAGTTGCAAAACATTGTTAATCTGAATGCTAAAATACAATGATTATCATTATCATATAAATAGTAAAGTTATTCTTATTTATGTTAGAAGTTGAACATTTAGCCGTGAACTACCGAGGAGTGACGGCTGTGGAGGACGTGAGTTTTCGTTCCTTGCCGGGTCAGATGGTGGGTGTCATTGGTCCTAATGGTGCTGGTAAAAGCACGATGGTAAAGGCAATTTTGGGTTTAGTACCTATTAGTAGTGGAGTGGTGAAGTTTCGCGATCGCTCGTTAAAACAACAATTAAATTCTGTAGCTTATGTACCACAGCGATCGCAAATTGATTGGGATTATCCCATCACTGTATGGAATGTAGTTATGATGGCAAGGACTGTACATACAGGTTGGTTTCGGGAACCTTCCAAACCATCTCAAGAAATAGTCAAAGAAGCTTTAGCAAGGGTAGGGATGTTAGAGTTGCGATCGCGTCAAATTGGGGAGTTATCAGGAGGACAACAACAACGAGTATTTTTAGCACGAGCTTTAGCCCAACAAGCGGAATTATTATTTTTTGATGAGCCGTTTGTGGGTATTGATCAAAAAACCGAAGCCATCATGTTTGATGTATTTGCAGAATTGAAATTACAAGGTAAAATTTTGCTGGTAGTCACCCATGATTTAGGTACAGCCTTGACAAAATGTGACCAATTATTATTATTAAATAAACAAATTATCGCCACAGGTTCACTCAAAGAAGTAATGACAGCGGATAATATTCAACGTGCCTATGGAGATAGTGTTTTATTATTAAATAGATAGAGATTATAGGGCATAGCACATAGATGGAAACTATTAATATGTTAATTTCTATGCACTATACCCTTGACTTTAACAGTCTACTAATTCAGGTGTTTGGTTGAGTATTTGACTACGAATGGAAATGAAATCTAGATATACAGAAGAATCTAGTTTATCTGGTCTAAAAACAGCGACATTATGGCAATTTTGAAACGCTAATTTAATGCCAAAATGACGCTCAACTGCTCCACGAATTGCATCTCCACCCATCATCCTTAATAATTGAGCGCGTGCTTGTTCACTTGGTGGGGGAAATTCATGATTAGCCCATTCTTCACCTTTAATGAGACGTTGTGCAAGACTTTCTACAATACCCCAGGCATAAGGTAATGATTGTCTGATGCTTTCGACAAACTGCTTTTCATCAACCTTACCTGCTTTCGCTTGTTCAATAAGATGCACACTTACATTTAATGACATTTAGTTTTCCTTCGTTGAATTTTCTAGTCAAGCTTAACCTGAAAATGATAATTATAATCATAATTTCTAAATTGTTGCTACCAGCGCAAAAAACCTAATTTTTACATACATTGTTTGTGGATTTTGTCAATTTTTATGCAACAATTAACAAATAATATGAAACTGCATAGAATAATAAATCAAGAATAATTGAACGCGGATAAACGCAGATAAACACAGATGAGGATGAATACATTAATGGATTTCATGATTTTGTGCATCCTCACATAAAATTTGTATAAATATGGAGATATTTATCAATGTTAAATTTTCTTTTAGAACCTTTAAGTTTTGAATTTATGCGCGGAGCAATTACCACAGCCATTCTGTTAGGTATTCTCTGCGCTGTGGTTGGTACTTTCCTAATTGTGCAACGCATGGGATTATTAGGAGATGTCATTGCTCATGCAGTTTTACCAGGATTAGCCATAGCCTTTTTCTTAGGGATTGATATTTTCTTAGGTGCATTTATATCGGGAACTCTTAGCACCTTTGTTATTGCTTGGATTCAATCTCAATCGCGGATTAAAGTTGATGCTGCAATGGCTTTAGTTTTTTCGGGATTTTTAGCATTGGGTATTATGTTAATTACCCTATTAAAAAGCAAATTAGACCTACATCAATTTCTATTTGGTGATATTTTGGGTGTGACAACAGATGATGTCAAACGCACTGTAATTATTACAGTAGTTGTCTTGATTTTGGTTAGACTCTTTTACAAAGAATTACTATTTTATACTTTTGACCCCTTGGGCGCTCAAGCTAGTGGTTTACCTATTAATTTGATTCACTTTGGGTTAACTGGTGCTATTACATTAACGATTATTGCGAGTATGCAAACTGTGGGAGTAGTTTTAGTTGTTTCTTTACTAATTGGACCGGGAACTACAGCTTATTTATTAGTTAAAGAATTACATCAAATGATGCAATTGGGGGCGGTTATCGGTGTAATTAGTAGTGTCACCGGAATGTATATTAGCTATTATTTGAATGTTCCTTCAGGAGCGGCTATAGTGTTAGTTGTTTCTGGGTTGTTTGTATTAGCATTATTTTTTAGTCCTAGTCAGGGAATTTTTACTAGACCAGAAATGGCGCAGCGTTCAGCTAAACTTTTGAATTTGTTTAAATCTGCAAATAATAAATGATTCAGGAGTCAGGAGTCAGAATGTTTGAGAAATTGGTTTATTATCAACGACGACCAAAACCTTGACCGCGCGTTCCTTTTGACCAGATAATTAATTCACCGTTCTTTCCTCCAGCTGCTAATGTAGATTCATGAGGATGCCAAGAAAGGCAAGAAAATCCATTGTTAGCACCATAAAGAACTTGCAGCAGTCGTTTACCTTGATTCCATAAACAAACGCTACCATCTTCAGAAGCAGAGGCTAATAAATGGGTATGGGGTTGAAATTGAATTGATAGGACATTACCTTCATGTCTGGGTAAGACTCTACTATCCCAGTTATCAGCATCTTTTTCCCAAACCACTATACCTTCAATACTGGAAGCAGCCAATAAGGGTGCGCCTGATTTTGTCGGTATATTTGACCATGCTAAATTGCGAATTTTACCAGGAAAACCGCGCATTACCCAAGGATCTGGGTTATTCCACTCCAAAACCGTGATTGAGCAATCCATATTCCCAGAAGCGATATATTTACCATCGGCTGACCATAATATTACTAAACTGGTTGAATCAACTGGTACAAGCGAGGGATCATCATCCCAATTTTCCGACATCCAAATTTTCAGACTCTGATAACCCGCAACGGCTAAACTTTCTCCATTGGGATGCCAAGTAATATATTGGACAGAGGATGTATCAAAGTTAAGGGTTGTTTCTGTGTTACCTGTGTCTGCGTTCCATACCTGCACATAGCGACCACAGCTAAAAGCTAGTTGATTTTTGGTGGGACTCCAGGCCATGCGGTCTACCCAGGTGCGGTTATTTTCTAGAACGCTGATCAGTTTTGCTTCCTCTGAGTGTAAACGCCAAATTTTCACTTGTCCATTTTGCCCACCTGCGGCTAGAAATTCTCCATCTTTGGAAAAAACAAGACTGTCTATAGATTCTCCATTAGAAGTTTGTAAATATTTGACTAATTCCTGTTCTAGATTATGGTATAAAATTACTTCTCCAGCAGATGAACTCGCAGCCAGAATTTTACCTTGGGGGGACCAAGCGATCGCTGTCACATAATCTGACAACATCCCTCCCCAACACTGCTGAAAATCACCCTGTATCTTTGCTTTTAAGGACATAATTAATATTTAGCAATACATTTTTGAGGATTCATTTTCATAGCCTAGAAGCAATGAGAATCGTTATCAGGATAGCGCAAATAGTCTGATCACACAAGATTTTTTTAAATTGGGTTTTCTGGGCGTTAAAAATATTAATATTTTTAGAAATGCTGTTTAGGAATCAAAATGGAACGGGCTATTTCGGCGCTAGGTATTTTAGTTTTTATTGGTATATCTTATGCCCTTTCTGTTAACCGTCATGCTGTGCGTTGGCGAACTGTGGCCTGGGGTTTAGGGTTAGAATTTCTTTTAGCATTGGTAATTTTGAAAACTTCCTGGGGTTTAAATCTCTTTAAGTCTTTGGGGGATATTATCGGTAATTTCTTAGCTTTTTCTGATGTAGGTGCTAAATTTGTCTTTGGCGAAAATTTCAAAGATCATTTATTTGCTTTTCAAGTTCTACCGACAATTATCTTTTTCTCTGCTTTTATCAGTGTTTTATATCACTATGGCATTGTCCAGAGGATAGTCAGTAGCTTGGCTTGGGTAATGATGAAAACCATGAAAACAACTGGTGCTGAGTCTTTATCCTGCGCTGGAAATATCTTTTTAGGTCCGACAGAAGCGGCGTTAATGGTTAAGCCCTATGTAGCAAACATGACTCAATCAGAACTATTTGCGGTGATGACTGGTGGTTTTGCTACTATTGCCGGTGGTGTACTGGGTGCTTACCTTTCTTTCGGTATTCCCGCAGAACATTTGATAGCTGCTTTTTTTATGACTGCTCCTACTTCTTTGATAGTATCAAAGTTACTCTATCCAGAAACAGAAGTATCGGAAACTGCTGGTAAAATTAGTGTGGAGACAAAGAGTAATTCTGTCAATGTCATTGATGCCGCAACGACAGGGGCGCTTGATGGTGTTAAGTTAGCGGTTAATGTCGGTGTGATGATTATTGCATTTTTGGGTTTGCTGGCTGCTGTAAATGCATTGTTAGGATGGTTGGGGGCACTTGTAGGTTTACCGCAATTATCCTTAGAGTGGATGTTATATTTTATTATGGCTCCTGTAGCTTGGTTGATGGGCATACCTTGGGCTGATTGTGGCAAAATCGGGGCTTTATTGGGTAAAAAGACGATTTTAAATGAATTTGTGGCATATTTGGATTTAGGTGAAATGATTAAGCAGCAGCAAATTTCTCAACGTGCTGCGATTATTACTACTTATGCTTTATGTAATTTTGCTAATATTGGCACAATTGGGATTACTATTGGTAGTATGACAGCTATGGCTCCTAACCGTCAAAATGATTTAGCGCGGATGGGTTTTAAATCAATGATTGGCGGATTACTTGCGAGTTTTATTACTGCTGGTATTGCGGGGATGTTGGTTTAAGTGAACATTTAGGTTTTCTGTGCAGATCAGAATAGCTTAAAATTTATCTTCGTTGCATCAACCCAACCTTGTATCTTAGAGGTATGTTAGAAGAAGTGGTAGAGCGATAGGAAATTTGGGAATTAAACACCAGATTTAAATTATTTACTCTCATGCCCTTTAAATCCCTTACTATTCCCATAATAAACAGTTTTAAATTCCACTTTATTATTATTAGGATTATAGATAGTATAGGTAGCTTGACCGGGAGTACGTCCCACATTTCCCACCCCAATCACTTGACGGGGTGTAACAGTCATTATTTGCGAAGAAATTTGGCGGTCAAGAGTTGTAATTTCACTCGTGACAGAACCACCTTGTAACTGATATTGAAAAGTTAAACCAGAACGACCACAAAACAAATTATTTGCTTGCATTCTTGACAGTCTATCTAACATTTGAATCGGGGGAGTTTCTGGAGTAAGTTCCTCACTCACACCTACCGTTGAACCATGAATTAATAAACAATCTAACTCAAAAAAACCAAAGTCCAAATTTCTCAACCATTGTACAGTGGGACGAGAAACACATTCCCAGAGCATTTCTACAGTATCACCTCCATATTTTTCCAACAAATCAGGAGCTTCTCCAGTTGGTCCCAAACCATGCAAAATAAAACATTGTTCTTCCCACCAACCTTTACAAATCATTGGTTCTAACTCACCACGACGGGGAGACTTTACCCTTTCTACCAGTTTTTCACATTCTTTATTTGGTCCAACTAAATCACCCAAAATATATAAAGCATCTACATAACGTTGACGCTTAATATCTGCCATCACAGCTTCATAAGCTGCTAAATTACCTTCAATTCCACTCAAAATAACCCACATAATTTTAGATTTTATATAATAATTCAGGAGTCACGAGTCAGGAGAAAGAATTAATTTGTCACTGCAAGTCCCCAGTCCCCAGTCCCTAGTACCCAGTCACCAATCATCTTGTACAAACATGAGTAGGATCATCTGCTCTTTCTGCAAATTCTAAACCATTTGCTAAACGCCAAGCAAATATTTTTGGTAATCCCTTTTCAATAATTGCAGCACAGGTTTTTTGATAATCATAAGCAACTTCTCTTAATGTCACCTCTTGAGTTTCATTGTCATAAATTACATAAGTTGCATTAGGTCTACCATGTCGCGGTTCTCCTACTGAACCTACATTGATAATACGCTTGATAGGAGATGTAAAACTAATTTCCTGTAATTTTTCTTGACTATCAACTCTTATCTGTAAATTACCTGCATTTAAAGTTCTGACATAAGGGACATGAGTATGTCCACAAAACAGCACATCTGCACCTGTAGAAAGTACCCGTTCTAAGGCCACAAAAGCATCAAGTTCGGGTAATAAATATTCATGGTTACTATGAGGACTACCATGAACAAAAGCTAAATTTTCCCATTGCATACTGTAGGGTAAATTAGCTAAAAACTCGCGGTTTTCTGGATGAATTTCTTTATTAGTCCATTCATGAGCTTGGATTCCTCTTTTTTCTGCTAATAATGAAGGATAACTACAATCACAAGCATTCAAACCTTCTACTATATCTTCATCCCAACAACCAGCACAGGTAGGAATATCTAAAGAGCGAATTTTGTTAACAACAGCATTGGGATGGGGTCCATATCCCACTAAATCACCAACACAAAAGATTTTTTCTGCCTTTTGCTGTTCAATGTCTAATAATACAGCATCTAAGGCTTCATAATTACCATGAATACATGACATTACAGCTATCTTCATACTGGTTGTTCCTCTAATAAAATTTGTTTGACTTGTTGTTGATATTGGGAAATCAAGGAGTCAGATAAACAGCAAGCTGATAATGTTGCTTTTAACGCTGGTTCATCTAAGTTTTTTCCCGCTACTTCTAAACCACTAAACCGCTGAGGTCTACCTTCTAAATATCTTGGTAAATCTAATTCTAAAAACTCTGTTTGGGGAACACCTGCGACAAAATCACAGTAAAGAGAACGCCCATCATTAACATCAAAAATTCCCTTAGCGCGGATAACTTTACCATAAGCACCATGAGTTATTTCATACCAAAATTCTTCTAAACTATTTTCATCAATAACTTGACCGGTTGTACACACGCGCCAGATTTTTTCTACTTTGACTATTTCTGCTGGTGCGCCATTGATAGTTTCTTCAGTCCATGTATGATATTCTGAGTTTTGATAGTGGGGTGGTAAAATAGCCACAGCACGATAATTGAGATTATCTAATATTTGTGATACTGTTGATAATTCTAGGTAAGAACCTAATTCAATATAAACATGATTCGCTTCTGGAATTTGATAAATAAATTCAATTTCTTGACCATCACCAAAACAGTTAATTCCAGGAAATTCGGTTTTTATGCAAGTTTGATCAATAATAACATTCCCCGTTCCAGGACTGAAATAAATTACTTTTTCAAGAGATTTAATATCTCGGATTTGTTGACGAATCCAGGTGGTTTTTCCAGCCCCAGATAATCCAGCTACGACGGTAATACTTGGTATATTCATAATCCATTCAGCTTAAGATTGAGCAGGTAAAATTTCCACAGCATTAAAAAAACAACTTCTTGCTCCAGTATGACAGGCAATATCACCAATTTGATCAATTTTCATCAGAATTGTATCACCATCACAGTCATAAAAAAGCTCTTTGACTTTTTGAATATGTCCAGATTTTGCCCCTTTATGCCATAATTCAGAACGGGAACGACTCCAATAATGAGCTTCTCCTGTCGCTAGGGTTTTTTGAATTGATTCTGCGTTCATCCAAGCCATCATCAACACAGTACCATCACGGTAATCTTGAGCTATGGCGGGAATTAAACCTTGCTCGTTGAATTTCAAGTTTTTTATTATTTTTTCCATCATTTATGTAGCTAAAATCATATCTAAATAGGGCTTGCTGAATAAAACTAAAACTGTTTATTAATAAGGGTTTTGCGAATTTTTAGAACAAAAAAGTGCAAGGTTTTGGCTTATGGAGTCTCAAAACAGTTGCATTTTTCCTTGTCGGATATGGGAAATTGAGGATATCCAGATGGCTGAAACTGTTCCCTGTTCCCTGTTAAGAGTTCCCTAACCTCACAGACAACTTTTTCAGCAAACCCTAAATAAATCATCAATAAATTGATTAAGTAGTTAAAAGAAAAGTAGGTTGGGTTGACGCTAGGAAACCCAACATTATCAATGCTTTTGTTGGGTTGCGCTATCGCTTAACCCAACCTACAATTATCTCACTACTGTCACCTGTCACCTAACTTTAGTGAAAATTAGCATTGTGTCGAATCAAATTCATAAATTCTTCGCGGGTGCGTGCATCTTCTGAAAATACACCACGCATTGCACTGGTGACTGTCCAAGAACCGGGTTTTTGTACACCGCGCATCACCATACACATATGAGTTGCTTCTATCACTACTGCAACACCTTTGGGTTTGAGTAATCCTTGCAGTGCATCTGCAATTTGTAAAGTTAGACGTTCTTGCACTTGCAAACGTCTTGCATACATTTCACAAATGCGGGCAATTTTTGATAAACCAATGACTTTACCATTAGGAATATAAGCTACATGAGCGCGGCCAATAACTGGCAAAATATGATGTTCACAGGAACTGAAAATGTCAATATCCCGAACTAACACCATTTCATCAGCACTCTCTGTAAACACTGCTCCATTTAACAATTCATCCAAGGATTCATGATATCCCTTGGTGAGAAATTGCAAGGCTTTGACGACTCTTTTAGGAGTATCTTTCAACCCTTCCCGGTCAGGATTTTCTCCTAGTCCAATCAGCAAGGTTCGTACAGCTTGCATCATTTCTGCTTCTGTTACAGTGGGTTGTTGCTGAGTTGATAAAGATGACACAACTTGAGCAGCAGAATTGAGATCGGGACGAATGGATAAAGTCATTGTTTGCGTTGAATTCGATAAATTATTTGTTGATTAATAGCTAATGCAACATGAATAACTATTAACTGTTAGGGGCGATTTCTTAACACTTCTTTATCATAGCAAACTATTATTAAGTTTTGTATAAATTTCGTTTTTATCCAATTTTCTACCAATGAAAACTACCTGATTTTTAGGTGAAGTTTGCCATTCATCAGCGTGTAAGCTGTAACGGGGTCCACTCAGTTGAAAAATATGGCGCAACTCACTATCACTAAACCATAAAATGCCCTTGGCTCGAAATACGTTCTGTGGCATTTCTTCAGTGAGAAAATTCTCAAATTTATTCACGTCAAATGGTTGATCTGATTGAAAAGAGATTGACACAAAGCCATCATTTTCTAAATGATGGGAGTGATGATCATGATTTTCATGGTTATGGTGATGATGTTCATGATTTTCATGCTCATGGTGGTGATGTTCATGATGTTCATGATTTTCATGATTTTCATGATCATGATGATGGTGTTCATGTTCGTGAGTATCTTCTACATCATCGGTAATATACTCATCTTTTGGTGTTAAACCCACATCTAAAATTAGAGGTAAAGCGACTTGACCATATTGAGTATGTAAAATTCTCGCTCCGCTTTTTACATCACGGATAAAATTTTCTACTTCTTCCAGTTTGTCTCGGTTAACAAGGTCGGTTTTATTCAGGAGAATAATATCTCCATAGGTAATCTGTTGTAAAGCTGCTTCACTCTGAAAATGTTCTTCATTAAATGTCTCTGCATCTACAACAGTAATAATGGAATCTAGGTTTGTTAAATCTCTAAGTTCTGTCCCTAGAAAAGTTAAAATTATTGGTAATGGGTCAGCTACTCCCGTGGTTTCAATGACTAGATAATCAATACGTTCTTCTCGTTCTAAAACTCTATACACTGCATCAACTAAACCATCATTAATGGTACAGCATATACAACCATTGCTGAGTTCTACCATATCTTTATCTACAGTAACTAGCAATTGACTATCAATATTAATATCACCAAATTCATTGACAAGAACTGCAACTTTTAAATCTTGTTTATTTTGCAGAATTTGATTTAAAAGTGTGGTTTTTCCACTTCCTAAAAATCCGGTAATGATACTAACAGGCATTCCTTGTTTGGGAATATCTATGTTTAGGCTTGATATTGGTGCTGTTAATTGACTCATGATCTGTTTAATGAATGCAATTTACAAATGATAATCGTTCTCAGAATAGCACAAAAAAGTTGTTTAAGCTCACACCTGAAAATTTTGGGTTAGCTGGCTTTGACTTCAGTAATACTAGGTGAAAAAGCTACACTGGGCTTAACAATGGCGGGAACGATTTTCTCACAGGCCATTCTTGCACCGGATAAATTTCTAGCTGTTGGACCCACTTGCAATGCTGCTAAACCACCCATGATAAATAATTCACAGCCAGGCCAACGCAGATAAGTATCTAAAACAGGTAAACCGTTAACTATTTGGGTGGGATAGGCGGCTAAAATGTCCTGTAATAAGGGTTCTGTGGTGACATCGAATTTAGTACCTGTGGCTAACCAAATATAATCAAAGTTGTAAATCTTGCCGTTATTACATTCTATCTGCCAGTTATTACTTAACCATTCGGCTTTGACTATTTGACAGTTTTCATCAATTATGATATTACCACGATGCTTTTCTTTGCGTAATTGTGTAGCGATCGCAGGTGTGATAGAACCACCATTTCTAGCTTGTTGAATTAGCATCCACCGTTGTTGCCAATTTTGCTCAAAAAATCCTTTCAGATATTTGGGACCTAACCAACCCGGTGCAGCGTCAAATAGCTTTTCTGATAATTGTCGGCGCATCATTAAGTGAACTTTTGCACCACGGGAAATTGCACCGACGGCTAAATGTCCACTGGTTAAACCACCACCGACTATTAAAACTCTTTGACCTGCTAAACTGTGATATTTCCGTAAATCTACAGTGTGAGAATGGCTGAGTCTATCTTGAGAATACACTGATTTAATCTGATTCACCCAATCAGGGATGTGTATTTTACCGCTACCGGTTGCTAACACTACCCGCCGTGCAGTTACCGTTTGTCCATCTGACAGCCCTAATTGAAATTGAGGACGTAAATGATCTAAAAGGGGTTTAATCCTGGTTACAGCTAAAGGAATGACCTGATCCTGTAACTGATAGGATGCTATAACATCCTCGCAAAAATCCGCAAATATTTTAGTTCCAGGTAAGTCATAGGGGGGAAAAAGTTCCTGAGAACGAGATTCAGAAAATTTCCTTAAAGCGAAGGGGTTAGAGTGGGGATGATGAACAGCTGGGGATCGCAAATGGGGAATTTCTAAAGCTGCAAATTGCTGTTTCCACCGACTCATCCATGTACCACTAGGATCGAATACAGCGAATTTACCTTTAATAGATTGGCGTTTTTGCAACAGATGGGCAACTAAAGTTAGTGCATGAGGTCCAGCACCGACAATTGCTAAGTCAGTTTTCATCATTAGTTATTAGTCATTGGTCATTGGTCATTAGTCATTAGTCATTAGTTACTCGTATTTATTCTGAACTCCTGTAACTCCTGACTCCTGAAAAGTTACATCAACATCAAAGCGACTTCTTTAGCGAAGTAAGTTAAAATTAAATCAGCACCAGCCCGTTTCATACTGGTTAAAGTTTCTAAAATCACCTTTTTCTCATCTATCCAACCATTAGCGGCTGCGGCTTTGATCATTGCGTACTCGCCGCTAACGTTGTATGCTGCAACTGGTAAATTAGTATTGATTGTGACTTGATGGATAATATCGAGATAAGCTAGGGCAGGTTTCACCATGACTATATCTGCACCTTCGGCTATATCTAATTCGACTTCTTTTAAAGCTTCTTTGCTATTACCAGCATCCATTTGATAGGTTTTTTTGTCGCCAAATTTGGGGGCTGAATCTAAAGCATCCCGGAATGGTCCATAATAGGCTGAGGCGTATTTTGCTGAGTATGCCAAAATACCGACATTGATATAACCTTCTGCGTCTAAAGCTTTACGAATTGCCCCGACTCTACCATCCATCATGTCAGATGGAGCGACAAAATCAGCGCCGGCTTGAGCTTGGGAAAGTGCCATTTTTACCAACACTTCAACGGTGGGGTCGTTCAAAATAACACCGTTTTCATCGACTAAACCATCATGACCATGTGTGGTGAAGGGGTCAAGGGCAACATCGGTAATCACGATGATTTCGGGAACTGTTTTTTTAATAGCTTTGACAGTTTCCTGTACTAAACCTTCTGAGTTGTAGCTTTCTGTACCTGTGTCGTCTTTTTGGTTTTCTGGGATAACTGGAAAAAGTGCAACAGCACCAATTCCCAATTGTGACACTTCTGAAATTTCTTTCAGCAGTAGATCCAAAGAAAAACGATAACATCCCGGCATGGAAGCGATTTCTACTTTTTGTCCTTCCCCTTCCATCACAAACATCGGATAGATCAGGTCATCTACTGTGAGTGTCGTTTCCCTGACCATTTTCCGTAGGGTTTCCGTTCGACGCAGACGACGGGGACGGTGAACCAAATTTAATGACTGATCAGTATTTGAATTTGCAGACAGCATACAACCTTAAAATTAAAGCTTTTAAAAATGATAATCATTATTATAAAGTATATGCTGAGAATTTTTACTTTTCTTTTGACTTTAGGACTTACGCAAGATTGGAATAAAAACCTGATTCTTGCGTAGGGGTAATTCATGTAGCTTGCTTGCCCGTTGCGGTATTACCCCTACTTTCGTTCTGTTTTGCATAAGTCTTGTGCTACTGAAGGAGAGTTTTACTCCTGACTCCTGAATTCTGAATTCTGACTTGATTGCTCCCTCAGATTCTCTGATTGTGCTTTCATAGAGATAGGTGAAGTTTTGTAAACAAGATTGACTACTATCATTACGCCCACAACAACTACACTGCCAACCGCTTGGCATTGCCTAGATCCTATTTGGCAAGGTGGAGAAGAGGAGATACA
This sequence comes from Anabaena sphaerica FACHB-251, assembly GCF_014696825.1. NCBI lineage: Bacteria > Bacillati > Cyanobacteriota > Cyanophyceae > Nostocales > Nostocaceae > Anabaena > Anabaena sphaerica. The sequence continues at coordinate 194,993 of NZ_JACJQU010000005.1, read as the reverse complement.
GAAAGGGTTGCCTCATACTCAGTTAGCACCAGCATGGCAATTGCTGCTATTGGGTGATGGTTCTCCCACCAGACACTTACAATTACTCACTTGTGAGCCAATAGAAGTGGATGTCATCGATATGTCTTTGATTGGCATAAACTCGGATAACGCCCCTAACTTAATTGAAACAGTTCCAGGTCCACGACTGCGCCGACAGGTATGGCTGCGTACTTCCTCTGGTAAAAGGTTGGGTTATGCTACTTCCTGGTGGGAAGCTAGTCATGTAGATGAATTTTTGCAAAACCGTTCATTACCAATTTGGGCGAGTTTAGCTCGTATCCGTACAGAGTTATATCGAGATATTCGAGGAATTTACTACGGTTACTCAGCCGCGCTGGAGTCAGGCTTTGATCAAGTTGGTCCTTTTTGGGGTCGTCATTATTTATTTTGGCATCATGGACAGCCTCTAACCTTAATTTATGAAGTTTTTTCACCTTATTTAACTAAATATTTGGGTCCGACACAGTTGAGTGCTGATGGTGAATGAATTAGGATAAAACCACTCACTGAGAACCAATGATTTGCAGTCAGCATTTAAATGGTGACTAAGCCCTTTGGGCAGGGAACAGGGAACAGGGAACAGGGAACAGTCGTAAAATCCTGCCCGAATAATGGGTTTCAAGCTCCTAAATTTATGGATGAGAAGAGGTAAAAACATTTGTCGAAAGACACTGACTCTTCGGAAATCCCCGCGTCTTCAGACCGGGGAAGCTTAATGACTTTGTTCTCGTCAACAACAAGATTTCCGACTACTATAACAAGTCGGGAATCTTAACCGTATTCAATTATAGGTATCAGTTGCTATGGCACTACCTATTGTGTCTGGTGTGATGAAGAAAAAAAAGAAACCGTCTTTGGTGCTGACGCTATCAGCTGCTGGGTTATTGATTGGTGCGGGGAGTGCTGCATATTGGTTTTTTACCCAGGGACAACCATTTTCTAGAGATTTGCCAGTTGGTGCCAATATTATTCCTCAAGATGCCTTGTTTGCAGTTTCCTTGACAACGGATACTCAACACTGGAAAAAGTTACGGGAGTTTGGGACACCAGAAACTCAAAAGGAACTGGATAAAAATTTAATACAGCTGCAACAACGCTTGTTGACTAATAATGGTTACAACTTCGAGAAAGATATTCAACCCTGGGTTGGAGATGAAGTGACGATAGCCGTTTTGGCTCCTCCAGTGGGGAATGCTCCAACCAAGCCAGTAGCGACTGATGCTGATACTTCTGAGCAGTCAATGGTGATGGTGCTGCCGATCAGAAATCCAGAAGTAGCCAAAAGTATTTTGGCACAACCTAAACCACTTAAACAAGGTAAATGGATTGAGCGCACTTATCAAGGAATTCCGATTAAACAAACTGAAGGACAAGCTGGGGAAAAGCTGTCCGCCGCATTAATAGATCAGCGTTTTATTGTGATTACAGATAATGCTAAAACGACAGAAAGGACGATTGATGCCTATAAAAATAAAGCATCTTTAGCCACATTAGGAGGCTTTGCCGTAAATTTCTCAAAAACTGCTGGTTATCAACCTTTTGCTCAATTTTATGTAAATGTACCGATAGCTGCCAAAATAGCGACTACGGCTCCTAATCGGCGTTTACCTGCTCAGGTGCTGACGCAACTCCAGAATAACCAAGGTTTGGCGGGAACTATCACTTTAGAACCACAAGGAATCCGTTTAAAAGGTGTTTCTTGGTTAAACCCCAATAGTAAGCGCGTGCTGGCAGTAGAAAATAAAGCCGGAAGTATGCAAAATCGCCTCCCCAGCGAAACCTTAATGATGTGGTCTGGTAGTAATTTAAAGCGTTTATGGGCAGACTACGTTTCTACTTCTAGGGGAAATCCTTTCTCACCTATCAAGCCTGAACAACTGCGACAGAGTGTAAAATCTTTAACAAATTTGGATTTAGATCAAGATTTTCTAAGTTGGATGCAAGGGGAATTTTCAGTTGCAGTCATTCCTAATACTCCAAAAGATGCTACACCAGATAATTTTCGGGCGGGTTTAGTGTTTATGGTTAAGGCCAGTGATGCTAAGGGCAATTTACGTCAATCTGCTGAAACTGCTTTACAAAGTCTTGATGATGTGGTTAAAAATCAATACCAGTTTAAAGTTGAGTCAGCTAGTGTTGCAGGTAAACCTGTTGTTAACTGGATTTCACCTTTTGGGACTTTAACTGCTACTCATGGTTGGTTAGATGGAGATGTGCTTTTCTTCGTCTTGGGCGCTCCGATCAGCTATAAGATCGTTCCCAAACCTGGCAATACACTAGCCAGCACTCTCTCTTTTCAACAAACGATTTCTAAAGAGTCGAATCCAGCTAAGGGTTTATTTTTCTTAGATATGGAACGGACGGTTAAAAGTTTTACTCTCAATACTGCGTCTCCCAGTCAACAAGCTTTACTGGCTGCAATACGAACAATAGGGGTGACAACTGCTGTCAACGATAATCGTAGTCAGCAATATGACATTTTTTTGGAACTGAAAAAAAATAAATAACGTCAGTTGTCAGTTGTTATTATCCCCAGTCCGCAGTCACTCATCACCCATTACTAATGACCAAAACTAGATAGGATCAAGATAGTCGGAATGGAATCAGTAAAAAGTGGTCAGGGTTTGAGTTAAATTGATTCTCTAACTTGGTCTGATAACTGATAACTGATAACTGATAACTAATAACTGATTCACTAGGGAGAAGTGTTTATGAATCTGGTTGTACTCCAGAACTGGCTAGATAATGCCTCCTTTGCTGTCTTATTCTGCACTATGCTGGTGTATTGGGTGGGGGCGGCTTTTCCGAGTTTATCGGTGACTGCGGCTTTGGGGACGGCTGGAATGGCGATCGCCAATTTGTGTATTGCTGCCTTATTAGGAGCAAGATGGATTGAAGCTGGTTATTTTCCTCTCAGTAATCTCTATGAGTCTCTATTTTTCCTAACTTGGGGAATTACTGCTGTCCATCTCATTGCCGAAAATACGAGTCGTAGTCGCTTGGTAGGGGTTGTAACTGCTCCTGTAGCGATGGGGATTACAGCTTTTGCTACTTTGACTCTACCATCTGAGATGCAGGTTTCAGAACCGTTAGTTCCGGCTTTAAAGTCGAATTGGCTAATGATGCACGTTAGCGTGATGATGCTGAGTTATTCAGCTTTGATGGTGGGTTCTTTGTTGGCGATCGCTTTTTTAATTGTGACACGCGGCCAAAATATTCAATTACAAGGTAGTTCCGTTGGTAATGGTGGTTATCGTAGCAATGGTTACAAACTACTCAAAGCCGGAGAGTTAGTGACTCAACCCCCAACACCTCCATCTGAAAATAATGGTTTTTCCCGGTTGGAAAGTAGTAACAACGGTAATGGTACTGCTGTTTTGGATGTGGTTAAAACTACGCCTATTTCAACTGCTGAAATTCTTTCCCCCCAACGTCTCACCCTCGCAGAAACACTAGATAATATTAGCTATCGCGTTATCGGGTTGGGATTTCCCCTACTGACAATTGGTATTATTGCCGGTGGTGTTTGGGCTAATGAAGCTTGGGGTTCTTATTGGAGTTGGGACCCAAAGGAAACTTGGGCTTTAATTACTTGGTTGGTTTTTGCAGCCTATCTACATTCTAGAATTACTCGCGGTTGGCAAGGTAGAAAACCTGCTATTTTAGCTGCTGCTGGTTTTGTTGTGGTTTGGATTTGTTATTTGGGTGTGAATCTTTTGGGTAAGGGTTTACATTCTTACGGTTGGTTTTTCTAACCCACATTCTGCACTCAGTGGTGTCACTATCGGGTTTCAGATACCCGACTTCTTGAAGAAGTCGGGTATCTTGTGGCTTCTTGTAGCTGATTAACTGAACAAGAAATTAGCACCAAACAGGTTCATATTCACATTCGCACAAACAAAACCAGATGTAGCGGATAAAGTAGCTAATAACTCACCTGTACCAAAACCTGTGTTACCACCAATACCATCACCAATTCGGACTTCTGTATTTGCACCCAATGTAATCACATCAAGGTTAGTAATACCTGAGAAATTCAGTTTATCACCACCGACACCACGCATAAATTGATAAATTGTGTCTGCACCATCACCAAAAGCATAGTTAACATTATCTACAGCATTATCATTTAAACCTAAATACAGGATATCGTTACCTAAACCACCATTGAAGGTATCATTATTTGCACCACCAATAAGGATATCGTTACCACTAGTGCCTATCAGAGTCAGACTGGAAGGATTACCGATTTTGCCATCACCATTAGCATCTATACCAAAAACAGTTTCTTTACCCCAAGCATCAGCAGAATTTAATGCTCATTGTCCTTCAGAAGAAACCCAATTCCAGTTATTATCTAAACGCCAAATATGCAAATAGTTTTCAGCCACATTTTTCCAAAGAACTTCATTAACTCCACTGACGGTTTCTGCGGCTAGAGTTTGCCAGTCTGAACCGTAGATGTTTTGGTAGATTGGTTGCCCACCATTTTTAATACCGATTGGGCTATTTGTTCCGAACTGGGTAAAGTATTTGTTTGTTGGATCTGTGACTAATTTGGTATTACCTGCTGCTTCAATCGCAATATATTCAGGTAAATCACCAATATTAATGGTTAATTGTTTATCAAAGAATAACCCACCTTGATCTGTTGATTGTACCCGAATACTATAACTACTCTTAATTTCGTAATCAAAAACTTTATTAGCTTTGAGTTGATTCCCGACAATAATTAAATCGCCCCAACGAGCATGATCTAGGTCAATTAGAACTTCTGCGTGTTCGACTGAAAATGTGTCTGTGACTGAAAGGCTACGGGTTAAAGTGCAGGGAACAGGGAACAGGGAACAGGGAACGGGGAAGAGGGTTTTGGTGAATTTACTTTTTGTTACATACTTCGGTTTTTTCCCGCCGACTTACTTAGATTTATATTCACTGTGAAGTGTTCATGAATTTCCAACAATAAGTATAAAATTCAATAAAGAGTAATACTCTATAATTAAGGAATTATACTTACCCACTTAGAACCAGTAAATTGAAACCTGTTAAAATGTTGGGACTTTGATAGGATCTCCTGGTATCCAAAATTTAAAATCCAGTTGATTTCAACCTAAAAAACGAAATTATCTTGTGCTGGAAATCGTATATAAGTTTACTCAGTATTAGTGATCTACTAGAGTTTTAACGATACCAGTAAAACTTCTCTTTGTTCTGACTAGCTTTAGTTCGAGAAGCAAGCCTAATTTTTGCTTTTGTGACTTAGTATTTAATGATAATGTGACTGACATATTTGCTTACAGGTGTCAACCCCAAAACAGGGATTTAGATTTTAATATCACTTACGGGAGTGTCACAATTGCCCAAATTCTACTAGTGACAGAGAATTATTGATGTTAAATTGATGTAAAATAGTCACAAACGTGAACTAAACACCTACTCATATAAGTAAAATCAAGGATGAATCAACAAGAGTTTGAACACATATTCGACAAGCTGACAGATCGACGCAAACAAGTATTGCAAAAAATACTAGCTGGTGAGACAGATGGGGATATAGCTGAAGCCATGAACATTGGAGAAGCATCTGTCAGAAAATATATTGAAAGAATATGTTACGAATTTGGGCTGAGTAATGAACCTTCTGATACTCGTCGTTACAAACGCTCAGACTTAGTTGCCTTGTTTGCTAAATACAAACCAGAGTTATTAACTGACCCTCAATCTAAATTCACAAAAGAAATAGCCGAAAATACTGATGAAGATAATGAAAAAATTATTGATTCCATCTTACATTTGCTATTAGTTAATCAACCTAAGTCAGAAGATTTGAAAAGGTTGATCAATCGACTAAGCTTGAATGAACAAGAAAGAAAACAAATTGCTAAATCTTTCAATCAAATAGGACATAAAAACTACGTCAGCAATGATTTTACCATTGCTGCATCTTATCTAGAATTAGCAGTAGAATTTAACCCAAACTATGGTTCTGCTCACTATAATCTAGGAGCAGCTTATGAAAAGTTAGGCAATTTAGATGGGGCATTTCGTCACTATCAGATTGCAATTAGATATCAAAATCGCGCTGCTGATGCTGCTGTTAATAACTTAGCTCGTTTGCACATTCTCCAAGGAAATAGTGCAGATGCTGTGAAACTTATTGAACCAATTTTGTCAAGGGTGAAAGATGATACAGTTAAAGTAGCATTGCACAAAAATATTGGCTGGGCATATTTTCAGCAAAATTTTTATCACCAAGCAAAAAAGCATTTACTCATCTGTGTGAAATTAGAAAATGATTATGCTCCGGCTTATTGCTTATTAGCACAAGTCCAAGCAGCACAGGGAGATCAGGAAAGTGCGAGAGAATCATGGCAAAAGTTTCTAGAAATTTACTCCCATGAGCAGCAACTTAAAAAAGTCCGTTGGCAATTACCAGAATTAGAAGTTTGGAAGCTTGATGCAGTCAGAATTCTTCATTCTAGAACCAACTGATTTATATCAGATGAAAGTGCCTCTACCATTTAGATAAATACAGATTAATTAGAGAAACTTTCATCTATATAAACCACTATTATTCCTTATTTGTAGGAAATTTAAATCATCTATATTGCTTTCTCCCGATTGATGAGAAAGGCATTTTGAGCAATTAGTTAGGTGGAACTATTGGATCATCATCCTCATCCCCTCGCTGATAACCCTGTGTAAACAAAATATTTTTTATTTGCGATGATTGCACTGACATGAGCTGCAAAATATCATTTTGTCTGCTGATATTCACAACTTCTGTCGATGCTAACACCATGTTGACAGAGTTAGGACTTGTAAATCCAGGAATAGAACAATTAATTGAAATCTACAAAGGACATCCATTAGCTTTAATTCTGGCTTCTGAACCAATTAAAAATATTCATAATGGACAAATTTATGAATTTCTGGAAGGAACAATTTATATACCTGATGTGAACATGGGATTACTTGATAAACTTTTTTTTTATTTGAAAAACTTAGAAATTCAAATTATGCAAAAATTAGCAATAGCTACAGAGCCACTATTAGTTTCTCAAATATCTCAATTTTTCCCCTCCACCTCTCTGGGAGAAATTAGTCAAGCTATAGGTCATTTATGGCAACTTCGTTTGATTGAACAAGCTGATATATTAGCAGGAGATAAAATACTTTGGGTTCTAAATCCTTTAATTAAAAGATATATTAAAAGACGTTATAACTAACTTATTTTCAAGGTTGATTACATGAGACAATTCCGCAGAAACTTTCGTAAATACCCCATTAGGGCTAAAATAATATTTATGATCTTGATATTTAGTTTTACTGTCTGGGGATATTGGATTATTCATCCTCAAGATAATTTATTTATTGGGTTATATAATCATTATTTTTCTAATACTTGGTGTAAAAATTTTGAAATAAATGACAATTTTAGGACTTACGCATTGACAGAAAGGAACAAATAAGGGGTATGGGTTTCAGGGATTTAAACCTGGGTTTTTGACAATTTTTTAGCGATCGCTATTGATCTGAATTTCATCCTCCAAAGCCTGAAACAACCTAATTTCGTTCAAACACATGACGGTCAATTTGTACAGTGCGTAAGTCCTATAATCCTAATTTCAATGTTATTACAGCAGTAAATCAAGCGATTAATCTAGGTGCAAATGGGTTGTTTATCGACCCCGAACTTAATCAATTAAACACAGCAATTAATTTAGCGAATTTCAATGATGGCAGATTAGTTTTATTTGGCGAAGCAACTATATATACTAAAGAAATATTACAAGGACAGGTTGAAGGATTAGTGCTAGTCACCCCGTGGCATCCCGATTTAAATCCGTCTTTTGCCCAAAATATGCAATCTTTTTGGGGTGGTGCGGTTAACTGGCGGACAGCGACGGCTTATGATGCAACACAAGCTATTATTGCTGGGTTGCAGAAAAAACAAACTCGTCAGGGGTTACAACAAGTATTGGGAAGTAGGGGGTTTACTGCTATAGGTGAGAATGGTGAAATTAAGTTTGATTACGATTCAGGCGATCGCATCGGGACTCCAGTTCTTGTTAAAGTATCTAATAAGGACTTTAAATCTATCCCTGTCAAGTAAAATCATGCACTAGCTTCAACAGAAAAATGAGCTTATGGACTCCTCTTCACGCCCAAATACATCGTACCATTCGCGCCCGTGATTTATTTGCACGAAACCAAAAGCTATTAGTCGCAGTTTCCGGTGGACAAGATTCTTTATGCTTAATTAAATTATTACTAGATTTACAGCCAAAATGGGGATGGAGTTTAGCTATAGCCCATTGTGATCATCGTTGGCGTGAAGACTCCCAAGCAAATGCTCATCATGTCGAAAATTTAGCACAAACTTGGAATACACCTTTTTATTTAGAAACAGCTACAAATCCTGTTAATAGTGAAGCGACTGCTAGAAATTGGCGATATCAAGCTTTAACTCAAATTGCTGAAGTTCACAATTATCAATATATTGTCACCGGACATACGGCAAGCGATCGCGCGGAAACTCTATTATATAATTTAATGCGCGGTACTGGTGCTGATGGTTTACAAGCTTTAACTTGGCAACGTCCACTAACTAACAACATCCTGCTAGTTCGTCCACTCTTGGCAGTTACCCGCAGCCAAACTGAGCAATTTTGTCAAAACTTTAACTTGCCAATTTGGGAAGACTCGACAAATCAAAATTTACAATATGCGCGAAATCGCATTCGTAACGAACTCATCCCTTATTTAAAAGAAAATTTCAACCCCCAAGTAGAAACAAATTTGGCTCAAACAGCCGAACTCCTACAAGCGGAGGTAGAATATTTAGAACAAACAGCCCGTCAATTGCGTTTACAAGCCTCAGTAAAGGGAGAGAAAGGTGATTTACAAGTAAATCGTCGCTTTCTAAAAACAGAACCCCTAGCTTTGCAACGTCGGGTAATGCGTCAGGTACTCCAAGAAATATTACCTGATGCTCCCAACTTTGAACACATTGAAAAAATCACAGCTTTAATTACAGCACCGAATCGTTCTCAAACTGACCCTTTTCCTGGAGGTGCGACGGCAATAGCAGAAGGTGACTGGATCTGTATCCAGAAGAAGGATAAATGAGTATTTTTCACCTCTCATCCTTTCTAAGACGCTAACAACTCTCCTTGGGGAATCAAAGTTTGGATAGTCTGACGCATCTGGGTAATAGTCTGAAGTTGAGAATCACCAGTGGCTTGAACATGAGTTAAAGATTCAGAAATTGCTTGCAGCTTATCCCGTAGACCATCTAAACAATCTTGAATAGGTTGCAATGCTTCTTGATAGAGCTTTAATCTGCCCCAGCATTCAGCATTTGCTGTTTGCAAGTTGAGTAATTGTTCTTCCATCGATTTGAGTTCTTGGTGTTTTGACTCTAACTCATGGGTTTGATGATCAATTTCGGCTTGCTTAGTCTCAATATCAGCAGTCAGCTGCTCAATCTCAACTGCCAAAGTTTGCAGATCCTGGGACTGTTGTTGTCGTTGGGTTTCAATTCGGCAAAGGAGCGATTCTAAATTAATTGCATTATCACCTGTAGGATTGGGAACAGATTGTCCTTGTCGTTGCAGCAGAATAGTTTGATGTTGTTTAAAAATCTGCTCCTGCTTAATTAAATTATTGCGTTGTGGTTTTAAACTTTTATTAAGCATTTGATAGAGGTCTTTTTCTTCAGCCAGTTCTGCTTCTAAATTTTTTAACTCTTCTCCAGATGCTTGTTGTATCTTTACTTCGAGTTCTTGTATACCTTGTTCTTTGTAATTTAATTCTTGTTCCTGGTCTTGAACGAAACTAGAGTCAATTTCTAGTTTATTCTGCAAGTCTTGGACAATTTTTTGGAGTTCTTCCACAGGCAAGTTTTGCAACGTTTCCACATCAACTTGGTGTCCGAAAACCATATTTCCAGTTATAGCCAACAGACCATGGATCTGTTGGTATAAATCTTCTTGATTTCGCAACTGCTCTTTGAGGATGACAGAAAAATCCTGTTTATAGCCAAATTGTGCCTTACTCAGTTGCAACTGAGCTATATGTTGCTGCAAAGAATTTTGGATCTGTTCAAATTCCGATTGGCGATCGCCCAAAGTTTGGGAGAGTTGTTCAACTTCCCCCTGTTGTTGATCAGCCAAATTACGCTGCGACTCCAGTTGTTGCCAATGTGGGTTGAGAGTGGACTGCTGCTTTTCTAAGAGTTCAAAAGCAAGATTGAGGTTTTCCTGCAATATTCCCGTGTAACCAACGCCATTAGATAAGCGATTAAGTAAATCAGCGATTAGCTGACTTTGCCCCTCATCTAGAACTGCCCCTTGGGGGGAATCTGGTTTAAGTTCATCGAGACGACGCTGCTCTCCCCGTAAATGCTCCCAAGCACCTTCGAGTTCCTGACGATTGCGTTCAACTTCTGCCCGCAACTTTTCAATTTGCTCACGGGATGTTTCAACTTCCTGCTTTTCTTGCTCTAAGCGTTGCACGTCATTTTCCAGGTGTTGCAGTTGTTCCCACCGTGATTCCATGTCCATTTCTCGGCGATTTAGCTCCTGGACTTGGAACATTAGGGACTGCTTCCACTGGTCAATTTCATCTTCTTTGAGCTTAAATTTTTCCATTTGACGGGAAAAATTTTGCAAAATGTTTACTAGCGGCCGCCCGGCCTCTTGAATCCGTTGCACTTGACGATTCGGACTCAGTTCCACTAGTACGAGTGCGCCATCATTCAACTTGCTTGCTTCATCAGCAGCAATCGTTTCTTCTGACACATTACTCCAATTCTGGTCACTTCGTTGACAAGCCAGTAGTTTGAGTTCAGTTTTGGAACCGCCACTCAATAAACCGCCTTTTTGCTTTTGTACTTCTGCTAAATACAGCACACCGCTAGTCCTTTTGATGTACTTTACGTCTGTGTTTTGGTATATACCTTAGATTAATCTGCTAACTAGTCTTGTTGTTTAACCTTAGTTTAGCAGCACAAGACAGACAAAACATTTAAGCAAGTGATATCTCACATCTTGATATATCTTGATATTTGGTACATCTAGTTAGAGCGCATCTTTTATATCCTGTATACATAATAGTGACTATGACTACCGTGTGAACACTAACTTTGTCAAACATTTATCACAAAATGATCATATCTTAAAGTTCCCAGACTGTTTGTCACAGATAATCATCCTGTCATTCTACTTGAAACAGGGAAAAGCTGAAGGTGACAATTAATAAAGTAATTTTTAGAGAATGCCAAGGAGGATGTTGTAGGTAAATGCAGGGAAATTTAAATGAGATTGATATTTGTAGTATCCTACAACTGATTTCTTTAGGCCAAAGAACCGGACAGTTGTGGGTGGAGGCGCACAACACTTACCAAAGTTACAAACTGAGTAGCGAAGACACAGCCAAGCATCGTTTTGCCACAGAGAGCAAACCACTGTCTTGGTTTGTATTTTTTCTAAACGGTCAAATAGTCTACTGTCAAGCTGGTGAAAGTAGTTTATCCCGGATTAATGATTACCTACGTCATTACCGAGTTGAGCAAAGGCTTAACAAAATGCAACTTGCTACCTTAGAATCAACAAATTCCCCGGAGTATGCCTACATTTGGGCGCTTTTAGAGCAGAATATTATTACCCCAAAAGTGGCTAGGAATATTATTCACGGCTTAGTACATGAGACATTGTTTGATCTATTGAGTTTACACCAAGGCAGTTTCATTTTCGATTTAGGTGCAGCACTGGTTCCCCAATTAACCAGCTTAGATATTACAACTCTAGTCACAAAAATTACCAAGCAGGTGCAAGAATGGAAGCAGCTATATCCACATATTCAATCACCGGAACAGTTGCCAGTGCTGGCTGACATCGCTAGATTGACTGACTCACTACCAGTATCTATAGTGAATAAGTTACAACATTGGGCAGATGGTAAAACATCTCTCCGCCAATTGGCTCGTTATCTTAATCGTGATATTTTAACTGTTGCCAAAGCAATATATCCTTACGTACAACAGGGATGGTTACAATTAGTATATTCAGCTACTCCTAGTTCTAGTAATCAAATACCAAGCTGGGAGTTTCCAGACCACAACAAGGGGCGGATAGTATGTATTGAAGATGCGATCTCCATCTGTGAAACCGTGGAGTCAATCCTGAAACCACAAGGGTATGAAGCGATTTCCATCACCAAACCCTTAGAAGCCCTCAGCCTCGTTTTTCAACTCAAGCCAAATTTAATTTTATGTGACATTGCTATGCCGGAATTGGATGGATACGAAATTTGCGCCATGCTGCGACATTCCACAGCATTTCGACTTGTACCAATTATCATGCTCACTGGCAAAGAAGGATTTATTGATCGCGTCAGAGCTAGGATGGTTGGAGCTACAGATTATTTGACAAAACCATTTACAGATACTGAATTACTTATGCTTGTAGAAAAATATATCAACCTAGATTCTAGTGTGGGAATATAAACGCAAGACAAGACTTGTGGATTTGCTCAAAGATGGGGTAAAAAATGTTATCACAGAATCAGCTAACTCCAGTAAAACAACCATACTCAGTGAATTAGTTAAACAGTAGTTTTAATTTATACACTTATTAGCTAGTAAGAGAATTGGTGAAGATTCCAGAAAAGAAAGTCTGAAACAGGAGGTAGATAGGTATTTATGAGTACAGTTCTGATTGTCGAAGACAGTATCGCCCAAAGGGAGATGATTACAGATCTCCTCAAAGCTAGTGGCTTAACTGTCACCCATGCTGGAGACGGAGTAGAAGCTTTGGAAGCTATTCAAAGCACACCTCCCGATTTGGTAGTTTTGGATATTGTCATGCCCCGGATGAACGGCTACGAACTTTGTCGGCGGTTAAAATCCGATCCCAAAACCCAAAATGTCCCCGTAGTCATGTGTTCTTCTAAAGGAGAAGAATTTGACCGCTACTGGGGGATGAAGCAAGGAGCCGACGCTTATATAGCCAAACCGTTTCAACCAACCGAGTTGGTGGGAACAGTCAAACAACTGCTGCGAGGATAAGGATGACAAAAACATGGTCAGCAAACCAGACTTTTTAAGTGGTAGTGGTCAAAATCAATATCGCCCTGAATTACAACTAGAAAATCCTGATAGCGATAGCGTAGCGCAAGCCATAGACCCAAAAGGCGAGTTACATTTACGATTTTACATTCCTTCGCATCAGGAGTTTGCATTACCTGCAACTGGTATCCGGGAAGTCATTGAACTAAGCCCTGATCGTATCACTCCGATTCCTAATGCTTCTCCACTACTTTTGGGTACTCTAAATTTACGAGGTCGATTAATTTGGGTAGCAGATTTGGGTCAATTTCTGGGGGAGGCAACTCCGTTAAACACGGATAAGCCTGAGATACCAGTAATTGCTATTGAAGATCAAGACACAATAGTAGGCTTAGGAGTGGAGCAAATCTGTGGCATGGGTTGGCTTGATGTACAGTATCTAATGCCACCAAATAATGTGCCAGATACGATGGCTCCTTTTCTCCGGGGCGAATGGTTAGATACTGAACATAATAAGTATCTACGGCTGATTGATCAAACAGCAATTTTGCGGAGTGCTAGGTGGGCAGGATGAAGTCGGGAGGGAGGAAATGGTAGCAAATATAGATGATTACAATTCAAAATATCAGCAGGCATTAACAGCCTATACACAGGGAGATTATGAAGTTGCCGCTACTTTAATAGACCAAGCGGTGCATACTTTACCAGATGAAGCCAATTCTCATCTGTTGCGGGGTCATATCTACTATGTTTTGCAGCAGTTTGAGATCGCCAAAGCAGAATATGAAAAGGTGTTCCATTTGACAGATGATCAAGAAATGTTAGGTTCTGCTACCAACTACCTTGAAAGTATCAAACAATACTTTGATGCTTTTGGTGAAGATGAATTCGCAGTCGAGCCTAATCAACTGATAAATTCTGTAGATCTGTCTAATGGTCTGGTAACTGATGAAGCAGATTTACTAGATTTAGGAGTTAGTAGAGACTTGGATAACACCAACTTTGACCTGAAGTCTTTTAGTGACTATGAACCATCTAAAGATGATCTCGAAGATATATCTGTAAGTAATCCTTTTGAAAGTGATTTTGCTAGTTTCGATAGTATTGAATTTGACCAATTACCAGATAACTCAATAGTTTTTGGCAATGATCCTTTTGCGTTGGAACAACCATTTTCCGAGTTAGAATCAACTAACAATTATGCTGAAGAATTAGAAGCTTTAGAGTTGCCACTGACTTTAGATCAACCATTTTCCGAGTTAGAATCAACCAACAATGATGCTGAAGAATTAGAAGCTCTAGAGTTGCCACTGACTTTAGATCAACCATTTTCCGAGTTAGAATCAACCAACAATGATGCTGAAGAATTAGAAGCTCTAGAGTTGCCTTCTTTCTGGCAAGAAGGTATTTCACCAGAGAATATGGGCGAGTCAGAAGAAAATAGCTATTTTGCCAATCTGGATGTAAATTCCGAACAGGAACCTTCCGCAGCCAGTGCAGAGCAAATTAATTCACATTTGCAAGAAATACATCTATCATCTGACAATAACTGGCAAAGTGCGCCTGAATTAATGATGGAACAATATTCACCAGACGTTGAAGATATGATTCTGGAGAATTTGGGAGTTTCCAACAATATTCAGGACGATATTAATTTAGACATTGCTGAACAGGAAATCAATCATGATTTCATGGGCAATGATTTTAGAGACAGCAGTGCAAATACATCTTTGAGCAGCCCAGATAATTGGATAGAACCAATTCCAGAGGAATTAGATCTAACAGATCTCGACTCAAGTACCCAAATTTCATCATCTTTGAAAAATAATTTTGCTCTAGATGACCATCAGGTACATTTAGATACTAAATATGAGTCAAATGACTTTGATGATGATAGTTTCGATTTAGAGGCATTTGAGTCGGCCTTTGGTTCAGAAAGCTTTACCACTGATGAAGATGCCAATCCTGTAGTGCGGGGAGAAAATTCTCAAAACAATATAGAGTTTTTAGGCGATTTTGACGAATTCGATGATTTAGGTAGTATTCCCAGCTTTGACTTAGCAGGAGATTCTGGGTACAGTAGCATAAATGTATCATCTGAAACCAGGGAAAAGAGAGGAACTGGTAACAACAGCTTTAGCGAAGATACATCAATTAATAATGATGATGTTGACCGCGATGAGGAACTATTCACAATTACTGGCGCTCAAGAAGCAGTTCCTGTATTTACCCAACCAGAAGTTTCTAAACTAGAACCCAACGTCAGTGTTGAGCAGGGGCTATTTGCATTCTTTGAAAATGCCTCTCTAGAGAAAAAGCAATGGTATATCGCGGGTACAGTGGGCTTAACCTCAGCAGTGGTAGCCGCTTTAATCAGCTTTGGAGCCACCTCATTCTCTCCAGCTTCACAACGGGAGTCAGTGCGGAATACAGGTTGGGCAATGGCTTTAGCCGCAGGACTGGCAGGTGGGATGACCGCAGGCTTTATGGGTAATCTCGCACTCAAGCAAATTCGACGCACTACCAAAGATTTGCAAGCTCAGTTTGATGCTGTCCGAGAAGGGAATCTCAATGTCCAGGCTACAGTTTACTCGGAAGATGAATTAGGGTACTTATCCACCAGCTTTAACGATATGGCACGGGTAATTTTCATAACTACCAATGAAGCCCAACGGAAAGCGGTAGAACAAGAAGAAGCCAAAGAAAACCTGCAACGCCAAGTGATTCGCCTTTTAGACGATGTGGAAGGAGCCGCTAGAGGAGATTTAACAGTTCAAGCTGAGGTGACAGCCGATGTACTCGGAGCAGTAGCTGATGCCTTTAACCTGACAATTCAAAACCTGCGGGATATTGTGCAGCAGGTGAAAGTGGCAGCCAGGGAAGTGACCAAAGGCTCAACCAACTCAGAAACCTTCGCTAGAGCCTTATCAGGTGATGCTTTGCGTCAAGCAGAAGAGTTGGCTGTCACCCTCAATTCCGTACAGGTGATGACCGAATCGATCCAACGGGTAGCAGTGGCAGCGAAGGAAGCGGAAAGTGTAGCCCGTGATGCCAGTGTGATTGCTCTCAAAGGAGGTGAAGCAGTAGAAAATACCGTAGCAGGGATTTTAGAAATTCGGGAAACAGTGGCGGAAACGACCCGGAAAGTGAAGCGGTTAGCGGAATCTTCTCAAGAAATTAACTCTATCGTCGCCTTGGTTTCCCAGATCGCTTCTCGAACCAACCTATTGGCACTCAACGCCAGTATTGAGGCAGCAAGAGCCGGAGAAGCTGGAAGGGGGTTTGCGATTGTAGCCGATGAAGTGCGCCAGTTAGCAGACAAATCCGCCAAGTCCTTGAAAGAAATTGAACAAATCGTCATGCAAATCCAGAGCGAAACAAGCTCTGTGATGACCGCGATGGAAGAAGGCACACAACAGGTAATTCAAGGTACAAAACTAGCAGAAGAAGCCAAGCGATCTCTAGAAAACATCATCAAAGTAGCCGATCATATCGATAGTCTGGTGCGCTCAATTACCGCTGATACCGTAGAACAAACAGAAACTTCTCTCGCTGTAGCTCAGGTGATGCAATCAGTGGAACTCACAGCCCAAGAAACTTCCCAAGAAGCCCAGCGAGTTTCAGGAGCCTTACAAAACTTGGTAGGTGTATCCCGCGACTTGATCGCCTCTGTGGAACGCTTCCGAGTGGAAACTATTGAATCCAGGTAAAGGACGAATTCAATTTTGGATTTTGGATTTTGGATTTTGTTGAGACAGTGCGGTCTTGGGGGTTTCCCCCATGTAGACGCACGGAGTGCGGCTTCCCGCAGGGTGCAACTGCTGTTTACCGATAGCACAGCATGGCGTATGACTCCTACTTCGTTACGCAAGCTATAGCCATAGGTTTGCCGGAGGCATCACCCAGAGGGACTGAACAATCTAAAATTTAAAATCGCCAATCCAAAATTCAACCTTGATCCTGCATTAATCATTCATCCTTTATTCTTCATCCTTGTTTATGCAGCCTGAACAACAACAACGGATTTTAGGTTACTTTATCGAAGAAGCCAGAGACCACCTGAACACTATCGAACAGGGGTTACTGAAGCTGGAAGATACTCTCAACGACTCAGAAATGATCAACGAAGTCTTCCGGGCTGCTCACTCCATTAAAGGAGGGGCGGCTATGTTGGGACTCAGTAGTATCCAGCACACGTCTCACCGGCTGGAAGATTGTTTCAAAGTGCTGAGAGAGCATCCAGTTCAAGTAGATCAAAAATTAGAGTCTTTGTTTCTTGGTGTCTCTGATACTTTAAAAGCTTTGTTGGATCATTTGAGTAGTCCATTTGGACTGTCAGAGGAAACCGCAAAAACTTTGATGTCAGAAACAGAACCGATCTTCGCAGGACTGAATCAGCATCTAGAACTACTTTTACAATCGGCAGGTGGTACTATGCCTATGGCTGCATCTGCACAGCCAGAACTGCCAAAACAAGATGCTGTACCTCAAGAGCAGCGACAAAAACCACTAGTAGCCAGCCAAAACACTAATTGGTCAGAGTTTCAAAATCAAGTCCTACAATCCCTGCGGGAAATGCTGCAACTGTTTAAACACAGTAGCACACCTTCATCCAGGGCAAATTTACAGGAATGCTGTCAGCAATTGGTTAAACTTGGTGAGAAATTTAATTTGCCCAGTTGGAGTAAATTGTGTGAATCAGCAACCAATGCGATCGCCAATCCCGACAATAGTTATCTGACTTTAGCCAAAATTATTATTACCGAAATTAAACAAGGTCAAGAATTTGTTATTCAAGGTAGAGAAGCAGAAATAACTGTTAGTCAGGAACTAGAAGCACTTGAGTTAATTCCAGAACTTGAGTTCCCAGAACTACAATTGGATTGGGGTAATGACCAACCACAAACTGACACAGAAGTTACGGCTACACTAGAGATCCATACAGATAATTCGCTGTTACCAGACAACAGCACACTTACATTTGAACCAATAGAAGAATTTAATCTATCAACTACCAGCGATCACGAATTTGATAGTTTGCCAGAAACATCCCTAACCGACATAGATGCAACTGAAGTTAGTATCAATTCCTTATTGACTGATCAAGATGAACTACTCAACATCAGTAGTAGTTTTGTTGACATGAATGGTTTAGAGATAGGCATTGCTGAGTTAAATACTCTAGAGGATTTGTTTGGGGGAGAGACTGAGGAACTCGATAAAACCTGGCAACAAGAAGAAATAATAGACACTAGTAGCCATCAATTAGGAATTAGAATTAGTAATGATCCAATTGAGGATATGGATCACGATTTAGCGGAGTTACTCTCATTGGATAATGATGCCAGCAATGAGGAACTACAAACCCTTGACAATAATACAACCGAAGACCTCACTCTATTATTCGGCGAAACCTTTTTGGAATCAGAGAATTCAGAACTGCAAAATCAAACAACAATTCCTCAAACTCCAGAAACTAACGATGTTTCTCTTGCTAATGCCAATTTAGAATTCTTCCTATCTGATATTACCGAAGACTTGTCGGTAAGTTCTCCAGACGCATCCCAATCTTCTGAAGAAACTGATCAAGCAGTGGAGAGTCTTTTGGAATTTAGCCTAAAAGATAATGAGATATTATCATTCTCCCAAGAGGAAATAACTCAACCACAATCTACTGTCGTGTCAAACAGTATTGATGACTTATTAACGAATACAAATGCTGATTTTCCAGAGGAACTGACGTTGGGAGAACCTGCATCAGAACTGATCCAGCCCCAACCCGAAAGCTTGTCTTTAGATAATCTGTTTAGTGAACTTGAACAGGATACAACAGAAGCAACAGACGATTTAGAAATTGGTGATTTATTTGCTCTACCTCTAAACACAGGAGCAGAAGTTTCTGCCGCTGAATACGACTTCAATAGCTTCTGGGATCAGATAGGTGCAGCACCAGCCGAAGAACTCGCGGCTGAACTTGGACAAGATGTGGCCAAGGAATTAGAAGATAGTTTATTTGCAGCCTCTGGGGAAGCTTTAGCTGATAGTCAGCAGTCAGGTTCTAACCTCAACTTTTATTTGGGAGACTTTGATTTTACTGAAACTCAGCCAGAAGAGTTGGGAGATCCTTGGTTGACACAAGATAGTGGAGATGACTTATTTGCTGATTTAGCAAATTCTCAATCTACTTTCCAAACAGTAGATCATGATGAGTTGTCTTTACCGGAAATTCAAAACTTCTCCCAGGAACCAGAAGCACTGGATCTGTTTGCTAATTTTGATGACCACAGCAATGAGAATACAACAGTAACTGAGTCAATTGATCATGACCAGGAAACCATAGAGATTGCTGCCGAGCCGGCTGGAATTCTCAGTTTTAACGACCAAACACAGCCAGAGGTATTAAACCAGGATCTGAGCGAAAACTTGGTAGAAGAGATTGAACAGCCTTTAGAGGCTGATTTCCTAGAATTCGGTTTAGAAGCAGGGGAAGTCACAGCAGATGTATTTGATCAACTTGAACTTACGCTGGCCGAAGCAAATTCTCAGCAACCAGAATTAGAAACTACAACAGCAGATACCTCAGCAAATCCAGCCTCCGTCTCAGATGAATTTGCTATCTTAGACGCATTACTAGATGCAGAATTAGAAACCTCCAATCCAGTTTCCATACCAGAAGTTGATTTTGCCGCTTTAGAAGCATTACTGAGTACAGATAATGCTGAGGCAGCACAGATGCCGAAAGCGCCACCACAACAGAGCCAACCTGTAGTTGCAAAAGCTCAAAATGCTGCTGGGTCTTCAGAAATACCTGATGAATTTGGAGACTTGGAGAAGTTGCTGGCCGAAGCGGATCAAACAATGAACGCACCAGGAAGAGGAATAAAATCTAACACCAGCAAAACTCCACGTCCGGCTATTCGTCGTGTTAAAGAAGAAAGCATGAAGATTCCAGTTAAGCAACTGGATGAGATGAGCAACTTAGTTGGGGAATTGGTGGTCAATCGCAATACTTTAGAGCAGGATCAAGAGCGCCTGCGACAGTCATTAGATAACTTGCTGATTCAAATTCAACATCTTTCCGATGTTGGTGCAAGAATGCAGGAGTTATACGAGCGATCGCTCCTGGAAGCTTCTCTGTTGAGCAGCCGTAGATCCACCAGAGAACAAGGTCATTCTGGTAATGCCCATGACAGAGGTTTTAATGAACTGGAGATGGATCAGTTTACCCTCTTCCATACTCTCTCCCAGGAGACCATAGAATACATTGTCCGAGTTCGGGAGTCAGCGAGCGACATTGACTTTGTTACCGAAGAAACCGAGCGAGTAGCGCGGCAGTTCCGCCAAGTCACCACCCAGCTACAAGAGGGACTGACCAGAACGCGAATGGTATCTTTTGCCCAAGCTATTGACCGCTTGCGTCGAGGGGTGCGGGATAACGGCATCAAGTATGGAAAACAAGTAGAATTGGTGGCAGAAGGGGCAGATACATTAGTTGACAAGATGATTTTGGATCATCTCACTGACCCGCTCACCTATATGCTCAATAATGCGATCGCTCACGGTATTGAAACTCCAGAAGTCCGCACAGCTGCTGGTAAATCACCTGTGGGAACCATCTCTATCCGCGCTTTCCACCAAGGCAACCAAACCGTAATTGCCGTCACTGACGACGGTGCTGGTATTGATCACGAAAAGGTTAAGCGCAAGGCGATTCAAAAAGGTATCATTACAGCAGAAGATGCCAAAAATATGTCTCGCCAAGATGCTTATGAACTTTTGTTCCTGCCCAGTTTCAGCACAGCCGATGAAATTGATGATATCAAAGGCCGGGGCGTGGGTATGAACGTAGTTCAAAACGATATTAACGAAATTCGTGGCACGGTTAGCACTGATTCGGTACTGGGCAAAGGAACTACCTTTACCATTCGCTTACCACTTACCTTGAGTATTTGTAAAGCTCTCTGCTGTATCTCCAATAAGTCGAGAATTGCTTTCCCCATGGACGGTGTGGAAGACACACTAGATATATCCGTCACAGATATTCAAAAAGATGCTGATGGACAATCTTTTATTTGGTGGCGGGATACAGTTCTACAATTCCGTCCTTTACAGGAAATTTTAGCCTTCAATCGCCAGATTAGTCGCGGTAACATCTATAGCAGTACGCGAGATGATGACATGATTTCTGTTGTCGTCGTGCGCTCAGGTAATACAATGGTTGCTCTCCAGATTGACCAAGTATTAAGCGAACAGGAAATAGTCATTAAGCAATTTGAAGGACCCGCACCCAAACCCAGTGGTGTTGCTGGTGCTACAGTTCTCGGTGATGGTCGCATTATGCCTATTGCCGACGTTTTAGAAATTATTGACATCTTCCAAGGTAAGATGTCTAAACAAATTGGTGGTAGTTCTTGGCAAAGAAGAACGGTTCCTCCTATACATGAAATTCCAGAGGCGAAAATTGAGCCGACAGTGCTAATTGTCGATGACTCAATTACTGTGCGGGAATTACTTTCTCTCACTTTTACCAAAGCGGGTTATCGCGTTGAACAAGCCCGTGATGGTCAAGAAGCTTGGGATAAACTTCGTTCTGGTTTACCTTGCGATATCGTCTTCTGTGACATCGAAATGCCCCGCTGTGATGGGCTGGAATTGCTCTCACGCATCCAAAAAGATAGTAGCCTTAATCACCTACCTATAGCTATGCTGACCTCACGAGGTGCAGACAAACATAGACAGATGGCGGTTCAACTCGGTGCTAGTGGTTACTTTACTAAACCCTATCTAGAAGAAGCTTTATTGGAAGCTGCTTCTCGGATGCTCAAAGGTGAAAAACTTGTTACTGCTTAGGGGGAAGGAGCAGGGGAGATGGGGCGCAGAGGCGCAGAGGAGCAGAGGAGCAGGGGAGATGGGGCGCAGAGGCGCAGAGGAGCAGAGGAGCAGAGGAGCAGAGGAGCAGAGGAGCAGAGGAGCAGGGGAGATGGGGAGATGGGGAGATGGGGCGCAGGAGAGAAAATTATGTACCTATTCTCTATTTCCTATTCCCTATTCCCTATTCTCTATTTCCTATTTCCTATTCCCTATTCCCTATTGCCTTTTCCCGCTGACAACTGTTAACTGTTAACTTATAACCGTTAACTATTAATTATGTCTGAATCACACGAACCCCTCAAATATCCCACTACTAGCAAAAGCAATCAAGCTGATAATTATCATGGTACTGTGGTATCAGATCCTTACCGTGCTTTAGAAGACCCGGATGCAGAAGCAACGAAAGCTTGGGCTGAGGCACAAAATCAAGTTACTTTTGCATACCTCAACGAAATTCCTACCAGGGAAAAAATTAAACAGCGTCTCACTAAACTTTGGGATTATGAAAAATATGGTATTCCCTTTAAAGAAAGTGAAACTTATTTTTATTTCAAAAACGATGGTTTACAAAACCAAAGTGTTCTATATACTCTCCCCAGTTTAGATGCAGAACCTAGAGTTTTACTTGACCCTAACAAACTTTCTGAAGATGGGACAGTTGCTCTTTCTGGTATTGAAATTAGTGAAAATGGTAAACTTTTAGCTTATGGTTTATCTACTTCTGGTTCAGATTGGCAAGAATGGAAAGTTAGAGATATTCAAACAGGTGAAGATTTACCAGATTATATACAATGGGTTAAATTTTCTGGTGCATCTTGGACTCATGACCATCAAGGGTTTTTCTACAGTCGTTATGATGAACCCAACGAAAAAACCAAATTAGAGGATGTTAATTATTACCAAAAGCTTTATTATCACAACCTTGGTACATCTCAATCAGAAGACATATTAATTTACCATCGTCCAGATCAAAAAGAATGGGGTTTTAGTGGCAGTGTTACGGAAGATGGCAAATATCTGATTATTTCTGTTTGGTTGGGAACTGACCCCAGAAACTTGGTTTTTTACAAAGATTTGACTCAACCTAATTCTGAAGTAATCGAATTAATTAACCAATTTGAGGCAGATTACAGCTTTATAGATAATGACGATAGTGTTTTCTATTTTCGCACAGATTTAAATGCCCCACGCGGTAGAGTTATTGCCATTGATACTAAAAATCCAGCTTCAGAAAATTGGGTAGAAATTATTCCCCAAGCAGCAGAAACATTAGAAAGTTTAGGCATTTTAAATAATCAATTTGTGGCTGATTATCTCCAAGATGCTCATAGTCAAGTTAAAATATTTGACCTACAAGGTAATTTTATTAGAGAAGTAGAATTACCAGGACTCGGTTCAGCAGGAGGATTTGGTGGTAAGCGTTATGATACAGAAACTTTTTATAGTTTCACCAGTTTTACTACTCCTGGAACTATCTACCGCTACGACATGAAAACGGGTCAAAGTGAAATTTTCCGTCAACCCAAGGTAGATTTTAATGCTGATGAGTATGAGACAAAACAAGTCTTTTATCAAAGTAAAGACGGTACACAAGTACCGATGTTTATCACTCACAAAAAAGGTATTCAATTAGATGGCAATAACCCAACTTATCTCTATGGATATGGTGGTTTTAATGCTTCATTAACTCCCAATTTTTCCGTTAGCCTTTTGGTATGGCTAGAAATGGGGGGAGTTTATGCTGTACCTAATTTGCGCGGTGGTGGTGAATATGGGGAAGAATGGCATCAAGCGGGAATGAAGGAGAAAAAGCAGAATGTTTTTGATGATTTTATTGCTGCTGCTGAATGGTTAATTGCTAATAATTACACCCAACCGCAAAAATTAGCTATTGGTGGTGGTAGTAATGGTGGTTTGTTGGTGGGTGCTTGTATGACACAACGCCCGGAATTATTTGCAGCAGCTTTACCCGCAGTGGGGGTAATGGATATGTTGCGTTTCCATCAATTTACCATTGGTTGGGCTTGGGTGGCTGAATATGGTTCTTCAGAAAATGCGGAAGAATTTAAAACGCTTTATGCTTATTCTCCGTTGCATAATTTAAAGTCAGGAACAGCTTATCCTGCTACTTTAATTACTACGGCTGATCATGATGATCGGGTTGTTCCTGCCCATAGTTTTAAGTTTGCTGCTGCTTTGCAAGAATGTCATGTTGGGGATGCGCCGGTGTTGATTAGAATTGAGACTAAAGCTGGACATGGTGCTGGTAAACCGACGGCGAAAATTATTGAGGAAGCGGCTGATAAGTGGGGGTTTTTGGTGAGGGTTTTGGAGGTTGAGGTTTAATTTTTGGGTGGGGTGTTCCCACCTTTTTTGTTTCACGCAGAGACGCAGAGGCGCAGAGAAAGGAAGATTAAGAGGCATTTGTCCACCAAGTTCGCAAAGGATCATTTTTTGGGGGTACATAATGTCCTTTAATCTTAATTGCATTGAGGACGTTACTTAATATGACAGAATCAATACTTTGTTTTTCTGACCAATTTTTTATTATTTCTGAGGTTGATATTATTTGAATATTGGGAGCTTCTTTTTGAATAAATGAAATTGCTCGTTTATCATCAGTTGCGATCGCCCATTTTCTTTGAACGGCGATCGCACAAGTTGCTGACTCACCATCATCAAGAATAGCCGCATAGTTTACAAAATATTCTTCCTCTTCTTCTGATTCAAAATCTACAACTTTTAATAAACCTTGTTGAATAGCTGCTTCAAACTCTGACACAGTATCATTTTCTTCTTCCTTGAGACTTTCGAGTGTCTTTAATTCCCGTTCTTGAACAACTGTAGTCACGACAATTTCCGCAGGAAGAGATTTCAAAATTGCTAAAAATTGACCAGATGCACAAAGATTGAGAACACAACAAGCATCAAAAATAATGTGGGAGTGAGTAATTTTCATAGCAATTTATATATACTTCCTCACTTCCCAGCAGTTTGGATTTGACGCAAATCAAAATCTGTATCTTCTTCCATCATTCCGCTTGAATATTCCCGTAATGCTTCCGCAATACGACGGGCTTCTAAACGATCAACATGAAGAAATTCAGCAAAACGCCCTTCTGTAATTAAACCTTGATCTAATGCTTCAATTGCGAGATGTTGATAGTGCAGAGGCATCATATCAACCCGTTGGGGAATCTGTTCTAAACCTAGTTCTTCCTGTATCTTTCTGACTTTTAAACCTCTATCTCGCAATTTCTCCCAAGTTCCTGAAGGTAGAAGTTCCATTTCTTCTAACCGATAAACCAGGGCTTCTACGGACACACCGTAGTAATGAGCTAGTGTAAATAAATTAGTTGGCGTGAATTTGCCGTGTGTACGGTACATATCATTAAACCGCTTCAGCAATCCACTGGTAGGCATCAAGAAATATTTGGGGAAAGTTTCTGCTAGTTGCTCACTTTCAGGAAATCGCTGATATTGACCATCAAAATGAAACTCTGGTTTTTGCCGATGCGCTAAAAAGTGCAGATATCCATGCGCCATTGACCAGCGCCGACGTTCTTCTGGATGATTGGCATTGATAGCCATACAACCGCCAACTTCTTCGTTATAGCTATACACTTCTGAGTATTTTTGCGGCATCTGCAAATAGAAGATCCGTAAACCCACATCTTGTTCTAATATGTCCCGCAGTTGGGAAATAGGCGCATCACCTAAACCCAGTCTTTGACGTTCTGCTACTGCTATACTCTCCGCAGCAGATTTAATGGGCATATCAGTTACTTGATACTCAAGAGGATAGTTACGCGCTATTGGCGCATCCATGATTTTCTCAAGTTCTAGGTAATTCTGACATAATTCCTCTAAATGCAGGATAAATGGTTCAATTTCTGCTTGTTGTTCCTGACTGCGTTGATAAAGTGCGCGAAACTGCACTTCAAAAGGTTGAACTATGGGACGTTGGCGAACAAATTCACTCACAGAACGTCCGTAAGCACGGGCAAGTTTAATCAGTTCATTGGCTTTGAGGCGACGTTCTCCTTTTTCAATAGCAATCATGGTGGTACGTGCAGCATCAATAATCTTGGCTGCATCCGCTTGAGTCATGTTGCATTTTTTACGGGCTTGTTGGAGGAGTTCTCCTAATGTCCGCAGGTCAATGTTATCCAGGATGTTGGTAGTCATGATGGTTTTCTAATAATGTCAGGTATTAATTATATTATTTTAGCTATAATGTCAGATTTTTATATGGTTGACAAATATATCACCTGTTAATATTATAATTACAAGTGACTCACCTGTAACTACTTTAATTCATTATTAGTCAATCAGACTAATAAGAACGATAATTTAGGAGTAGTGAATCATGGTTAGATATGCCTTCCAAAAAACCGCAAATGACAATTCGTATAGAAGAGGATGAATATAAATACTTAGAAGATTGGGCTGCTAGAGAATTTCTCAGTGTTCCTCAACTAGCTAAGGTGATTGTCAAAAGAGCGATCGCTGAAAACAAAAAGTCTCAACAAGTAAAATCACCATGACAGATGAAGAAAAAATTTCCAGACACGCAGCAACAGATAGAGATAAATGTCAAGAAATGGCTGATAAATACGGATGGGAATTATTGAAAGTAGAACCTACTAATAATAAAATTCTCAAAGTGGATTGTGTGTTTGAAGGTGAAACAGAATTTCCTAATTATCATGAGGAATCAGAAAATGAGTAAATATATTATTTTTAAAGCAGATAAAGGACAGTTAGAAAACTGGGAAAAAATGTTACTATCTCATACTGGAGCTTGTACTGATATCCTAGCTGAACATTATGACGGTTCTAAAAAACCTATTCCCGAACCAGGTTATAGACTCAAGGAATTTTGTCAAATTGAAGAATATGTAGATCCTGAGTTTCCAGGTGCAAGTACACATTATAGAATTGGTAATTGGGAAGTTTCAAAGGTAGAAGAATATGTACCAGATTTACCTGTGGGTACTTTTGAATCAGTAGTTATTTGTTATTGTCGTTATTCCCCAGTAAATACCCCATTAAAACCATTACCAAAAATCCAAGTATCCCCCAGTATTAAAATAGAAGCGTGAATAGATTATAGTGGAAATATCTTGATGGAAGACGGATTTTTTTATGGTTAATTAAATCGTAGGTCAAGACTAACCTTAGAGGATGTTTTAAAAGTTTTTAATGTATAAATCCCTCTCCCAACCTCTCACCAACGCGGGGATAGGCTTTGAAATACCCATTGTAGGAAAGGGGGGTAGAGGGGTTATTTTTCTGGAGATTATTGGTTTCATCTAATACTTTTCAAACACCCTCTTATGATCTTTCTTGCAAAGCAAAGCCACACAGAAGAAGAATAACCTTTATGAAATATCATGAGAACAATATATGTTGCCTTTCAAAGATGCTTCCTTTCTTGCGTGTTCTAATAATTCTTTAAAGGTACGAATACCAGATATAACACTCATTAAATGTGTACCATCGAGAAGTATAATTTGCATAGGTTTCCCTCTTGTTAGGGATTCTAAAGCTTCTTGAGAATAGCCATTCATTGAAATAAATAATCCCAGAGATTGCATCTTACCTTCTACTTTCATGTAAAGACTGGATATTTGAGCTTGATTAACTTTATTTGCAGTCCACTTTAATTCAACTATATAATAGTAACTATCATATTTAATTGCTCCATCTATTTGTTCTCCTTCTATTTTGAATGATTCTTCTACAGGAATATTACTTATCTTCATCAAATCGGTAAATATTTTTTCTAATTCATAACCTCTCCTTTGTGGCGGTAATTTAAACGAATCAATAAATCGCTCATGTAGGCGTAAATAGAAGGTTCGTGCAACCAGGGGCAACCTTGTGAAATTTGGTAAAAATAACCCTTGATTTAGCCTTGATTGATAAGAAATACTAATAATAACTTTGCCTAGTTCATCTCCTTTTAGGCAAAGTATGCTGGAGATAGCAACCAAGGCGTGAGGATTTGACCTATGTCTATCCACACTACTCAACTTCCATTTTCGGCAAAGTCAACCAACTGCTCGACTCCACCAGCCAAACGCCCATCTGCTCGCGAACGAGAATATTTGCGATCGAAAGAAGTCGAAGCAATGATCAGTGCGGCTCGCTCTGTCGGTCGGCATGGGGTACGGGATGCAGCAATGATATTACTTATGTTCCGGCATGGACTACGTACTGCTGAGTTAGTTGCGCTCAAGTGGTCACAAATAGATTTGTCAGAGGGCTATATCGACATTCATCGTCTCAAACATGGCCATGATACCGTTCATCCATTACGCGCTCCAGAATTAAGAGCCTTGCGTCAACTGCAACGGGATTATCCCGACACTCCCTATGTTTTTGTGTCCGAGCGCAAAGCTCCACTATCAACCAGAGCCGTTCGTCACATTATTGCACGAGCAGGTGAGCGTGCTGGAATCACTGAACCAGTTCATCCCCATCAACTGCGCCATGCTTGTGGCTACTATTTAGCAGCCCAAGGTCATGATACCAGAGCCATTCAAGATTATTTAGGACACAAAAATATACACCACACAGTACGCTATACCCAAATGTCACCTCAGAGATTTGAGAACTTCTGGAGAGATTAAGCGACCGCCTGTTCCGTTAAACCAGCAATCCTTTCGTTGAGATCCAGCTTAAATGTACCATAAGGGTTGACATGACTGAAAATCAGAGGAGTAATTGCCCTTTTATCAGTTTCTGTTAGCTTTTGCTGCCAATGCTTCTGTTCTAGAACACTCTGAATCATTAAAGTATTCACATAGACCAAACATATCTGCAATAAATGCAAAGATAACACAGACAACTCCTGACTCTCCAGGCGATTTGAAGCGAATTCCCCACCTTTACCATAGAAAATAAAATCATTAACCCCATTCCATCGTTCTACTACATTCAATCCTTCATTAACTTCCCGTCGTATTTCCTCCTCCTGAAGATACTGACACAGGAAAATTGTTTTAATTGCTCGTCCTAATTCGAGTAAAGCCAGATAAGTAGGATGTTTGAAAGGATTTCTGCTAAAACGTTTTAAAATAGCTTCAGTTTCTGTCGTTCCCAACTTTAAAGCAGTAGTATACTTCACCATTTGGTCATACTGTTGACGAATCAAATCCCAATTAATAGGACGAGTCAGAATCGGCTGTAAATTAGGGTAAGCCTCAGATTGTCCAGTATAAGGACGATATAATTTCTGTACCTTAATCCGCTTCAATCTGGGCATTAACTGAAATCCCAACAGATGCGTAAAAGCAAAGGCCACCTCACTTTGACCATGACTATCCACATAGTTTTTCTGCACATCCATATTGGTACAGTGACGTAACACCCCTTCAATCATGGCTGCAACTTCACTACTGGAGCAAGTTTTGAGTTGGGAATAGATGCAGGCCGACTTCTTCTCGACGTGCCAATAAATCATCACTCCTCGACCACCGTAACGCAAATGATACTGGGTCATAAGATTCTGGTCCCATGCTCCAAAATGTTTGCTGTCACTGGCACAGGTAGTAGTTCCTTCCCCCCAAATGTGGGGTAAACGAATCTCAAAAATGGCATTAATAACGTCCGCAATGGCACTACGTAACTGGTCTTTGTGGATATAACGACGACGTACATAGAGTAAATCTTGATAGTTTTCCCCATTTATTCCTGTATTAATTCTCTTCAATCCAGTATTTGTTCCCATCCCGTAGAGACAGAGCAATAATCGCTTTTGTAGTGTTTCTCTATCAATAATTTCTCTTGTCCCCATACTCTTAAAGTTACGGGTAAAATCAACTCTTAAATCTGTTTCCTTGAGAATATCTAAAAGACTGGTTTGATGCCAAATCTGATTTATTTCTCCCTTCAGTCGTTTGAGATTGATAGGTTCAGATACAGGGTCTATCGGGCTAAGTCTAATTAAACCCTGACCTTTCTTACCGAGAATAGTGACATCTGGGTTTTTGGGCATTCCCTGGTCTAGTTTTTCTAACCCTTGTACCATTTGTTGTTGTAAGTTTGAGATAAAAGTTTCTACATCTAATGGAAGGGTTAAAGCTTGATAGTAAATCTGACGTTGTTGGTCAAAATCAGTTGGTAAATCATAATCTGGATTACCATAACGAGAAGCTCCTAATACCCAGATTTCCTTACAACTGAGTCTTTCTCTAAGAGCTTGCAAAACGCTAATTTCATTGCTGTAATTGCTCAGGTAATGTCATCATTTTGTCAATGATTTTAAAGAGTTTAACAATTTGTTCTTTTGTTAATCCTCTATCATACAGTCCGCGAATTAATGTCCATTTCCATTGCTCCCGTTCTGATAAATTCCCAGTGGTGGCTTTAGTTTTCAAATGTGCCATTACTATGATAGCAAATGGATTATCACTAGCTTCTAATTCTTGCCAGCGAGATTCATAGTCCAGAAGTTTAGCAATAGGAAATTTCAGACTAACTTCACACCCTCCAAGGGAATAACCATACGCACTAGGTCGCCAATTATTCCTTTCATCACCTAGAACAGCTAGACTAACTACAGGTTTGTGATACAGATCAAAGGAACGGTAATTATAAATATACATCCGTTGCCCAAAATCTACCTCATATTGACTTTGAATTTCTACATGAATTAATATCCAAACTTCTCGTTTGTCCAGTAACCAAACTTGATAAAGTTGGTCAGCAATTCGTTTTTCTGTCTCTGATGAAGCTGTAATTTCCTGTAATTCTTTATCTAGAGAACGGGGTGGTTTTGTCCAATCAATTAATTGATGAACTTCCGGAAAAAAGAATGTCAAAAAGCTTTCAAAATATTCGGTTAAAGCTTCTTTCCAAGATTCATCAAAATTAGCAGTTATTTCTTGCATAATCAAAGATTCATGAATTAAAAAATAGGAGTAATTTTAATTGATTATCTCCCCTATTTCTCGTAAATAATTAGGTTTAGGTGTCAGTTGTCTCACCAGTGCAGCGTCAGCAGTCCAAAACTCAGCAGATGTCATTTCAGAACAAGTAAGAAAAGCGGCATCATAAAGGGTAGATAAACCGTATTTTTCGGCAATTTCCCAACTTTTTACCCTGATTACTTCATCTTCAATATAATCTATCGGCAATTCACAGAAGTCGTCAAAAAAATCTTGTGCTTCCTCCTTAGTTATGACTCCTATTCGTGTTTTCTTCCGTAGTACAGATCCAACTTCTGCCCAAACAAACGCAGGAGCTACTAAACGTATACTCAAACTTAATGCTTCTGTTAGTAAGGTTCTAGCTTGAGGTTGATACACTTCTGGAACAAGGTAAGGTATCCAAACACTGGTATCTATGCACAAAACTCTAGTCACGTCTCCCCTCACTCTCTCTGAGACTGCGAATCATATCGGTAGAATTTGCTTGTGTACCAGTTCTTGCTTTAACGGTTTCGCTTCTGGCAATAATTCGTTGATGTGCAGCCCATCCCCTTCTCCGTTTGACCTCACGTTCTAAAGCTTCAACTATTAAATCATTAGACATCTCCGGTAATTAAATGTGCGTGGTTTGAAACCCTTGTAGAGACGTTCCGCCGGAACGTCTCTACCATATTTCCGGAGAGGTCTATTAAAAGATTCGCTACTTTCTTTGATTTTCCTAGCTTTTGCTAGTAGTTCCGAGGGAAAACGGATTGTTAAAGCTTCCCGTTCCATAATATAACCATTTAATGCAACTAATTAATGATATCACTTATTATAACTAATCTATCTTTCCCACTCTTCACGCAAAATAGCAAACCACAACTCATCTACCCACTCACCCTTAAACCACAAACTCTTGACAAAATGCCCTTCCCGTCGCATTCCTAAACGTTCCAGGAGTTGAATAGATGCAATATTTTCCGAGTCGCAATTTGCGCGGACACGATGCAATTTATATTCTGTAAATAAATATGCCAATAAACAGGTTACTGCTTCTGTCGCATAACCTTTTCCTTGATGTTGACGTGACAGGGTAAAACCAATTTCCGCCTGTTGTCCATCTTCAGCTAAGATGCAAAAAGCACAATCTCCAATTATTTCATCTGTGGTTTTGAGTGCAATTCCTAATTGATACCATTCACCTAAAGTCCCCGGTTTTGTCTGTTGCAGATATTCGATAAATTCTCTGGCCGCTGTTTCTGGGTAAGGGATATCCCAACTTTGATATTTAGCAACTTCAGGATCATTGCGATAAGCAATAAAAGCGTTTATATCCCCATATTTAAAGGTACGCAGCAGCAATCTTGGTGTTTCTAAGTTGATGGGAATTAGTAACATATTTTAGAAACGGGGGCAAGAATTTACTGTCAATTTACCATTGGTTAGGTCGGGATGGTTGAATATGGTTCGTCATAAAATTGGGAACAATTTAAAACTCGTTATGTTTATTCACTATTGTATAAGTTGAAGCGCAAGACAGCCTAACCCATACTTTCATTCATTGCTATTGCAGGGGAAAAGTCAATATGTGAAAGTTCTGTGCTGTCCTTACTGAAATCTTCAGTATTATTACGGTATTGATTCATTGGTTACTATAAAATTTTTCTATTTATTCCTAGTGATAATCACGTATTTATACTGTGTCCATTTTAGGTTGATTTCAGCATACTAGAACAGATACACAAAAAGTAACAATAACTAAAATGATGCGTGTTTATACTATAGCAGAGGTTAAGGTGGTTAGGACATCAATTGATAATGAAACTCCCACTACAAAAGGGGTTTGTGCCTGACTCCTGCTCTATTACGTAAATTTCTATCTCATCATTTCAGGACTTACGCAAAACAGAACGGAAGTAGGGGTAATTCATGTAGCTTGCTTCCCGAAGGGTATTACCCCTACGCAAGAATCAGGTTTTGAGTTCAATCTTGCGTAAGTCCTACATTTAATAAAATACTAATTTTTTACCGCAGTTAGAAAACTGCAATGACTAAAATTCATCCCCTTTCACCTAAACAAAGTTTGACATTAATGGGCAGTAATATCAAATATTTAAATTCTTATATTAAGGAGGTTAATAATGTCTACATCTGGTAATTTAGCAGATTTTTCCTTGCCAGAACTGCTGCAATTTTTAGATCGAGGGAAAAAGACTGGATTACTTTACATTGAATTTGAACATGGAAGAACTATAAAAAGTAACCCTGAATCTTACTATATTTGGCTGTACAAAGGTCGTGTGATCGCGGCTTCTGAACGTTCAGATCAAC
The DNA here is from genome assembly GCF_014696825.1 of Anabaena sphaerica FACHB-251. Taxonomy (NCBI): domain Bacteria; kingdom Bacillati; phylum Cyanobacteriota; class Cyanophyceae; order Nostocales; family Nostocaceae; genus Anabaena; species Anabaena sphaerica. Next base: position 161,756 of record NZ_JACJQU010000005.1, on the reverse strand, counting down.
AGGGTTTGATGCGAATGATTACTAAACGCGGTTGGCTCAATAACAGTGAACTTTCTGAGGTAACTAAAACTTCTCCATGTTTTATTGACGCACCAATGGGGTTATGCCTAAAATCTCAGGGATTATTGCAACCAGAACAGCTACAATTGCTATTTAATAGCCAAGTGCTGCGACCGATATCTGCATTATTTCAAGTTAGCGATGGTGTTTTTAAATTTGATCCAATACCATTTTTGCCGTTAGGGGAAATGACTGGTTTGAGTATGCCTGGAATTGAGGTGATATTAAATTGTCTGCGATCGCTCAAAGACTGGAAAGCTTTTGAAGATAAGCTCCCAGATCCCAAATCAGGATTGTCTAGTTTGATCCATAAACAACCACAGATGCTGCTCAATGCCCAAGAATCTCAAGTGTGGAAATTTGTTGACTCACAGGTTTGTTTGGAGGAGATTGCCAATCAACTGAACATGAGTGTAAAAACTGTCCAGAAAATTGCCTTTCGACTAATTGTAATTGGTTTGACGAAAGAAAATTTTATGGTTGTTTCTAGTCCATCCAGTGACTCGAAGTTTACTCCTGTACCCAACTTTATACAAGCAGTACCTGACATGGTTCAAAAACCAGCTATTAGTCAATCATTCCTCAAAAATCTAGTCGGTTTTCTGCGGCTTAAAGCGTCATAATTATCACTCTGAAAGATTGGTTTGATCAGCGAGGAGGGGACTGTGATGTACCTCATGTGATTAGGAAACGCTATAAGCTTCTGTAATACAATTTGTGTATAATACTACCACATCTCCCTCCTGCCCTCTGCCTCCAGCCTTCTTTGTCAGGTGTGCGAAACACCTTGATTTAGAAAGGTTGTGGGTTTGAGCTATTAACTCAAGCTGAAATTTTTGCTTTCGCTAATATAGAAAAATAGATTATTGGCATGATCTGAATTGCCATAACTTTTCCTTTGAAAACCCAGTCTCTAATCCCTAATCCTTAGTCAAGAGTCCCTTTTAATTCACCTTTCACCCCAAAACCTGGGGTTTTGTTGTCTCAACTCAACCGCTTATGAAGCTACGCTCATATATGCTTTTAGGTTTGTGTCTCAGTCTGATTCTGAGTGTTTTGCCATTTTCTGGCAATGTCACCAACGCTGTAACACCAGCAGCTACACCCCCTGCGGAAATCTCCTTTACCCAAGGGGTACAAAAAACGGTATTAGAAAATGGTTTAACGGTGCTAACCAAAGAAGTGCATACTGCACCTGTGGTAAGTGTGCAGGTTTGGTATAAAGTTGGTTCTCGCAATGAGGGAAAAGGAGAAAATGGTATTTCTCACCAACTTGAACATTTAATGTTTAAAGGTACTTCTGACCGTCCGGTGCAATTTGGTCGGTTATTTAGTGCTTTGGGTAGTCAGTTTAATGCTTTTACTAGTTTTGATGAAACGGCTTATTTTGGTACGGTGCAGCGAGATAAGTTAGAAGCACTGTTGACTCTGGAAAGCGATCGCATGAAAAATGCTTTAATAGGCTCAGAGCAACTCACTAGTGAAAAGCGTGTAGTCATTTCTGAATTGCAAGGGTATGAAAACTCACCAGAATATCGTTTAGATCGGGCAGTCAGAAAAGCTGCTTTCCCTAACCGTGCTTATGGTTTAACTGTGGGAGGTACAAAAGCAGATGTAGAGAAATTCACGGTTGAGCAGGTGCGGAATTATTACCAAAATTACTACAGTCCTGATAATGCAACTTTAGTAGTTACTGGTGATTTTGCCACAGAACCGACACTGAAAGCTATCAAAGCAACTTTTGGTCAACTGTCAAAAGGAAAAAAGACTAATGTTAAAGCTTCTCCTGCTGTAACTGCTGTTAGTGCTGCTGAAAAAACCCCAATAGTTCTTAAACAACCAGGAAGTGCAGCACTATTGCAAGCTGTCTATCCTTTACCCGATATTAAGCATCCCGATGTACCAGCAATTGATGTCATGGATGCTATCCTCACAGGTGGACGTACTTCTCGGCTGTATCAAGCTGTGGTAGAATCGGGACTTGCTAGTTCAGTTAGTGGTAGTGCTGCGGAACTGATAGAACCTGGTTGGTATGAGATTAGCGCCACTGCTGCACCGGGTCAGGAAGTAAGAAAAATCGCGGATGTAATTCAGAAATGTTTGACAAAATTGCAACAAGAAGCAGTAACATCGGCAGAATTAAACCGAGCGAAAACACAACTGCAGGCTAGTTTCATTTTGAATAATCAGGATATCAGCAGTCAAGCTAGTCAATTGGCCTATAACCAAATTATTGCTGGAGATTATCATTATATTGAAAAGTATTTGCGTGCGATCGCTCAAGTTACCCCCGAAGATGTGCAGCGAGTCGCTAAAAAATACCTCGACCCCGCAAAACAAACAATTGGCTTTTTTGAACCAACTTTAGCAGATGGTCAAGCTGGAACTTCTAACGGTGGTTCTGGTCGCACTGTCGAAAACTTTAGTCCTGGTCAACCTGTAGACCCCGCAGAATTAGCTAAATATCTACCACCGACAACATCAGCTACTAATTCCACTCAACAATCTCTACCGCAACAGTTTACCTTAGCTAATGGCTTGAAGGTTCTGCTATTACCAGACCGCAGCGTTCCCACTATTAACATCAGTGGACAAATTAACGCTGGTAGTGTGTTTGATGGCAATCAAAAAGCGGGTTTAGCAGTTTTGACTGCTACCAACTTAATGAATGGTACTCAAACTCAAGATGCTCTGACTTTGGCACAATCTTTAGAAGATAGAGGTGCTGGTTTGGAGTTTCGTGCTACTCGTGAAGGTGTGAGTATTTCTGGTCAAGGATTATCTGCGAATTTACCCATATTAGTTGAAACTATAGCAGATGTGGTGCAGAATGCCAACTTCCCCCCTGAGCAGTTAGAACTTAGTCGTCAACGAGAATTAACCAGTCTCAAAGTCCAGCTAGATGACCCTAGAACCCTGGGAAGACGGGTATTTCAGCAAGCAATTTACCCAGAAAATCATCCTTTCCACAGTTTCCCCACGGTCGAGAGTTTACAAAGTATTAATCGTGCAGATGTGGTAAGTTTCTATCACACATACTATCGACCGGATACTACAACGCTGACTTTAGTAGGTGATTTTGAACCAATGCAGGTTAAATCCTTGCTAAATCAGGCTTTTAGTAAATGGCAAGCTCAGGGAAAACCCCCTATTCTCAACCTAAAAACTGTAAATATCCCGTCAGATTTGAAACAAATCAATACCGTAATTCCTGGTAAAGCTGAGGCTGTCACTTACCTTGGTTACAATGCGATCGCTCGCACAGACCCGCGTTATTATGCTGCACTGGTGCTAAATCAGATTTTGGGTGGTGATACCTTATCTAGTCGGTTGGGTACGGAAGTGCGCGATCGCTTGGGTTTGACCTATGGTATTTACAGTGGTTTTGCTGCGGGAATTAATCCTGGCCCTTTCTTGATTTCCATGCAGACAGCACCTGGTGATGCACAAAAAGCGATCGCTAGTACCATCGCTTTACTCAAACAATTACGTACCCAAGGTATAACGGAAGCAGAATTGAACACCGCCAAACGTTCAATTACCAACAGTTATCCCGTAGATTTAGCTAATCCTAGCGAAGTCGCCAGCATCATTTTAAACAATGCTGTTTCCGGATTATCGACCGCAGAAATCCGCGAATTTCCCCAGCGTATTCAAGCAATCACCATGACTCAAGTGCAGAAAGTAATTGCAGAGTTAATCAAACCAGAAAATCTGGTCATTGTTACTGCTGGTCCGGGAAACAGTAAAACCAATGGTAAGTAACTTGGCACAATTAAATATAAAACCTCTCTCCAAACCTCTCCCCTACCAGGAGAGAGGCTTTGACTCCCCCTTCCCTAGCAGGGAAGGGGGTTGGGGGGTTAGGTTTATATTATATTTTTTAACGCCCACTTACTTAGTTAACCGTACTACTTAAGTGTAAACCGCTAGTAATACAGTACAGCTAATCCGACAAATATTGGGTGGGGGATTGAAACCCACCAATTTTTTTATTCTCCCATACTCAGTTAAAGGAACGGGTTCAGCTTCAAAATTTCGGTATTTTTTCCTTAGCTGTATTGTTGTCGAACCGTCTGAGACAAACAATGAGAATAGTAAAAATTAAGTAGTTTTTAGGGATTCATTTGCTAATTATTTAAGTACATATACGAAAATATTTTCTTAGGAAATTGCTGTAACGCTCCTGAAAAACTTGTGTTATTTTTTAATTACTTGATTAATAAATTGCATTTATAGACATAATCACAAATATGAAAATAGTGCCAGATAAAAAAATATTGAATGTTAATCCTATCTTTGAAGAACTTTTCTCCCAAATCTCACCAGAAATAGCATCCACTTTTACAAAAGAGCAAATCGCAGCCATAAAACAAGGGGTTCAACGACGTGAGTGGTATGAGCATTCTCTAGATTTGAGAATATCTGTTCCTATTCCCCTACTAAGTTTTTATTTGGTGTTATTGGTAGGTGAAGAACGTCGTTCAAAACAACGGTTACAATACGAAAAAAGCTTATATCCTTTTTGGACTTTTGGTAATATTTTATTTTTAATCTTATTCTTTTTTATGATTGTGAGTGGTAGTATCTCCACACTATTTTTATTCAAATCTCTAATTCCTACCAAAACCCACTCTGTTTTCCCTACCTCAATCCCTTGGATAAATACTCAACAGGAGTGCGAGAAATTAACTAGAACCTGGAATAATAATAAGTGCTGGGATAATGAACATAGTTCTACCTTTTAAAGCAAATTCATAGTCAAAAAACAGGATCAAAAATAAAATGTTTAATAAACATTCAAAACCTACACATCCAAATAATTATCAAAAAGACCCTTTTGTACAAAAAATTTTAGCTGGTATTCCTGCTCAAACAGCCGCAACTTTTACTGATGCTCAATTATCAGAGTTAAAAAGGGTATTTATAGAGCGCGTTAGTAATTCATCTGCGGTAGATATGAGGCTTTCTATCCCATTTTTTAAACGTAAATTTTATCTAGTATTATTAATGGGTAAAGAAAAACGTTCACAACAACGTTTAAAAAATTCAGAATTCAAAATTCTCAATGGCTTTTCAGGTACAATGTACACTTTAGCTATAATTAGTTTTATACTCAGCAGTCTCTACATCATAGAAAGAGAATTAAGAATAAATTCTTTTCCTTATAACCAAATTGAAAAAGTTAGAGAGTCTTTAAAAGAGAATCCTAAAATTTAGGATACAGCCGATTTCTTTTAAGAAGTCGGAAGTCCGGGTATGACGTTTCTCAAAGTTGAGAGACTTATCCAGCGGGTTGTACTCCTGACTCCTGTAATGGTTTAGCACTCCTAAACCCTTACTGACTCTTGCATTCTGCTGTGTTTATATTTCTGCAAAATTAACCAATAGTATTTTAATATACGATTTTTAACCTATTGTTCAATATTTCTCTATCCAATGGAGGAATAAAGATACAGACAATAAATACTAAATAATTAAATATTCCGATCACCTGACGAACTTTAATACAATATTCCCTCGTTGATATCTGACAGCGGGGGCTTTTTTTTGCAAATTATACCAACAGATAGTTTTCAAGAAAAATTGATCTATCTTAGGGAGGACTTGATAAATAGCTAATAATTATTAAATATTAATTAGCCCGATTACCCTACCGGACTTTAGCTCCAAACCTCCTCTTGTTATTAACCGTTCAAGAGGGGGCTTTATTAAATCAGTTATCAGTTATCAGTTGTGAATTTAAACTTTTGATTTAAGGATTACAATAGTTACATAGTCCAGGTTCAGCAAATCGTTTACCATCAGGATATAAAATTTTTTCTTGGAAATTACATTTTCGACATTGATAATTTACTGCCATAATCAAGAGAGTAGGTTGATGGCAAATTTCACAGGGTAAACCTGTTAGTTTTTCAGATATACTAAACCCTGGTGTAGAACATTGAGGACAACAGCTATTAATTTTATTTAGTAAATCTTGGGTAGCTTTTTCAATATTCTTCATCCGCTTAGGATTATAAAGCGCCCGCATATCTGTTTCTATATGCAAATTACCATCTTGTGCATTATTTAAGGCGAAATTCACAGATTCTTGTAATTTTTCTTTTGTAGTTATACCTTTAATAACTTCCGGATTATTATTATTTGAGTTCTCAAACCAAATCACTAAGCCATGTTCAGGAAAGCCAACTTTGAGGGCAAATGCTTCTACTGCTTGCAGATTATTGACAACTTGATGATTAAAGTTTGTTTCTGTTGAAAATACCTCACCAATAATTTCTAATTCATTTTCTTGATCTAAAAAAACAATAATTTCTCTGTTAGCATAAATATAAGGAAAACTGGGATGAGGTGCAAAACTACCTTCACTGGCAATAGCTATAGTTTCTCCTGTGATCTCAAGTGCTTTCTCAGCTTTTAATTTAGCAGTAGCAATTTGCGTATCTGGGCGTTTTATTTCTCTGGTAAATGTGCCAAAAGTATCGGTGTTAAAGTTTTGAGGAACTATAACTTGTATTCCCAATCCTTGCTGTAATAATGGGGCAATTACTTTTTCTTTATGGTGCATTGTGGCCAGAACAGCTACACGATTATTAAATAACTGCTTTGTCATCTTAATTTTTAACTCCTCAATTCTTCTAGGGTGGGCAAAGCCCACCTTAAAACCTAACTTTGTGCTTGGGGAACTTGATTAACTTGATTCATTTCTGCCAACATCTTCTCTTTATTGCGTCTGCGGATTTTCGCATACATCTGAATACTCACAGCCATGAAAATCACTAAACCAAAAATCAGCCAAGCAGTGATATCTGTAGGTAGATTATTCTTGAAAATAGCCAACATCACAATCACGACTAATAACAAAGTCGGTGCTTCATTTAAAGCTCGTAATTGTTGTCCACTCCACTTACATTCATCTGCGGCTAACTTTTTCATCAACCTACCACAATAATGATGATAGATTAGCAAAATACCCACAAACCCTAATTTAAAATGTAACCAGGTTTCTTTTAATAAATCTGGGTTAGTGGAAAGAATACCAATAGCCATCGCTACCGTTACTATCATTCCTGGGATGGTGATAATATGGTAGAGACGCTTTTCCATAATTTGATACTGGTTTTTCAGTATCGTTTTTGCGGGTTCTGGTTCTTGGTTCGCTTCCACGTGGTAGATAAACAGACGCACAAGGTAGAATAACCCTGCAAACCAAACCACAAAGCCAATAATGTGAAATGCTTTAAACCAGGAATAAGCCATGAATCCTAACCTACCTTAATCAATTTACAGATGATTGCATTTACTCTCATTATTCAGGTTACGGTAATTGTTGACAAGGATACAAATCAGGTTAAAAACTGTGAATTATCGTAACAATAATTTAACGTTTGTACACTACCAAAATCTTGGTTAATTTTGGCTGTTGGGGGTTACTCAGGTTTAATCTATAAGTAGTTCTTAAAATGTTTTCATTTTTACTTCCTTTCACCGTCACTATATAATTAGTTGGTTGAGAAGCATCTTGTTCAAATTTTTCAATCAGCTTATTTTGAATCAGTTCAGCATTTATCAACCTTTTTGGTAACTGCTTATTAGGAATTCCCAGACAGAAAACCCCTGTGGAATCAGGAAATCTGAGCATTCGTAAATAGTATCTTTGATTATTAACTTGAAACATCTTGGTTAACCAAGAATTTCCTCTGTTTTGAGGTGTTATTTTCTGATAAGTCTCTTTTGTTGGATCATGAAATTTGCAATTTCTATCCCTAATTGGTTCACCAGCTATTGTAGGCTTTGAAACTATGGATATAGTGGCGGAACACAAGGTAAAACCTGTTAAAGTAAAAGCAATAAATTTTGACAAATTCATCATAACCAGACTATGACTATGTTCTGAATATATATTAGTAGATTTACAATATAATTGCCAATGCTCATTATTTCTCGTTCCCAGTCTCTGACTGGGAATGCTACTATAGAGGCTCTGCCTCTGATTTAATAGAAGCCAGAGCCTTCTTAAACTCATTCCCATACAGATTATGGGAACGAGGAACGATGTTACTTGTGCTATGCACTAATTCGACTGAGAACGACGCACAAAGGGTAACAGGTCTTGTAAAATTACCTCATGATAATGTTCTTGGGGATAATGTCCCACATTATTGAGTTTGATTATTTCCACATCAGGTACAGATTTCATAAAACTTTCGGCAATATCTACAGATAACCAAGGGTCTATAATTCCCCATTGTAATAAAATCGGTTTCTGCCATGCTTTAAAACCAGTTTCTATTTCTGTCATGGCTTTGTCTAGTTGCAAATTTCTAATTGTTGACAGCAGACCCCTACCAGATGCAGAACTTTTTAAGTACGGTTTGCGATAAATATCTAAATCTTTATCTTCGATGCGGTAACGACATCCACCTTCTAAGGTTCTATCCACTAATAATGGGTCTTGTGTCATGACTTCACCTGCTAATGGTAAACCCATTTGTTGAATTTTCCAAGGTAGTTTAGCAGATGTGGAAATGGGAGTATTTAAAATTGCTATATTGGCGATTTTTTCAGGATGACGTAAGGCATATTGTAAGCCAACTGAACCTAAAAAACCTTGCACAACTAAGGAAAAACGTTTTAGTTCTATTGTTTGAATAAATTCATCTAAAGCTTTGATAAATGCGTCGGGAGTGTAGGCAAAATCTTGTTTTTCGGGTTTACCAGAAAAGCCGTAACCAATCCAATCTGGTGCGATCGCTCTTGTTCCTTGTGCTGCTAAAGCTGGTATAATGTTTCTCCAGCTATAACTTTGGGAAACTATGCCGTGTAGTAATACCACTGGTAATAAGTCACTTTGTCCAATCGGTTCAGCTTCCCGATAAAACCATTCTAATGAATTTACTGTTATTTTATGTTCTTGTATTGCCACTCTATTTTCCTATCCTGAAAATGCAACTTTATATATCCCCGACTTCTCCAAGAAGTCGGGGATCTGGATAATGATCTTTTATCATCCTATAAATGGGTAAGAGAAGTTTCACAAAAAAATCTCGCATTTGCAGAGATAAATCTGTTGACTTCCATCTCCAAACCTGATATAATAGATTTCGATAAGGAAGAACTATCACAAAATATTTGTTGTCAGAATCAGGATGTACAGGATTAAACAAAATATTATCTGTAACCTGTAACCTGTAATCTGTCACCTAACTAATCATATCCCGTACTGCTAAAGCTGTAGCAGGTGCGAGTAAAACACCATTACGATAGTGACCAGTGGCTAAAACAACATTACTAAAACCAGGTAATTTATCAATCACAGGTGCTGGTCTACCTTCAGGACGGGGACGCAAACCAGACCAAGTACGGAGAATTTTCGCCTCAGCTAAATCTGGACAAAAGGCGATCGCTTGTTTTTGCAAAGATGCCAACAACTCTTTCTTTGCAAGAATCTCATCTGCATCATTGGGAAATTCTACCGTAGCCCCCACCCAATAGTCACCACTACCCATAGGCACAAGATGAACATCATTACCAGTAATCACCGGTTGAAACTCAGGATTTCCTAAAACCCGTCCTAAACTTAAATATAAAGCCTGTCCTAAAACTGGACGAATATTTACCTTTTGATTTAATTGTCTAGTCAGTAATGTTGAACCCAAACCAGCAGCAACAATAAACCAATCTGCGCTAACTGTACCCTCTGAAGTTTCAATAGATTTAAGTTGTTCAGTAACAGTCGGCATGATCTGTACTATTTCCGAAGATGGCGCTTGATGATTGCGTACAGCCACACCAAACTTAAATTTTACACCATTGCGTTGAGCCGCATCCACCAAAGCTAAAGTTAAAGCCGTGGGGTTAAGTTGACGGTCTTGAGGAGAATAAACAGCACCAATAACAGTGGGATCATCAATTTGTGGACAGAACTTTTGCAGTTTCTCCTTGTCCCAAACAGCTAACTGCCAACCTTGAGATTTACGAACTTCCCGCAATTGTTCCCATTCTGTCATCACTTCCACACCACTTTCTAAAGGGTGTTCTAAGTCCTCCGACAACAGCATGACAATACCCTGACGGTTACAAGGGATTTTGCGCCCTGTGATGCTTTCCAGTTCAGGAATTAAAGTTTCATAGCGTTTAATACTTTCTTCGCGCATCTGCCAAGCTTTACCCTTGGTTTTATGGCTAATTACGCCCATCAAAACACCGAGAGCAGCAGCTGTTGAGCCTTGTGCGGGTTGGTTTTTGTCGTAAACAGTGATATTTAAACCTTTAACTTGGCTGAGTTGATATGCGATCGCCGCCCCAACTACACCACAACCGATAATTACTATATTCATAACTTTTGTAAACAGTGATGGGTGAAGAGTAAAGAGTTTCCCCTTCACCCTATCACCCCATTACCCTAGCGTTTTGTGACTCATGACTCAGAGTAGAATGAGGGGACTAGGGACTGGGTACTGGGTACTGGGTACTGGGTACTGGGTACTGGGGACTAGGGACTGGGTACTAGGAGAAATCTTCTCCCCTGCGCCCCTGCTCCCTGCTCCCTGTCACCTGTCACCTATCAACTCTCACTTTGTTCTGGAATCAGTTGTAGGAACTTGTCAACATCTGCAAAAACTTCTTTGTAGTTGCTTAAAGCTAGACTAGTGTTGCCAGAAGCAGCAGCTTGGTCAATTTTCACCAGGTGAGTCAATAAATCCTTTGTAATCTGTCTGGCTTTGGATTGGTCTTGGGGTAGTAGGTTAGGAATGACATAAGTCATATTTAGCCTAGCTTCCGCCATCGGTCCATGAATAAAATTACCAACCTTAATCCACTCACCGCTTTGAATCAGGGTTTTCAGTTCTTGAGAGCGATCGCGCACCACCTGAATATCAGGAACATATTCCTGAATTTTCACCAGTTGAGTCGGTGTGTAAGTTGGAGGTGCAGTAGCGATACTAGGACTGCCACAGCTGATCAGGAATGTAGTCAATAGTACGAGAATCAGTGACAAAATAGAGCGTTGACGCACCATAAAGGGAAATTAAATTACTGTTTGTTTACCGATTTACAGTGCCATTTTAGATCGCTACTGTAATTTATCGTTCCTGTCAGTCAAAGTTTTTGCAGAAAATTCTTGAAATTTAGGATTTAGGTAAAAATTCTCTCAAACTCCTCTATGTCTTCTGTGGTTAGTTTTGACGTTGCTTGTGCGTAAGTCCTAAAATTTACCAAAAATTCTCGCCCACCCAGCCAAAAGGCAGAATTTCTATTATTTTGGGAGACTTTTTAAGTATAATTACTCAGGTAAATGTGAGGAAATCCTAATTCACAGTTGCTAAATTTCCAATCTTCTTGATAAGCTGAAACACTAATAAGATAAGCCTTCTGGCGGTTTTTCTGTTTTCACATCCCCCACAGGCAAATGCAATATTAGGAGAGTTTTGACGTGAATGCAGCTGAACAGGCAACAAACCTTGAACTGGCCAGCAAAATTGCTACAGTAGTTAATCTGTTCAAATTAGAGTTTCCTGATGCCAAATCGGATCTTAAACCTTGGCATAATGACCCAGAAACCAGGGAACTAGTAGATCCTGATTCCATAGACATCGGTTTTCACTTTCCGGGAATCAGCAAATCTTGGCGCAGTCGCAGTATTTTGATTCAAATCCGTTTTTATCAAGATCCTATCAATAAATCTCGGCGAGCTATTGGTATTGAAGTATCAGGATTTGACCATCGTGGCCAAGCATGGCGACTTTCAACCGTAGACCAATGGAGTTTTGTTGGTGAGTCCCTACCTTCCCCTGCTGTTGGCGAAAAACTCAAACAGATTTGCCAACAAATTTTAGAAGTTTTTAACCTAAGTTCTTCTTTATAGCAGCAATTCATAATTCATAATTCATAATTCAGGGGTCAGATGAAAACTGACAACTGACAGCGTTACCTGATAACAGAAATATCTAAAATTTTCTGCCATAAATAAATTCTGCAAGTCGAATTAATCAGCGTATAAACATTCCCCAGGTGTTATCTACCGTCAACACCACACTGAGGAAATATATGCGCTTTCCCCCATCTGGTAAACAAGGCAACCTTTCTGCTTTATTTGCTGTCAAATGTGTCAGCTTTACGTTTTTTTTTGGAACTTTAATATTTTGTGGATTTTATACAGGTTCTTTCATGATTTCTTATGTTACATCCAGCTTAAACACTATTCACCCTACCTTAATTCCTGGTATTAAAGACCAAGAAAAATGCCAGTCAACAGGTAGAGTTTGGCGTAATGATAAATGTTGGAATTATCAACATAATCCCACATTTTGATATTTATATGGGTAAGCATTCAACCTTTATTTATCCGATGAATGCTTACATTTTTGGTTCTTTGGTACATATTATCCAAAATCTAGGCAAAAAAATCTCAAAAATTTTAATCTGTATAAGATATGAGGCAGAATTTTTAACATTATTGCCAAATATTGCCTCTTGCCCCTGTTCCCTGTTACCGACTGGTAATTTAGCATAACAAGTAACATAGAGCCACATTTTTACCAAGAAGACATGAAATTCCAACCCTCTTTTTCTAGATTATTATTTTCTGGATCTTCTGTGGTATTTAAATTTTCATGCAAATTTCCATCTTCTTGAATCAAATTATTATATTCACCTGAATCATACCATTTTAATAATTCTCCAGTTCGCATGACTATCCAAGATAGTCTAGGTTCTGAATAGCTTAATATTTTTGTTACCTTATCCAAACTATCCAAGTTATTGGATGCAAACTCACGGGACTGAATCACAAAATCTTCAATTACATTATCAGTTAAATATTCTTCAGGTAAACCAGCTAGTTTCATCAGTGAACTTGTAGCAATATTAATATCTTGACAAGCTAACAAACCCGCACGATCCGCAGTTAATTTAGCCATCATCACCCAATTATACAAACCTAATTCAATTCCACCTGCAACTAAACCACCAATTCCCAAGGTGGTACTACTCAATAGATTTTTTACAGTCGGCATCACAATGGCCATTTGATGATATATCATGTGTTGGCTCTTAATTCGAGCTACTTCATATCCAAAAATATAAAGCAATTCTTCCTCATTCAGCCATTCCATTGCTTCTAAATTCACAGCAACTATGGGTTTTTCTACCCCCACGACATAAGTTTGAATATAACCAGTACCGCGAAACAGATACAATTCAGGCAGAGGAGAAACGTCAAGAGTTTCGCAAGTTTCTAGCAATGCTTGATATAATTTAGGAAAATTACGATTTGTCACTCTGATTTCACTACCAAGACTTTGTAATCTCAGTAGACGATCAATACCATATTCGTTAATTTTTTTGAGTATTGGTGATATACCCGGCATTTTTTGTAAAGAAGCTAAAGCTTGCCGGTCAAAAGGGTGTTCGTAGACTGTTGAATTCAGCCCAGTTAAAATTTTTCTGGTGATCATTTGTGCAAGTTTCGGCAAGTGAGGTTGTTTCTATTATTTTCTAATACAACGTCACCTTTTTTCAATGCAGCTAATAAAGACGTTCCCAGGGAACGTCTTTAGCTTAAATATTTGCCTGCTGTCGCTGATACAGTGACCAGTACAACCCCTTTTGTTGCAATAAACCTGCGTGTGTCCCCCGTTCAGCAATGATACCTTTTTCCATGACTAATATTAAATCTGCCCGTTTTAAAGGTGCAAACCGATGGGCAATTAAAAACACGGTACGGTTAGCAGAAACTTTTTGCAAGTTTTGTAATACTTGCTGTTCAGTTTCACTATCTAAGGCGCTGGTTGCTTCATCTAAAATCAAAATTGGTGCAGAAGAAAGAAATAACCTTGCTAAAGCAATTCTTTGTCTTTGTCCACCAGATAAAGCTGTACCTCTTTCACCAACATTGTTTTCGTAACCATAAGGTAATTGACTGATAAAATCGTGTGCTACCGCTAATCTGGCAGCTTCTACAACTTGTTCAGCTGTAATATCTGGATTTCCTAAACTTATGTTTTCCAAGATAGAACCGTTAAATAAAAAGTCTTCTTGGAGAACTACGCCAATTTGTTGTCTTAAAGATGCTAGATCACAACTTTTGAGATCAAAGCCATCAATCAAAATGCGTCCTGATTCTATTTGATAAAGGCGTTGTAAAAGTTTAGAAAGTGTGCTTTTTCCAGAACCACTACGTCCCACAATTCCTACAAATTGCCCTGGTTGGACATCAAAGGAAATTCCTTTTAATACAGGTTCTGTATTGGCACTATAGCGGAAGAAAACTTGATCAAAATTAACTTCACCTTTGAGGTGTGGTAATACTAAACCTGTTCCCGCTTCTGCTTCTGGTGCAGCATTGAGAATATCACCAATACGATCTACTGATAATAGTACCTGTTGGAGACTTTGCCACAACTGTACTAATCGCAGTAAGGGTCCTGTGACTCGCCCTGATAACATTTGGAAAGCAATTAATTGACCTACGGTAAGTTGATGGTCAATGACTAATTTTGCACCGACCCAAAGTATTAGCAAAGTCGAAAAATTAGTGAGAAAATCACCAATATTACTGCTAATATTTGAGGTTGTCGAAGCTTTAAAACCTGTGCGAATAAACCGAGCAAATAAACCTTCCCAGCGTTCCCTGGCTACTGGTTCGGCAGCATGGGCTTTAACAGAATGAATACCCGTAACAGTCTCGACTAAAAATGATTGACTGTCAGCACTGCGGTTAAAGGTTTCGTTTAACCAATTTCTTAAAATTGGTGTAGCGACAATTGTTAAAGTCGCAAATAATGGTAATACTGCTAAGGCTACAAATGTGAGGGGAATGTTGTAATAAAACATCAATCCCAGATACACCACTGCAAAAATACTATCGAGAATTACTGTTAAAGCTGTACCTGTGAGAAATTGGCGAATTTGTTCTAATTCCTGTACTCTAGCAACTGTATCTCCCACTCTCCTAGACTCAAAATAAGCCAAAGGTAAACGCATTAAATGGCGGAAAAGTTGGGCTGATAAACTCAAATCTAAACGTCGTGCTGTGTGGGTAAAAATAAATAGCCGCAGCATACCCAGGATAGATTCAAATATAGCGACTAACAACAGTGCGATCGCCATGACATCGAGAGTAGCTAAACTCTCCTGCACCATCACTTTATCAATGATCACTTGGGTAATTAATGGTGAAGCTAAACCCAACAATTGCAAAGTGAAAGAAGCCAGCAATACCTCACCTAACAATTTCCGATATTTCCAAACTGCGGGAGTGAACCAAGCCAGATTAAATTTTTCTTGTTGGGAAATTAATTCAGCTTGCCATAATTTACCATCCCAGCAAGATTCTACTACCGATTGGGTTAAATATTCACATTCAACATGAAGAGGATTGGCAATAATTAAACAATTACCTTTCATCCCATAAGCTACAACCCAACTGCTAATAGATTCAGATTTCCACATTAATAAAGCTGGAAATGATAACTGTCGCAACTCACCCCAATTTACTTGCAACTTCCGCAGAACTAACCCTAACTTTTCCGCCGTTTCTATCACATTTTTTGGGCGTTGTCCCCGGAGTTGACGTTGCACCCATTCCAGTTGCACAGCATTGTTTAAATATTGCGCCACCATCGTTAAACAAGCAGCCGCAGTATTTCCACTGGCTACAAAAGGATATGAAAGTGACAGGTGAGAGGTGACAGGTGACAGTGAAGATGATAAAGATGATAAAGATGATAAAGATGATGAATTATAATTTTCTTCTTCTTCCATCTTTTCTCTGTCACTTTTTCCTTGTTCCCTGTCCCCTTGTTTTTCACCTTGCAAATTCCAAAATTCATCAATTTGAGGATGACAAAACTTTGCCCATAATGATGAATTCCAACACACAATGACCACTTCTTTACTAGCAGCTACAGCCTTACAATTAGTAAATAATTGTTGTAAATCACCAAACCAAGCTCCGTCTTCTAAGGTGGCTACAGGTTTACTCATTTCATCCCGTAAACGGACTTTACCAGTCACAATAAAAAACTGATATCCTCCTGTTTCGTGTGACCAAATTTTTTCGCCAAGTTGGTATTGACGAACTTCCAATTGATTCTTTAATTCGGTTTGTTCTTCAGGAGTCAACCAGCATAATGGCTGTTGATTCCAAGGGACAGCATCTAGCACATTTACTCTTAAAATTTGATGATTCAGAATATTTAGCTCACTTGTAATTTTACTGTCAGGTCTTGAATTTTCTCCCCTAGCCATTTTTCAAATAACTCATTTTGTAGTGATTGTTTTAGTTGAGTATTTTCTAAAGATGCTGGTAGAATGTTCTCTAATCTAAACAAACTGAAACTTCCTTCTATTTCGATAGGTCCTATCAATTGTCCAGGAGTAGCCGCATCCACAGCCGCACGCAAGATATCCGGTAAACTACCCCGACTAATCGGACCCATCATACCGTTAAAGGTTTTTTCATCTGCCAGTGAATACTCTTTTGCTAGTTGCTCAAAACTACTTCCTTCTTCAATTTGAGTGTGTAGTTCTTCGGCTAGTTCTCTGTTATCAACCAGAATTCGAGAAAGTACCACTCTATCTAAGTAAATCTTCCTTTCAATAAAGTATTCTGGTAGTTTTGGTTCTACAATTACCGCTTTCAGTTTTTCTAGTTTGAAGCTAAAGGTAACTGACTCATAAAATGTAGCATAATCACTACCATTGTTTTTTAACCATGCTTGGAATTGTTCAGGATCTGTGAGTTGGTTTTTTAACCGAAAATCAATAATTGATTGTTCAATTAATCCCGTACTGATATCTATATCGTCTCTGATTTCTAGTTCTTTTTCTAATATGTATTGACGCAGAACATCACTAATAAACTGATTCAGTTTACCAGATACTTGTAAATACTTGACCACTTGAAAAAGGTCGATTTGCTCGTCATTGACTGTAAAGAATGATGAAGATTCCATGAAATAAATATGAGGAAACCACTAAAAATATATACAACTTTTCCATTAAATAATAGATAAAACCGTAGGAAAATACGGTTCATAATGATAAAGATTTTATGAATTAGTAACCTAAAAAATAAATTATTATAAAATTTACCCAAAGCATCTAACTATCAGGTGCAATATTTTACACATTTAATAGGGTTTTTGGTGTGCAATAAACATTAAAAAAACAGCAAATTTGCTGTTAAAAATTTTGAGTTATTAGTAACTATTCAAACAAATATCATTTGCCAAATCAAAGCCAGAATAATGGCTGAAACAGCCCCAATTAGCGTATTTAAGATATTGACGACTTCGTTGGTGAGCCAAGTATATTTAGATTGTAATGTTGCACCAATTACACTTTCTAAATTTGTAGCAATAAATGCTGCAATTACACACCACACAATTCCTAAGATATCTATTAAATTTACACCCCAACCGATAAAAGCGATCGCTACTGAGCCGACAACACCCGCTAAAGTCCCTTCTAAGCTTACCGCCCCTTCTGTACCTCTAGCTACAGGTTGCAGGGTCGTAATCAAAAAAGTACGCTTGCCATAGGCTTTACCCACTTCACTCGCAGTCGTGTCAGATAATTTGGTGCTAAAACTCGCTACATAGCCCAAACATAGCAAGAACTTCCAATCAGGTACAAGCAACACTCCCACAGCACACAAAGCCGCAACTAACGCCGAACCCCAAACATTTTCCGGACCCCTAGCACCAGAACGCTTTTCTGCAATTCCTTCCGCTTCCTTTTGCGCCATCCCAATGCGCGTCACCCCAGAACCGACAATAAAATAAAACACTACCACTAGATATCCTGGCCAGCCTAGTGTTCCCCAAATAATTACACCCAATAACCAAGCATGGAATATTCCCGCAGGGGTGAGCAATTTTTTAGGAATTAAGGCAACTATTCCCAATAAAATCGCGTTTAAACCTGCACCTACTAACCAGGGATTTATGGAATCAAGTAAAGATAACATTGTTAATGAGGTATGAGTATTTTCAGTTTTTTATGATACTCGAATATAAGAATTCAGGAGTCAGGAGTCAGAATTGTTTATCAATCAGTATATTCTCAACGATTGATTTTTGGCGCTTATAACTCCTGACGGCTATAGGTTGAAAACTTGTAAATTAGCATTCTTTCTACCAATTCTAAAAGATAACGACTATTCGCCGCATCTGCATCTATGCGTCGTGCTAATTCTTTGATTTCGACTGATGAAAATTCGTAATGTGCAGCTAGTTGGGGTAGTTTTTCCAGCAGTTCAAATAAAACGTTGGGGATATTTTGTAGGAGGGTGTAAAATATAGTGTCTGTCTTTATTTTTTATCTAACCACTTTATAAAGAAGATTTTTATATAATTAGGACTTACGCAAGATTGAACTCAAAACCTGATTCTTGCGTAGGGGTAATTCATGAATTACCCCTACTTCCGCTCTGTTTTGCGTAAGTCCTGATAATTTTAAAGAGGCTTTACGCAAATTAATTTCCTCCTTTGCGTCTTTGCTCCTCCGCGCCTACCCTGCGGGATCTCCTAACGGAGATTGCGCGAAACTTCCATCAAAATTATCTAACCCACACCTACCATGAACCGAACCATATTCCACCTCGCTTTCCCCGTCACCAATATCCCCCAAACCAAAGCCTTTTACGTTGATGGTTTAGGCTGTATCCCCGGAAGAGAAAGCCCCCATGCTTTAATTCTCAACCTTTATGGACATCAATTAGTGGCACACGTTACCAAGGATAATTTAACACCTCAAAAAGCTATTTATCCCCGACATTTCGGCTTAATTTTCACTCAAGAAACAGACTGGCAGGAATTACTAGAAACCGCAAAAACCAAACAATTAACTTTTAGAGAAGAACCTAAAAGCCGTTTTCTTGGTTCTCCTTTAGAACATCACACTTTCTTTTTAGAAGATCCTTTTTATAACTTAATGGAATTTAAATATTATCGCCATTCAGAGGCAATTTTTGAGAATTCTGAATATACAGAAATTGGTGATAGGTAATTGGTAATTGGTAATTGGGTAAAACCAATAACTAATAACCAGTGACTAATGACTAATTTGTTCATCTAATGCTGCTGCTACAACTTCAAAGGTCTGTTTATCTGTTAACATCCAAGGATGTAGGGCAACAGGCAAAACGACTTCTTTACCAACAGGTATTCTTGAACTTTCCGCAGGTACAATCATCAAATCATAAGGTGTCCAAATAGATGTAAAATTTAACTTATTCAACATTTCTACATCAGAATTTAAGTCATTTAAAAAATCACTATCAGGCTGCATTTGTAAAGCACCCTTTAACCAAGTTAAATATGCAATATTTGTTCCCTGATGTGGTGAAGAAATGGTAATAAATCTCTTTACCTTTTCTATTCCTCCCAATCTTTGAATATAATAACGGCTGACTATTCCCCCCATACTAAAACCTACTATGTCTAATGGTTGTTCTGGTGCAAAGTTAATGTTTACATAATTTGCTACTTGCTGTGCTAATTTGTCTAAAAGCTCAGAACCGTTATTAGGAATTAAATCCAGTGTACACACTATCCTACCTTGCTTTCCCAGGTAACGCGCCATTTTGTTGAAAACTGCGCCTGTATCGTTAATACCGTGTACTAATAAAACAGGATTACGCTTTTTTGTTTTGTTTTCCATAGTAATACTTTTAAAATAAATCTGTGAAAAATTGTCAGTATTCATAAAATCAGATTTTAGTTGATTCTGTAGAAAATATAACCAAGTACCACAGCTATCAACCCAGAGACTATGACAGTTTTTGCAGCTAACCAGTTATTGTTAAATTTTATTAAGGAACATCTCAGAATCTTGCTCCTAGTTACAGTAAAATTTAATAATTAATTCGCAGTCGCTATAGGTTGCTAATGGTTGTAATGAAGTCATAACAATTGGCCTATAGAATGACTACAAGGTGATTAAGTAAAAATCCCTAGAATTATTGCCGGAAACAATTATGGCAACAAAATGTAAGATTATGTTGTAATAATTCATAATTACGGTGATATGGCAAAATATTAAAGACAGGAGAAATTGTCATGTTTGGATTTATCAAAAATTTAATCGGTGGTATTTTCGGTTTCATCACAGGGCTATTTGGTAAGAAAGATAGCTACTACTTGGAACTCAAAGAAGAAACCACTCAAACCACACCAGTAGAAGCTAAACCAGCGACTGCACCAACTCCCAAAGCCGAACCCGTTAAAGCAACTAAAGCAGAACCCGCTCAACCCGCAAAAGCAGCACCCGCTCAACCTGCAAAAGCAGCACCAGTTCAACCAGCAGTAGCAACCGAAACTACATTTGCACCTAAATATCTAGTTCCTTCATCTTCTGGTATTCGTCGTCGTCCAGGTGCGAATATGAGCAGTTATTTAGATATGGCGCGTCAAGCGAAAGTACCTGGATAAATCAATTTTGGATTTTGGATTGACAATTTTGGATTGATTAATTGGTTTAATGCAGAATATCTAGCTCGCAGTGAGGGCTAAAGCCCTGACTACAAACAAAAAATAAGTCCTACATTTAATCCAAAATCCAAAATCTAACCTTTCCCTAGTTATGATTTGGTTGAGGCATTTTTCACAAAAACAATTCCACTGTATAACTGAAATGCCGAATCCCAATTAGTCTGTTCTCTCCTAAATATTTGAATATGAGAGGGAATGTGATTTAGCACTTCTGTTTGGTCTAAAACTGTTTCTCCAAAAGGCTGAAAATCTGACCAAACTTTGACTTGAGGTAATTTTTTATCAACCCAATTTATCAAACTATTCCAGTTGATTCTAATTGTGTTTTGTGTGGCTTGGGGAGTAATTTCTAAACCTTTCTGGAATTCATAACCATTGTCATAAATTCTTAAAATGGCACGTCTTCCAGGTAGATGTAAATCACAAAATTGGGCATAGTCTTGAGTTTGGGTTTTCCGTTCTAATTTACCACGAACATTAATATCTACAACCTGTTCAAAAATAGGTAATAGTCCTACAACTCTGGCTGTGACTTCTGACCAGTCAAAATTGAGAGAACCCAGTTGATTTTCTTCATTGCTACAAACAACTGTTGGTTTTGATGGTGATTCGGAAAAATATTGAACTTGATATATTTGAATTTGTTGAATTTGTGAGATTTTCAACCAAAAGCAGGGAATTCCAGCTTGCTGTAACTGTGTCCCATAAAATTGAAGTTCGCCTATTTTTCCTGTCCGGTATACTCTCCAACTGCGACTTGGTAACATCAGTCTAGCTGTGTAGGCATCTATTTGCATAATTTGGGCAAATTTTGCCGCAGCTATAGTTTTCAGTTCGTTGTTGATCGGTTCTAAAACTAATATTCCCTGTTCGGCGTTAGTTGGTTCTGCTGTTGCTTGAACAATGGCTCTTTGTCTTTCTTCTTGCCGAATTTCTTCTATACGTTGTAAACCTTGACGTGCTTGTGACAATATTTTGTTATTTACTGTCACTCGTAGCAGTTGACGATAGATTTTTTCTGCTTCCTGTCGCTTTCCAGAAACTTCTTGTAACCGGGCGAGATAAAATTGCACCCAAGGATTTTCTGGTGAGTCTTTAAGCAGGGGTTTGAGTAATTTAGCTGCGGTTTGGTAGTCTTTGCGTTCAAAGGCGGCGATAACTTCTTCCAGCATAACTTTTAATGAATCTGAATGGATGTCTCGCGCCAAGACGCTTTAGACGCAAAAAAAGCGTGATCGTTTTGCGTGAGATATATCATTTATACTTCACAGGCAGCCGCAATCAAGGATAATGCAACAATTGGTGCGGTGACGGCGCGGAGAATACGACAACCAAGGGAAACAGGCTGAAATTTGGCTTTTATGGACATTTCAATTTCTTTTTCTGTCCATCCCCCTTCAGGTCCGATCGCAATTATAATTTCACCAGAGCAGTTATTTAGCACTTTTTTCAAATGTGGAT
Source organism: Anabaena sphaerica FACHB-251 (assembly GCF_014696825.1). NCBI lineage: Bacteria > Bacillati > Cyanobacteriota > Cyanophyceae > Nostocales > Nostocaceae > Anabaena > Anabaena sphaerica. Next base: position 139,731 of record NZ_JACJQU010000005.1, on the reverse strand, counting down.
AATCACCACGCGCTTCACATATATAACGGTGATTTGCTGCATATTCAGTTACAGCGGTGCTAAAGGCTACAGGTTCTAAAATGGTGGGTACAAAAGCCCGTTCTGACTGTTCAGCGGCTTCTGAGGCTATGCGTCGCCAACGTTCGAGTTTTTGCGGACTGGGATTTAATAGGGTGCGATCGCTCAAAACAGGTAAAATACAAGTTACACCCAATTCTGTACAACACCGGACAACATCATCCAAGCTATTTCCTTTCGGTAAAGCCATCATCAGGGTTATAGATACAGGTAACTCGGTTTGCACCTCAAGTAATTCTAAAATCTCTCCTGTTTCTCCTGTTAATTGGGTTAACCACCATTTACCCATACCATCCATCGCAATAAATTTATCACCATCTTGTAACCGCAACACTCGTAATAAATAATGTTGTTGTTGGGGTGTTAATAAAAGTTGGGTTTGTTGGAGTTGGGAGGGGTTAATGGTGATGCGTTGCAGTTGAGACATTATCTGTCAGAATTATGATTTTCAAGATTTTTTGGAATGATTGATTTTTGGGAAGTGGGGATTTTTGGAAGTTGGGATATTTTAAAGATGTTGTTTTATGATATTCTTTATATGATTAGTTTACAGCATTTTCGCCATTACCAATTACCCATCCTGTACATCCTCAAATCCTGGATATCCTGATTTAGACGATTCTCCATATCCCCGACTTCTACCAATATTTCCTCATCAAACCATAAATTTATTACAGAAGTCGGGGATCTAAACCCGTGACAAAATTCTGACAATCACAAATTTCATCACCAACAAACAACCAATCAACTACCCATCCTTTACATCCTTAAATCCTGGACATCCTGATGCTGACAAAAAAATCCGCGTTTATCTGCGTTTATCTGCGTTCACTATTCAAACATCAGGGAAATAATCACTATTCAAAATTTCTTCAGGAGTAAAAGGACATTGTTCAGGAAAAGTTGCACTTGGTAAACCTGTTTTTTGAATCGCTTGTTTTCTGGCTTTGAGATAAACAGAATCTACACAGTTCAGAAAATAATTATAAAGTGTTTTTGAACGACAAGAAAATTCTAACTCATCTCGAAAATTAGAAATCTTATTTTCCCAAACCCGTTGACAAAATTCTCTTTCACTTTCCCAATAACAATACAGCAGAAGATGAATTAATAATTGCTTCAGCTAACTTTCTACTTTTCGTCTTTGTTCAATTCCCAAAGCTTCTAAGTAACTTGGCACAATTAAATATAGAACCTCTCTCCAAACCTCTCCCCTACCAGGGGAGAGGCTTTGACTCCCCCTTCCCTAGTAGGGAAGGGGGCTGGGGGGTTAGGTTTATATTATATTTTTTAACGCCCACTTACTTATCTCTTCTGCTAAATGTGGCCAATCTAAATTTTCAATATCTTGATTTTGTATTTGTTGAAGAGTAGTTTCTATCCATAAATAATAATCTTCTTCATACAGGTTAGGTTGAAGAGATGGTATTGTTCTTATCGTCATACCTTAACCTTAAAACAGTATATAAGGTAATTTTAACATTTTTTGTCTGATAGCGCAGCGTGGAGCAAGCCATATCAGGATTTACAGTATTTAAGGATTTACAGGATGCGATCGCAAATAATCAAATTAGGACTTACGCAAGATACGACTGAAAACCTTATTCTTGCGTAGGGGTAATTCATGAATTACCCCTACTTTCGTGCTGTTTTGCGTAAGTCCTGCAAATAATAATGTTGATCATTAAAAATCAGTTATATATGGGCGCACCTTTTCCCACCCATAACATATAGCATAAAACAAAATTTTCGACTTGTCAAGTCTTAACTATTATTTGACACAAAATTTCTTCTCCCTTGTTTTCCTCGTGTGCTTTGTGTCTTAATTGTCACGAACCGCAGAGAACACAGAGTTTTAGAGATATTTGGTGTAAGTTATGCAAGATTGAACATTGCTTGTAAATGTCACGCAAAAGCTGACAAAATTTGCGTCTTAGCGCCTTTGCGTGAGAATATGTTCTTACAGACCTTGGAAATACTTATCCAAAGCTTCATGTACTAAGTCAGTCATTGGTCGATTTTGTTTTTCTGCGGTTTCCTTCAGTTGCTCATAAACATCATCACGAAGACTTACCCGATGGCGTGATTTTCCACTACTGGTAGGTTCTCCAGGTGTGTAGGTGGCTGAAAACTCGCGGATAGCATCAAAACCAATGCGATCGCAAAAATCACCAAAGCTTTCTTTACCTTTGCGGAACTTTTTAAAATAGATGAAAATCGGTTCTAAAAAGCTTTCTATGTCGTTGTGGTGTAGCTTCTCAATGATAGGTTGTGCTAATCGTGTTTGATCTGGTGAACCACCCAACCAAACTTGATAAGATTCCGGGGCGCTGCCCACAAAACCTAATTCTGCCATATAGGGACGAGCGCAACCGTTAGGGCATCCTGTCATCCTTACCACAAAATGGTCTTTTTGTAAACCCACTTTATCTAATAAAGCGCGGATTCTTTCTAAAATCCCAGGTATTGCTCTTTCTGATTCCGTAATAGCTAAACCGCAGGTAGGTAAAGCGGGACAAGCCATAGCATAGCGAGTTAAGGCTGCAATTTGATTAGGATCAGCAATGACACCGCATTTATCCAAAATCTCTTGAATCGCTTCTTTGTCTTCCGGTGCAATATCGTAAAAAATCAGGTTGTGGTTAGGTGTGAGGCGGATGGGTAGGTTAAACTGCTCTACAATTAACCGTAAAGCGGTTTTTAGTTGAAATGTACCTTCGTCTTTTACCCGACCATTATCAATGGAAATACCCAAGAACAGTTTACCGTCGCCTTGTTCATTCCAGCCTAGATAATCTTGATATTTGAACTTGGGTAATTGTTTGAACGGTTCGACAGCTTTACCAAAGTATTCTTCAACTTGAGTGCGGAACTTTTCTACACCCCAATCATTGATTAAATATTTTAATCTCGCGTGTCGTCTGTCGGTGCGATCGCCATAATCTCTTTGAGTAGCAACAATCGCTTTGACGATATCATAAACATCATCCTTTGCCACATAGCAAATCGGATCAGCTATTCGCGCAAAGGTTTCTTCCTTATTGTGGGTTCTTCCTAAACCACCACCAGCAAAGACATTAAAACCTTGCAGTTCCCCTTTCTTATTGGTCATTACTACCAATGTTAAATCTTGGGAATACAAATCTATGGAATTATCACCAGGTACAGTCACGCAAACTTTAAATTTGCGGGGCATATAGTGAGTACCATAGATTGGTTCTACGGAATCATGAATAATAGTACCATTTCCATTCTTGTGTCGTGCTGCTATGACATCTGGGTGTTCTTCAGCACTAATGGCTTTTTCCCCATCCAACCAAATTTCATAATAAGCACCGGTTTGGGGTGAGAGCAAATCAGCAATATTTTGGGCATATTCCCAAGCATACTGATATTCTGGGCGATTTTTAAAGGGTGCAGGGGGAGCCATGACGTTACGGTTGATGTCACCACAAGCACCCAAAGTTGAACCCAAATTTGTGACAATAGTAGCAATCGCACTCTTGAGATTCTTTTTCAAAATCCCATGTAGCTGAAAACCCTGGCGGGTAGTAGCTCTCAAGGTATGATTACCATATTCATCAGCCAATTTATCCAAAGCCAAATACAGCTGCGGTGGTACTAACCCCCCAGGATTTTTTGTCCGCAGCATCATTTGGTAATCTTTTTCTTGTCCCTTGACACGATTATCACGGTTATCTTGTTGATAAGACCCGTGAAACTTCAGAATTTGTATCGCATCTTCACTAAAGTGGGTTGTGTCCTGAAGAATTTCTGTAGCTACAGGTTCACGCAAAAAATTACTATTTTCTTTGATGCCTTCAACTTTGGAAGGTTTACGATTGTTAACGGAAGAAGGAGCAGAGTTAACCATTACAGTAGTATGTTTCTCAATAATGCAGCAGTTAAAGACTAATTAGGAATTTAGCTATACCTTTGCTGCTGGTAGAACACCGAAAATCCAGTCGGAATTATGAATAATAACTTAATTTTAACACAGTGAAAAGCCGGCTTCATTAGTGATGTAACACTTAACAAAACCAGCACGTTCAGTAGATAGATGTAAATAAACACATTTTTTTTGTTTTTATCTGTTGACATATCAATAAAAATGTGTATTCTGTCAACAGATACCATTAATCTTTACTGCACCGACCTACTGAGCGTATTGTATCAGTTTCATCGGGCGATTTATTCACCATCAACCAGCCAATTCAGGTAACTTCCTACTTAAAGCGAACGCCAATACCACCATTAATGCTGACAGCAGAAGCATCACTATTTTGGTAAGCACCGAGTCCAACTTTAGCGTTAGTGTAGACAAGGAAGTTTTTAGTAACTTCAGATTCCACCCCAGCACCTACAACTACAGAATCTCTGTTGCCCAAGGGTGTTGGTTTACCATCTGACTCTACAAAAGAATAACCGCCAGTAATAAAGGCATTTGTTTTATTAGCGATGGGTACATCTACAGAAACTTCAGGGATGATAGCAGAGGTTTGATCGCTCCAGAGGACATTACCCCGTGCTGAAAAAGGTGTATTGCCCAATTTCAAACGACCTGTGACATTTCCGCCAAAGGTAGCAGCATCGTTTACTTTTCCACCATTGGTAACACCAGCAGCTACACCAGCACCTATATAACTAGCATCAGTGCCTTTTTGGGTTTGGGCAGCCGCTTTACCGACTGAAAGAAATGCAGGAATAATTACTAAGGAAGATAAAGCAGAAATTGTAACCAAAGACTTGAGAAAGGGTTTCATAATTTTCACCAAATTTTAGAAGTTTTACTGTTAAATTGTATGTCGAATAGCAGGTAGAAATGTTCCAGATGATTTTAAATTTTACTAAAGTCCTTGTTGTTATTGATGCAATCCCTTGAGTGTTCAGTGATTTAGCAAATTTTTGAATCAGTAGTTATGATTACACAGCTATATTTGAGGATTCCAGATGAGCAAGTGACAGTTTTGTAATCGTCCCTGAGTAAGATTTAACTATGATAGCAACCGTAAAAGTATTATCGGGCTTAATGGGTGTCTGTGTTGGTGATGCTCTCGGTGTACCAGTAGAATTTACTAGCCGTGCTGAACGTCAGAAATCTCCAATTACATCTATGTTGGGTTATGGTACGTGGAATCAACCACCAGGAACTTGGTCTGATGACAGTTCACTTACCTTGTGTTTAGCAGAATCTTTGTGTCATGGTTTTTCCCTCGATGCTATAGCTAATTCCTTTTACCGTTGGTATGGCGAAGGTTACTGGGGCGCTCACAATCGAGTTTTTGATATTGGTGGCACGACAAGACAAGCTATTATGGATTGGCATCATGGAGCTTTGCCACTAAAAGCAGGTGGTACTAGCGAAAGCAGCAATGGTAATGGTTCTTTGATGCGAATTTTGCCAATGGCCTATTTTTATCAAACCTTGAGTTTTAGGGAATTAATAGAACGAGTTCATCAAGTTTCTTGCATTACTCATGGTCATTTGCGATCGCAAATGGCTTGTGGCATTTATATTAGTATTGCTGTGGAACTACTAGCAGGGTTAAAACCTCATGCAGCTTATTTACAAGGGTTAGACAAGATTCAAGCAATTTATTTTAATCATTTTAATAGTGAATATGCCTTAGAAAAACCCCATTTTGATAGAGTTTTCAGTGGAAAAATTGCCCACATACCCATCGAAGAGATTAATTCTGGTGGCTATGTCATTGATACCTTAGAAGCCTCTTTATGGTGTTTATTAAATAGCTCGTCCTACGCCCAAGCTGTGCTTACAGCCGTTAATTTAGGCGGAGATACGGATACTACTGCGGTGGTAACTGGTGGTTTAGCAGGAATTTATTACGGCTTAGAAAATATTCCCTCAGAATGGCTAGAACAAATTGCCCGTAAACAAGACATCATAGATTTAGCTAATCGTTTGGCTCAGGCAATGAGTATGGCATAATTTAATATGCTCCTCTGGCACAATTAGTCTGATTAGAAGATGAATCTGGGTAAATAGCTAAAGTGTGATATCCCGGAGCAGTATCTTTATAGAAGATTCTAAAAGTATAAAGCTTTTTTTTGCCTTGCCCTTCTGTAATTACTGTTAATAGTGTGTTGTCCATTTTGGGTAAACCTGGAATTTTCAGCCTTTCGATGCGCCGCAGTTGAATGACGTTAGCTGCTGAATTTTTACAATCCCCCGCGCTCAACTTGGGTTCTTGTCCGAACTGCATACACATGGGTCCATCAAAATCCATAGTTACCTGTGACGGATCATTTAACCAAACTTTTTTAATAGTTTCCCCAGCAGGAATAAAGCTTAAATTTGTACCTTGTTGATAGGAAACATCGATATTTGGTACAACTCCTGATAAACCCTGTGCTTGACAGGAAAACATGGAACGGAGAACAGCATTATTAGCTACAGCACGACCAGCCAACAATAACATAGCCACTGAGAAAATCAGGGAAGCCATGGGATTTTGGATTTTGGATTTTAGATTTGGGATTGGGAATCTCTTTTTGTGTATAGGAACTATGAATCCAAATGACTTTAAGTTAATATCTTTCATGACTGCAAACAACTAAAACTGCATTGTACGATTGACATATATTTCCACTTCTTGTCCAGCTGGTATTAACCAAACATTATTAGTTTGTTGTTGCATCATTTGGGAAATTGCTTGTTGATTGCGTTGGGAAATTTGTGGAACTATAGACTTTAAACCACCTTCTACAATTCCAGCCGCTAGATTACGCTGGCCGTTAGAGTTGGTAACAACAGTGCTACCGGAATTGGTTGTAACTTGGGTGTCAATACGATTTAATAACTCTGCGGCTTTACTCACACCTCCCAAAACAAATAGTCCGGCATCCATTCCAGCTATGGATGATCCATTGTTAGGAAATTTATTTGCTACTAATGGTCTACCTTGGGTAGCGCGAACTGTAATTGCATTGTTGGGTAAGCTTCTTTCTTGCAGTTGGCCGTTATCTTGGGAAATCACTTTGATGAGATCCAACTGTAATAATCCTCGCTCAGAAATAGAACGAATTTGAGCTAATAATTCAGTATTTGCTGGTAAGGCGATCGCACCATCCACAGTTTTTAATGGTTCTTTCAACTGCACCACAAATACTTCAGCATTTTCATCTTTTTGATTATTCCTGTCATTACTCCTTGGTCTGGTAGTTTCCCCAAATACTGCTGTCAGCAATACAGCTTTGGTACTAGTTCCTGCTTTAACTACTGATTTCGAGTTTTGTGGTTGTGCTTGACTGACTCGGATATCTGGCTGTGATGGTGGTGGTTCTGGGTTAGAATTAGTTGGTTGTTTGGGGATATTAGTATTATTCACAGGTGGCAATTTAGCCATATTCACACTAGATTTACCAGTGGTTTCAACCTGACCATAACTACCTAATTTTGCTAACTTTGTCCATTCTTCCAGGGGGTCAGGTGGAGATGGTGGTGCAACAGTTGGAGTGATTGTTGGGGTAACAGTCGGGACAACAGTCGGGACAACAGCAACTGGTGGTAAAACTGGTTGAGGAGAATAGGGTTTTGCAATGATGCGTTCTACAGTGACTACGCGAGGTGCAGTAGCAGTTTGTACAGGAGTTGTGATTCTGTTGTTAACCCGTGGAGTTTCCAATCGTGTGGTTACTCTAGTTCTTAGATTTTGTTGTGCTGCTGTGACAGCTTGTACTTGTTCAGCAAGAGCTAATTTTGTTTTTAGAGTCTCTATTTCTTGTTCTAAATTTTGCTCGCGGAGTTCAATTTTTGGGGGTAATGAAGCTGTTGAAGAAACAAGATTATTTTTTGGCTTTTGATTGCCGGTACTCATAATCTGTGTTAAAAACACACCAGCCACCAAAACTACAGCAAAAGTCCCACTACCTACCAAAGCTAACTTAGCAAAGGGATTAGCCGAGAGAGGTTGTTCAGTTGAAACTTCTTGTGCTTGAAACTGGGACGGCTGCAAGCTTTCTATGTCTGCTTCTAATGCATCAATATTGACCCTTGGCGATTCTTCTTCAAAACCCACCAATTTGGCCATTTGAGATTCCCAATCGGAAGAATCTACTTCTAATTGATAGTTTTCAGAATTGGGTTCGATGTGAGGTGGTTGAGAAAGTTCTAAGTCAATTGAATAAGAAGTCATATAGTAATCGGGTTTGATTTGTGGATTTATTTGTTGAGGAAGAGTTTCACCTCTGTCACCTGTCACCTGTCACCTGTCACCTAATAGACCTCTCCGGAAATATGGTAGAGACGTTCGGAACGTCTCTACAAGGATTTCAAACCACGCACATTTAATTACCGGAGATGTCTAATACGGATTTTCCAGAACATTTGTTATCTTTGATGTCGCATATATCGTAAATCTCTAGTCTAGCTTCTCCCAGACGGTAAGCTGCTAAATGCCACGGTAGTGGTTTGGTTGGCAGAAAAGTTCTTGATTTATCAATGGTTCTGACTAAGATTTTTTTATTAAACGGAATTGATGTTCCCAGATTATTATAACCGCTAAAATTTAATTGATTGGCAAGCATCTCTATTTCCCATTTACCATTAGCTATTTCTTTAGGCTGAGAAATTTTTTCTATTACTAATATATATTCATTACCTTGATTTATATTGGCAAATTGATTAGTTGCATTTAAGTCAGTAAGTTCTGATTGAAATTTCGGTTTTAAATTAGGGGCTAAGAGTTGAGAACTAATTTCCCATACTGTCATTTGTGGTTGTTGTCGTGACCAGGTAAGCATAAGGCTCATGGTTTCACCAACAAAGCGGCGAATTGTTTCTGGATGTCGTTCATAACTGGTTTTTGGATCTACAGTGATAGCGCGACCATCAACAAGTTGTACTAAACTTTGGGGTGTTAATTGCCTTTTTAAATCCTGTAAGATAGAACCGTGAAACAAAAGTAATAGCAAGGTAAATAAATGTAAGCCAAATGTTCCTACTGCTAAAAGTGGTAATATGCTACTTTTTTTAGTTTCTGATTTTACGAGTTGCATAATTAAGGTAATTGATAATTGTAATTAAAATTTATCTGAGAAAGCTATCAGAGGTTCTTATGTTTCCGCAGGGGTTAGATTTATCATTGCTGAGGTTACTATAGTTATCTATTAAGCATAAAGTCCGAATTTCATAAATTTCTAATTTTTGAGCGCGATTGCTATAAATTGCTTTTTGAATATCGGTGCTAATCTCAGGTAGAGGATGGGGATAATAATCTACTGCACGAACTAATAAATCTTTATTAAAAGGCGTTATTGTTCTTCTATCATCAGCGCGTTTTTTTTGAATCAAATCTGCTACCATTCCCACTCTCCACTTTCCAGGTTCTATTTGTTCTGGGGGATAAATTCGCTTAATAATTAACTCTGCTGACATTGCTTGAGTAGGGTTGTTAGAGAAAACTTCTGCTGGTGTCATTTGAGCGATCGCACTTAAAAAACCTTTCCGAAAATCTTCTGATATCGCAAAACTAGCTACCCAACTACTCGTAGTCACTTTTTGATTTCCACCTTGTGATGTTCTCAACGTAATTCCTGGGTCTGGTTGCGGTTTTACGGCTGCTTCAACATTGTTTACTGGTAAAGTTCCTGACCAGTTAAACATGGATGTCATGGTTTTACTAATAAATTGGCGAATTGCTTCAGGATCTCTAGCTAAATCATCAGTTGCAGTTGGGGTTTTACCATCTATCATTTGCACAAAACTAGGCGGTTTTCGCAGACTGAGTTGGCGAATATTCAACCCTTGCAAGATGAATAAAAATAATACCAATAAATGTAAACTAAAAGTAGCGATCGCGAAAGTATTTAAAATATTGCTTTTGGGTTTTTTATTGTTAAGTAAATTTGTCATTTTTGTATATCCATCCTATTTAATAATATTATTCAGATTTCTATCTCAATACGTTTCAGTTAAGCCTAATTTTTTGGAAAACGAACCGCAGAGGACGCAGAGAACACAGAGAAAAGAAAAGAAAAGGAAAAATTATTAACTGAAATGTCTTGATTTATATTCTACTTTTTACCAAACCATCTGTATTATTAATAGCACTAAAAACAGCAAATCCCCCCGCACCAGCCACCACCAAAGATAAAACCGGGGCTAAAATTCCCAGAAAAATAATGAACCACATTAAATCAGGATTTGCATTAGGATTTTCAGCGGGTCCATTAATAACTACAGCAGAAGTGACAGCAGCAATAATATTAAATGATATCTTGGCAATACCCGCAGCTAAAAACCCAGTCAGCCATGCAAAAATCGGTTTTCCAGCCACAGGTAACAAAGACGCACCCACAGCTATCGGACCCAAAGTTGCAATTAGTAACATAGTAGCTTCTAGAAGATTTTGAAAAGCATATTGCAAAGAAATTAAAAAGTTTTTGATGCTAGTTTGTGTCGTATTTCCCAACAAAGAATTAAAACTAGTGTCTGATAAATTTGTTGTCCCAAACTTTAAAGAAAGTACCTGATTTTCTAATCTTTGAATCCAAACTTTATCCCCGTACAAATTTCTATATTCCCGCCACAGTCCATCTATTTGATCACTAGCTTTAGCAAAACATTGATTTTGTTGTTCACCAGTTAAAGATTGACAAGGACGAATTAAAGAACCAGCCACTTCTTCAGCCAAACTCATATTTAAAGCTTGTTGATAAGTTTGATTAGCATCTGCTGTAGTTACGACTTGCTGATTGACAGTATTAATAAAACTTCTTACCCCCAAAGTCAAACTAGCAAGTATACTACCATTTCCCGTATTACTTAATAACATTACCACTATAAAAGGCCAAATCAAACCCGATATAGGGCGAGAATACTCACTATAAATAACATCTTTTAACCATTGCATCATAAAAAATAGTAAAGTTCCGACAGCAAAAAACACACCCAAATTGGTAATAGCACCATATAAATTATTACTAGAACTATTTTGTAATAACTCTAGCCATTGATTATCCCAACTTTCCGCCATACTTCTGGCAGTTTCAACACCACTATCAAGAGTTTCATTAATACCAATTTCAGGAAAGATTTGCAAAATATAAAACTGCATTTTGGGTTCACGGAATTTTATAAGAATTATTTAACAACCACAGAGGCACAGAGTACACAGAGAGAGGAGAAATAGAGAGGTTTTTTCTCGTTCCCATACTCTGTATGGGAATGAATTTTAGAAGGCTCTGCCTTCTATTAAAGCAGAGGCAGAGCCTCTTTGATCACATTCCCAGTCTGAGACTAGGAACGAGATAAAAATATAAAACTGCATTTTGAGTCTTCCTTTGCTCCTTTGCCTCTTTGCGCGAAATAAAATAATATTAATTTTCCTCTCTCCCAAACAAATCTATTTGCGAAGTCGTCCGCATCAGTCTTGCAGCTTCAGTTGCTGAATCAACTCGACGCGCACGATTCATTTCTTCCATTTGCTGAGAAATACTTGCTAAATTCAAATTAGAATATTGCAAAGATTGATTAGTTTGCATAGTTTGAGCCAGCGTTTCTCCAATAATTTTTGATTGCTCACTTTGTACCTTCAGAGATTGTAATTGCAAATTAATTTGATTAGCATTAGATTGGGCTGATATTTGTTGACTGATATTATTAATAGCCGGAAGTTTCGCAATAATATCACTGAGTAAATTTTGATTACTTTGTTCTGCATTATTGACAGTTTCTACAATAGTTGTAATGATATTTTCAGTCTCTTCCAACTTATTTTTCAATCTTCCTTGTCCATCCCTACCCATCACACCTTCCACCGAACCACGAATAATCAAACGATTCATTTCATTACTAATCGCATTCGCTTTGACAACCGGATTATTTTCAAACTTATCTGTGATTGGGTAAAAAAATAAATCCTGACGTGCTTGTCTCCCCACTTCAATCGGATTAGGTAAATTCAACTGTCCTGTAGAACCATTCAAATAATTTTGACTACTAATTTCCAAAGGTCTTAAAGTTTCACTCACATTATTTCTAAAATAATTTTGCATATCCACAGAATACAATTGAAACTCACTCCAAACCTTACCTAATTCTCCCATCGCTGGTAAAACCAAAAACAACAAAAACCCCAAACTAAAAAAAACAACCTTCCGCATAAAATCCCCTTTAATATATAAAAATATCTCATGTATCTCTCTGCGCCTCTGCGCCTCTGCGTGAGCCTAATTCATCTCTTAACCACCACGCAAAGAAGCCACTAACTGCCGAGCAAAAACAGAAATCGCTTCATACTTATCCCGATAAAGTAACATCGCTTCCTGACGAGCAGTTTGTTCATTAGGATTATTCGCAACCGCCGCCAACTGTTCATAACCTGGATAATAACGGCAGAATGTATAAATCCCATTATCATCTAACAACCATTGACTATAAATACCTTCTTTCCGAGGAAAGAAGCTTTCCGTCGCATTCCGAGAAATAACATCGCGGGGATATTTTAAAATACTGATAAAACTATCTACCGCTACTGGTTGAATACGACCTATTAATCTAGTTGACAAATTTTGTAAAATCTTCGATGCAGCTTTAGATTTAGCAATTGTATCGGGATCTTGTGCTGATAAAATAACTCGAATTCCAGCTTTTGCACCGTTAGCGCAAATTCTCCCCACTAAATCTGATATTTGATCAAACTCAAATAAAATTGGGGCTTCATCAATGAAAAATATCGAAGCTGGACTGCTTAAAGCTCGTCGCAAAGCTGCGGAATAAGCACTTAAAGATAAAACGGCTGCATCTTCATTATCTGATAGATTTCGCAGCGCAAAAACTAAAAGTTGGGCATCGGTGGGAAAGCTAGATGGTGCAGAAATTGATTTTCCCACACGACTAGAAAGCCAAAAACGCAAACGTAATTGGATTTGACTGAGTGCATCATCTACTCTGCCACTAATAGAATCTAATTGCAGATGTTCTGGAGAACAAAAATAGAGAAAGTCTTGTAATGTAGGGGTTTTTTGCCAAGCTGCACTACCAAAACCGTTAGATATTGCTTGTTGATATCGCTCCTTAATAGCTGCATCAGCAAAGAACGCTGTTAAGGCTAAATTGAGCAAGGAACGCACAGTTTGAGTTAATAGTTGATTTTCAGTAGATGAGCCTAAAACCATAGTCATCAAGGCTGATTCTAAGAATCCAGTATAATCGAGAAGGCGATCGCGTTGTTCTTCTGGTGAAAGTGACCTTAAATCAGGCTGTTCAAACAAATTATTTGATTGTTTGGAAATATCAAAATAAGCCCCATTCCCCTCCATAAACTCTGTATAGTCAGTAAAGGTAGATGTTCCATCAGGTTTAGGAAAGTCCAATGCAATTACAGGAATTCCATGAGCTAAAGCTTGAGTTAAAATTCCCGATACCAAAACCGATTTACCCGCACGAGTAGTAGCAAATAAAGCTAAATTTTTATGTTGATTAAACAAATCTAAATGTATTGGTGTTCCTCCTTCCTCCGCAATTAATTCAAAGCCGTGTTTATCTCCAGCTTTAGTTAAAATTAAAGGCATTAATCCTGGCACTTCACTTGTTAAATATAATTGTCTGCGGTTAAAAGGCTTAACTAACAAACCTTCCCAAACTATTGGTAGAGATTGTAACCAAATTTTCCAGGCATATTCTACTTCTCTAATTACCTGGGCGGGACGTTGAAAACAGTTTTCAATATATCTGGTAGCTTCGTCTAATTTTTCTACAGTCGGACGATGGACAAAAATAACTACACTCGTATATATCGGAACTGCACCTTCATATAATTGTTCTTGAGCCGCTACCGATTTCTTTAACTTTAATTGAGCATTAACATCAATAGTTTTACTTTTTTCCTGTGCCATCATAGCGGTCATATTCGACTGCTTTAAAACTCGTTGTAAAGTAGTTTTTACTAATGCAGGATTAGCAGCAGTTAACTGACAGAAAATTTCTGTATCTACAACCGTTTCTCTAGCTAATAAATCCCACAAATAACTCAACTGAGAAAATTTATTCGGCCAACCTCCCGGTTTTTCCAGAAATGTCATCGCCCCAATATAGCGATTTTTTACATTTACCCAACGACGATCAGCACGGGGTACACTAGATTCCATTAACAAGGTTGTACTATGGATATTTTCTATCAACAATTTGCTACTAGCTAAATCTGAATTAACTTCTTCATGCAGTCCATTTTCATCTAAATAAAGTAATTGGGGAATTTCTATCGGTGGAGTATCATTAAATCTTCTCCAGACTTCTTCCCAAAGTTCTTCCGCATTCAGAGGTTTAACATCTAACCCCATTTTGTTAGATAACAATTGTTCCCATCGAGAAAAACCTTGTTGGTAAGCTTTGATGATCAGAGTTTCAATGCGTTGGTTTTGAACTTCTCCCAATTCCCCTTTGAATTTTAACCACCAAACTTCAGTTTTAGCTAAAAGTTTCTCAATCCAATCATCAGCTTGATTAGCATTAGGTTCAATTGTATAAGTAACATATATTCTGAGAAATTTTGGCTTGCGAATACCAGAATTACTCAGTTCTTGAATTCTTGCCCTTTCTGCTGTCAATAAATATTTAAGATCCCGCGATGGTGTCCGCTTTACCAACTCTGCTAGTTCTTGTTGGCGTTGTTTATCTGAACTAAAAGACCCTATATGTAAGGTCATTTTTTCACCTTCGGGAATATCTTTTAAACCAGATTCAATATTATTAAAAATAGTCTCTATTTGTTCCGACCTTAAAGTGGTATGAATGCCTCGACATTCAAACCCGAAAACAAAACAAAACCGATCTTTTTGATTTTCTTTATTGAGAACATAAGCACCAATATCTCTTGAATTTAGCTTAATACGGAGCATTGTCGCCAAATGTAAAGCATCTTCAAATGGTGTTAGTCTACTTTCTTGTCCGCCGACGCTGATGCTTTGTTTTCCGATTTTTTGTTTCATGGTTAATTTCTAGCACGCTTTGATAACGAGCAAAGCCTCTTGTCCAAGTGGGAACACCAATAAACTTGCTTAAAAAACGCCAACTCCTACCACCACTTAAAATCCACCAAGTTGCTATTCCCCAACCTGTCATTAATGCTGTCCACAACCATCGTTGGAAATCATTTGCAAATAGCCCTCCAAAAACGCCATTAATCACAAAGTAGGAAACTAGAACAATTACTAACCAAGGAAAAATTTGATCAGCGGGAATTGGTCCTAATGATGGTTGTGAACCTAAGATTTGATTAACTGGACGAAATTCTTGATCTCGTTCTTCAGGCATAAAATAGGTGATAGGTGAGAGGGAGCAGGGGGGCAGGGGAGCAGGGGAGCAGGGGGGCAGAGGGGCAGGGGAGCAGGGGAGCAGGGGAGCAGGGGGGCAGAGGGGCAGGGCGGAAAATTATCTTCTTCTTCCTTCTTCTTCCTTCATCTTTCCTCCTGAACTCCTGACTCCTGAATTCTTACAATTAACTACTACTACTATCACCAATTACAAAGCCTGTGAGGACATCTGCAACAGTGACAGCAACAACCACTATCAAAGGAACTCTAGCGATACTTTGCCAATCTTCATCTTTGCGAACGGCATTAATTACACCAATCAGAGAAACAGCAATATAAAGTAAATAAATTGCTCGCAAAACGTTGAATATCAAACTTACTGCTGTTTGGGGATTACTACTGCTATCTGTACCTTGTGTCAAGGTACTTTTGAAAAAGTTTTCAGCTTTACCAAAAAATTGAGCAGATGCTGGGGTGGCAAAAAAGTCTAACCAAAATAAACTGAGGATGATAGATACTGCCGATATTTGTAATATTATTAGCCATCCTTTTGGTAAATTTACCTGATGTCCAATTTGCTGGCAGACTATAGTTATTAAACTACCTATTAGTAAACAAAAAAGTAGAAGAGGACTTTTTAAACTAATGACGCTTAAAAAAACAGCGCAAGCAATTAAAAAGGGTACAGATTCAACTAGATGTTTTTGGCATACTTTCCCAGTCTCCAGTAATTTCTCCGTTGTTGTCGTTGTCCTCACAGTTAAACTTTTATCGAGTCTTTTCATACTATGATTTCTAAGCATTTACCAATTTCCCTGTTTTTTATAAAAAAATATCAGTAATATTCATTACCAATATAAGAAACACTATATTACTTATCACCTGTCACCTTCCACTATCTGTCTCTTCAGCGAATTC
Source organism: Anabaena sphaerica FACHB-251 (assembly GCF_014696825.1). NCBI lineage: Bacteria > Bacillati > Cyanobacteriota > Cyanophyceae > Nostocales > Nostocaceae > Anabaena > Anabaena sphaerica. Next base: position 123,459 of record NZ_JACJQU010000005.1, on the reverse strand, counting down.
ATGGGTTTTATATTTTATATATAGTATATTTTCGTTTTGTTACTGTGTATTAAGGTTTAGGTAATCAATTCTTAACATTTAGTTAAATCTCAGCTATTTTTCTCACAGGTAAAAGAAAATTGCTGGTCGGATTAAGCGATAACGCAAAATAACAAACTTTCCCAAATCTTGGTTTTCCTTAAATTTTAAATCCTCCGTCTGGTAACATTTAAGAGCATTCTATTTGTAGCTGCTCATCAATCCATTGTTGGTAGGCAGGACTGGCGTTAACAATAGGTAAAGCAATAATTTCTGGCAGTTGGTATGAATGGAGTTCTCTAATTTTGGCTTCTAACGTAGGGAATAGCGCCAAATTACTTTTCATCACCAACTGCCATTCATGCTTTTTGTGAATTTCTCCTTGCCATCTGTAAATAGAGTAGACGGGTGACAGACCGACAGCAGCCGCGAGTTTAGCCTCCACAACAGCTTGGGCAATTGTTTTGGCTTCCTCCTCAGTAGCAACTGTCACCAATACTACACCATAACCAGCTGGTTGCTGCAACATTGCTAAACCATAGACAGTGAGTAAACCTGACCATCAATCAACAATCGGGTGATGCCTTTGGCTTGCAGGTGGGTACTAGCCTTGTGCAGCATTCTACTGTCAGGGACTTTAATCACGCGATCGCGCTTAGTAGAGAAGCGTTTAGCAACTCGGTGATTATCAAACACCGGCAGAGTTTTCTGTTGGGTTTCGATGGTGGGAATAGGTCCTAAGTCGCCAAAATCCTTGAGTGGTCTGGTAATTAACTCCGCAGAGCGGTCAATGACCAAGTAACAAGTTTTGGGCAAATGTGCCACCGACAAGGGTAAAACTTGAACTGCGGCTTCACCTGATCTAAGTCTTGTGACTAGGGGTGTAGGTTCCTCAAAATCGTCGTCTTCAAAATCCTCCTCATCTTCATACAAATCGTCGTCTAAATCTTCCAAATCATCAGACTCGTCCAGTAAATCATCGTCGAACATATCCGCAATGACGTTTACCACTGGGGTTTCATCCTCTAGGATTGTTCTGGGGATGCTGGGTAGTAGTTCTGTGGGCTTGTGTCTGACAATTTCTATTTCCTTAGCTACTGGCAACAGTGGTTTTTCCGTGGCAGAAGAGCGCGTTTTCACCCTTCTAATCGCTGGGATTGGGGGTGGAACCTGCTCAGACTTAAAAACCTCTTTCACCTCTTTGATGGCTGGTTTCTGCGGTTCAACCTTTGGCAACTCTAAGCTTGGTCTATCGCTGGTTGCAAGCGGTGTTTCTATTGGTCGTTGACTCAACAGCGGTAACTGTTCGTAGCTTACCTGCGCTCTGCCTTCAGGGGTTCTAGCAGCGCGTTTTAAGGAAACAAGATATTCGTAATCTTCTTCCGGTAAGGTACTTTTGAGCAGTCGGCTAATTGTTGAGTTGCTCACTCCATAGCGTTCTGCCAAAGTCGAGGTGGTTTCGGCAGTCTCTCTATATAGCTTGAGAATTTCTTGTTTGTCTGAATCTGTTAATTTTCTCACGGTAGACACCAAAATTTGTTAAGTTCGTTTGCGTCCACTGGTACGCCGCTTGAGGCTCAATGATGCTTCGTATTCTAGAGCAGCGCCCATACCAAATAACACTCCACTAAACACCCAGAATACTTCTAGTATGTCTCCACTTTGATAATCTAGAAGATAGTTAGTGGCATATTTAAACCACATATCTGCAATGTAGAGCGAAAATGCTGCGGCTGCAATCATTCTCCAGGAGAGAGAAACCTTTCCTCCCCAGAAAGCTAACAACATGATTGTAGCTATAATTAACAGCAGTACATCACTAACTACGTAAAACCAATCTAAGACCATTTTTATTTGTTGCCAAAGAGGAGCTAGTTCTGCTGAAGGTCCTTGATTTTGCTGAGAAATAAACCAAGCAACAAAACTTCCTAAAGCTCCAATTGCAAACACAATTAGCCACTGCCATTTTTCTAAGTTGATGCGTCGGGAGAACAAAGCTAGAGCCATACCTGTACCCAGGAAGAGATAAGTCATTACAAAAAACACATCTGCTATAGACACATCCGGTTCTTGCCCTAAACCTATTTCTATATAGCCGAAAATTATCCCACCTATAAAATAAGCCAGCATACCTAAGCCGATAAACAACCAAACCTTTCGGCTACTGATAATTTGCGTACTCTGCCAATTTCGCCAGCAGAGAACACTTGCACCCAAGTAAGCTGAAGCTTCAAAGATATTGGTTCCCAGCAAATACCAAGCTTCACGGATTTCTTGGCCATTGGGACCAGGGATTTTGGCGCTGAACAATAAAAAGTATAACAGGGCTAACAGCGCCCAGCCAAGACTAATCAAAATGATCTTTTGAGTAGTGAAAATGGTCTTTGGTTTGTAAGAATCGTCGTATGATTTACTCATAGGTTTTCACTAAGTAAATGCACTGTAGCACTATTCTTGACGTAATTGATTGTGTTCCCAGTAGTTGAGCCACTCTGAATTGCTCAGAGGAACACGTAAAATTAGTGCCAATGAACGGTTTCGGTTTGTGATCAAATAATATCCATGCTACTGCCAAAGTTTACGGAGTGGAGATTGATTTAACCAAGTGATAAATATTAATAGTTCTTCTTCTGGCATATTTTGTAGCCTATCCTCTGATTGACGTGCAAAGTTCGTATCACCAAAATATGTTTTTCCTAGTCGGTGCAGTTCTTCCAGGAGAATAATCACATGAGTTTCCTGCCAAGGAGGCAATTTGGGCATTTGTGACGGTTCAACTGTTAGCAAAGATTTGGCTGACTCTAAGGAAGATGCTTGGGGAAATTGTTTTTGCTGTAACATCCCTGTTATATCCTTTTCAAATAAAGCTGCTTGTCGATTACCTAATAAATCTTCAATATCCAAATAAACGGCTTGCAGCAGCAAAATACTAGCTAACGTCAAAATCTCAGCATTGCTATGGCTACCTGTATCATTTTCTAGCTGTTCCAAGCGGATTTTGCCCCAGACGCTATAGCGTTCTGGTTCTTCCAGCAAGACACAGGCTTTACCGCGATTGTCAGTCAGCGATCTCCACAGAGCTTTAGCTTCAACCTCTTGACTGGCTTTGAAAACACTTATCAGGCGAAAGGTTTGCCCCTGATAATGGAGGATCGGCACCTGCTGATCCCGCGTTGGGTGCTGAATAGTTGATATTTCAACATCCTGGCGTTTAAGAATAAACATGGCACTAGCAACTAACTCCTCACAGGGGCTGTTTTGATAAGGGGTATATCATGGACTTGGGCAAGATTGCCAAAAGTATAATTATTTATATTATGGTGGAGGAGAATTAGACATTTGCCAAATACTTTACCCGCATACGCCTTAGACAGCATTGGCGTTCATGGGTAAATTCCCCCTTGAGATCACAATATATCGGAAATATCCCCTTGGTTTCGTTTTTTAGTTTACATCGACTGACTCATGACTTCGATATTAGTCTTGAGATTCTGAATTTTCCCATTTGTTCTTGCTTTTTACTAGGAAAAACATATATAATGGTGTATGATGGCTTTTTGAGATGCCAGAGATTAGTCTTGGGCGCGTAGCTCAGTGGATAGAGCAATTGCCTTCTAAGCAATCGGTCGCTGGTTCGAGTCCAGCCGCGCTCGTTTTAATTCAATATCTCTCAGGTGCTGATAGAGGTTGAACCCAGTAGTGATGCTGCGGCTTTGGTTGCTATAGCTTCAGAAAGCTGAACCTGATTTATTGTTACCAAACCTTCTTTGATAAAGGAATCTCTCACCAAGGCTTTTTCTCCACTGTTAAAGGAAGTTTCATAAAATACTTCTTTAATACCAGCAGATATAATTAGCTTTAAACAAGATAAACAAGGTTCTAAGGTTACATATATACTAGCACTTTCTGTAGATATACCATACTTTGCGGCCTGAGCGATCGCATTTGCTTCCGCGTGTACAGCCCTTGATGGCAGGATTTTACTAGCATCACAACTACTTAAACCTGGATAGCAATATCCTTGAGTTGTACAATGGGCTGAACCAGATGGAGAACCATTGTAACCTGTGGCTACAACTTGCTTATTTTTGACAATTACAGCACCTACCGGAAAAGCTAGACAAGTTGAGCGAGTCGCAGCTAATTTAGCCAACATTAAGAAATATTCATCCCATGTTGGTCTTTGATTATATTCTTCAGATGAGCAAAAATCTTGCATGGTGTTTTAATTTTAAACCTTACTATACTACTTTGCTGACCATCAAAATCTTAGATGCTATTGTTTCCAATTTAATAAAACGTTTTTTAACTGAATTAAAGCATCTTCATCGTCATTAAACTGAATTTCAGCAATCACAGTGGGAATACCGCGAGGAAATCTTGATATCCGCTTACCTGTTTCGTACAGAAGAATGATAGGAATTTTGTTGTTTTCTGCATAAGCTAACTCCATTCCTACACCGAAAGAAAGCGAACCAAGGTAAGCAATAACCAAGTCTGATATACTCACCTGATGCTTATCTTTATCGAAAACCTCACGAGGGGTAATATCAGGATTTTTTACCGGATCAGTGTGTAAATGTGGTACATAAGCTTGAAGACCAATTTCTTCACAAACCAAGCCTATTTTTTCATAAAGTGCTTTAGTTTCTATTGGATTTTCTACGTCAGTTAAAGCACCAGACACATATATTTTGTACATTTTTATTTATTAGTTACGTTGCATTAAAATTTATATTTTTCTCAGTTTTGAATAACCGAAAATTGATTTTCTCACAAAAATATAAATTTTGAATAATAAATATATTTTGCAAGGAAAATAAGGCACACTATTTAGGTGAGCTTGGATTTGTATTATTATTTGGATTTGGATTAGGAGGATTAAAATAAGCAAGTCCTGTAAATAACGCTGATATTCCTGCAAATAATGTGGCTGCTATTATACCGCCTCTAGTCCATCGGGTATCTTCACTTGAACCTAGAAAACTTAGTAATGTGTCTTTTACACCTTTTTTAAGTTCTTGATACTCATCTGATTTGAGCATTCGTTCTTTAAGTTCCTCTCTATTCGTCATCCAAGAATTTTCGTTTTTACTACTATAATATTCCAATATTGCTTGACAGTTGGGTTTTCCCTGAAGCAAATCCAATCTTCCGGCATTATCGGAGTTAGGAGTAATTGACGACCTCGAACTTAATTTTTCAATAGCTAAATAGGCAATTGGTTTGTTAACATTTCTCACATCAATTCGTAGTGGTTTATCTGAAAGATTATGTAGCGGTATACAAAGAACTGCTGCCCAACAAGGATTTACTCTTGTACCAATATGACCTAAACCCTCTGATGCTTGTTCGACTACAGAATAAAGCGAACCTCGAAATTGATTACTAAGCCACACTGATTCATCAGTCCATACTAAAGCTGTATCTCTTGGTAGTATATAGAAAAACTTCTGTTCTTCATTAGGCTTATCTGGGGTTGATTCTGTTTGAATAGATAAGGTTTGTTGTAGTCCCATTGAATAAGCATTCTCACTAGCCGTGAAACATAAATCACTGGCACGTATGCTGCCTTTTAGAAATTTTGATTTGGGAGATGGTTTAAGAGGATGAAAAAGAATTCCTCTTCCCAGTTCCCTGATAATATCCCGATCACTCAAAACTGACATGAAATACTCCCTGAGCCTTAGACAGCATTAGAATTTTCTACAACCATTTTGGGAATGGTTGCTGGTTAGCGGTTACTGATCTTGAACATAAGGCTTGTCAATTTTAATACAATTTGCGGCTTTTTGCAATTCCATACCTAAATATGCAGCATGATCTGGACGTATTGCAGGGGAAGCAGCACAAATTTCTCTGATCAATTTCAAGGCATTTTTACCAGAGTAGCAACCTACTATTTCCCCACTACCCGGGGTTGTATGTGTGACAACAATTTGACCTTCTGCAATTTCAATTAAAAAGTTTCCTGCGGGGTCAGCATAATCTAATTTAGAGCAAATAGCAGCATACTGTTCTTGAATCAGTTGTTCCGCATTACTCCAAGTATCATCATATATGTGCGCCGACTGACTGAGGGTTATCAATGGTCCCATTTTCAAATCATATTCAGAACGTTGAGCAATTTCATCTCGAATATGTTTTTGCAGCGCCCTTAACCCCATTGCATTAGCAGGCCAAGCGGCAAACATATCATTACTTCTCAGAGTTGCAGTTAGTGATAATTCATTATCAACAACTCTCAACCAAATATGATTTAAACAAGGACTACCACCTTTTTCATGGTCTTTCACATCCCATAAAGTCATGACTGCACTAGCAGCATCAATTTCTCCAATTAATTTCTGAATTACTTGTTCAATTTGATCTCGTCCAAACCAAGAACGCAAACGCTGACCATAGGTATATTTCACACCTTCCCGATGGGGTGAATCATCTAAAATTTGCGAAATATATTCTTCTAAAAAGCTTTTATCTATTGGTAAATAATTAGGTTCAGGAAAATAAAAATCCGCAGGTTCATCGGTGACAACTGCCATTAAATCTATTAATTCTTGCCATTTCCCATCATAACCTGTAGGTCTAATTGTACCTGTAGTTTTAATACGATGAATGATTTTTACCCAAGTTTCAGCGATAGTTTTACCTTCTATTCGATGTCCATAACGTGTTCCAGGTAAAACTGTGGGTTCAACTGTAGACATAGGAAATTCTAATGGTATTCCCCAAGGTGCAATTGCTGGTTTTTGGGCATAAGATTTAATTTTTTCAACTGCTTCAGAAATAGATTTAGCTTCTTCAACTTCTACCGCATGACGCAGTTTTTCTAAAGCATTGATATCAATATCTATATCTATATATCCAGGAATGGTAGAACGAATTACCCAAGATTTACGTCCAGTATCGCTTAAATTTTCTTCAATACCATTACGGAAAAAGTCTAGTAAGCATTGAGACGCACCAGCATTTTGATCTTCTTTAGTAGCGTTGATAACAAGCAGATAGCGAACATGAGGATTCAATAACAAATTGCGAATTAGTAGATTTATACCTCTAGTAGGTGAATATAACTGCCCAATGACAGCATATTCTGATGGTTGCAGGTGTTTAGCGATCGCTTGCTTCACTGTCCAACCTGTAATTACTGCTGTTTGCCCATTTCCATAAATCAACTGGTTGGGTTTGTGCTGTGCTGCATACCGAAATTGAGTTGCGTGACCTGTATGTGTCATCGTTAGCTTAATTTTAAAATAAAAGAATAACCTTTAACTATAGCACAAAATACGATATTCATGCCTGTTCTGAAACAATTTATCTTTTTATCACCTTAGAGGTAATTTTATTCTTTACAAATATTAATTTTGTTGTTACAGTTCTTTACATAACGAAAAACAAGGGGAATAAATCAATGCGTGCAAGTGGTTCCATGATTGACGATCAGGGCAAAATGAATAATTTCGCGGTCGAGCCAAAGATATATGTAGACGAACAAGGCGATCGCACCGGCTTTACACCTTATGCAGAACTGCTCAACGGCCGTTTAGCAATGATTGGTTTTATTTCCCTGATAGCATTAGAAGTATTCACAGGACACGGTGTGGTCGGACTTTTGGCAAGCCTGTAAAAATCAGTGAGAATATTGTTAAATAATAGTTTACAAACTAGAGAGACGGGAATTTTCCCGTCTTTAAATTTTGGAAAAATTTAATGCTATGTTGACAATAATCGGCTTAACAAAGTCGATTGCAGCATTATATTTATCGGGAGATCTATGGTTTTAACTGCTTCAACAATGTTACCGCTAGGTACAAAAGCACCAGAATTTCATCTACCAGAAGTGGTATCTGGAGAAAAGATTTCACTTGCTACTTTTGCAGATAAAAAAGCATTGCTAGTGATGTTTATTTGTCGGCATTGTCCATTTGTGAAGCATATCCAACACACATTAGCCCAATTAGGAAAAGATTACTTTAACAGTGATTTAGGTATTATTGGCATTAGTGCTAATGACGCTCAAAATTACCCAAATGACGCGCCAGAATCATTGAAAGAAATGGCAATAGAACTTGGTTTTCAATTTCCCTTATGCTACGACGAAACCCAAGCAACAGCAAAAGCTTACACAGCAGCTTGCACACCTGATTTTTTCCTGTTTGATAAAGAAAGAAACCTAGTGTATCGCGGACAATTAGATGATAGCCGCCCCAGTAACAACAAACCTGTAACAGGTGCAGATTTACGCGCAGCTATAGAAGCTGTTTTAGCTGATCAACCAGTTACAAGTGAACAACAGCCAAGTGTAGGTTGCAATATTAAATGGAAACCAGGAAACGAACCTAGTTATCAGTAAATCGTGAACCACTGATAAGTACAGACGTTCCGCATGATAAGTACAGACGTTCCGCCGGAACGTCTCTACAACTGACGACTAATTATCAGTGGTCGATTTCCAAATTTAGTATATAGCGTCCCAATTGTACCTTTTCTGACCACAATTCATAGTCAAGTCGCAAATGTTCGGGTAAATTTTGTCCGCTGAGATTCAAACTATTAGTAAAATTACGTAAACGGATTGGCTTGTGTTGTTGCAATGATTCATTGGGTAACCAATAACGAGTAACCCCATAAACTCCTTGTTCCCAGAAATGGCGGTAACTCACTTGAGTGTTACCTTGCATAGTCATAGTTACTCGGTAAGGTGAAATTTCCAACCACAAAATTCTGGGACTAGTGGGGATGTCAACATTTTTTTGAGTTTGAGGAGATGGATCTTCTGGACTGATTAAACTTCCTACTTCACAAGTAATTAAAGGTGGTGCAGTCAATAGTAAATGAAATCGGTCAGTATCTTTTTGATACAATGTTCCAGCAGTTTCCACAACAGACCAAACTGGCAAGTCTGTAGAAATAATTGATAAACAAACAGGTTTGCGATGATGAGTGAGCATGGGAGCGATAAGTGCTAGAAGCGGTTGAATAAAATTAAATGAACACTAGGTGATCTAAAAACTGAGTTTAAGCAACTAGATAGTAAAACCTGCTTAATATTAACCGAATCTACTGATTTGTTAATATAGATAAATAGGATGCAAAAAGGTACGAATTAAGGCTAAACAACAAAAATGTTGCGGTTTCTGGCAATAATCACTATGTAGTAACTACTTGTGAATATTTTTCTCAAGACTCTCAGAATCTAACCTCAAAATAATGAAATTATTCTTGTAGCAATGATCCATGATATTACACTTTATACTTTAATTGTGCGGAAGTTTTATTAAGTGCCAGGGGACACACAATTGGTCAGTAAGTTAATTGGTATAAATAAACATAATAGTCAATCAAATCCCAGACCTCTCAAAGAAGTCTGGAAGCTATAGGATTTATATCCTGAGTGTTTTATATTTATAGGAATTACGCAAGATTGAACTCAAAACCTGATTCTTGCGTAGGGGTAATTCATGAATTACCCCTACTTCGGTTCTGTTATTTTGACCTAAGAGGTTGTTTGAAAAGTATTAGATGAAACCAATAATCTTCAGCAACCTAACCCCCCTTCCCCCCTTCCCTACGAGGGAATGGGGGTTTCAAAGCCTCTCCCCGCGTCGGGGAGAGGTTTGGAGAGGGGTTTATTTATACATTCAAAACTTTTAAAACATCCTCTAACTTATGCAAAAGCAGGACTTAAGCAAAATTATGAAAAAACGCATCCCTTACGGTAGCGGGAGGCATACAGCAAAGGACACGTTCGCCGTGATCGAGGAGTAGGCGTTCCCGTATGCTAGGAATAAGAGTTTCAGCTAGTTCTTGCGTAAGTCCTAAAAAGGTAACTATTGGATAACAAAAAGCGATAGGATACTAGGGAGAAATTCACCAGTGGCAGCATCAGAAGTCACTGAGAGATTTTTATTATATTCAAAAGCTAGTGTATCCTAATGTCGGCTGCTGTTATAACTTTAAAAACTCAAGAAAACGCTTCTCATAACTTAATTATTCAGCGTCCTCCCGCTGGACTGTCTTTGCAAGGTCGCATCCGCGTTCCTGGGGATAAATCTATTTCCCATCGGGCTTTAATGTTGGGTGCGATCGCTGAAGGTGAAACTGAGATTCAAGGACTGCTTTTAGGAGAAGATCCCCGCAGCACTGCTCACTGTTTCCGGGCGCTAGGTGCGGAAATTTCGGAATTAAATACAGAGTTGGTGCGGGTTAAAGGTATTGGTTTAGGGAACTTTCAAGAACCTGTGGATGTATTGAACGCGGGTAACTCTGGTACAACCATCAGATTGATGTTAGGGCTGTTAGCTTCCCATCCTGGGCGGTTTTTTACGGTGACAGGTGATGACTCTTTGCGATCGCGTCCCATGTCCCGCGTTGTCAAACCTTTACAACAAATGTCCGCAGAAATCTGGGGACGCAAAGGTAACACCTTAGCACCTTTAGCGATTCAAGGACAAGCTCTTAAACCGATTCATTATCATTCTCCCATTGCTTCGGCGCAGGTAAAATCCTGTATTTTGTTGGCTGGTTTAAACACTGACGGTAAAACTACTGTCAGTGAACCTGCTTTATCACGAGATCACAGTGAACGGATGTTAAGGGCTTTTGGGGCAGAATTAAGTATAGACCCGGAGACTAACAGCGTTACCGTGACGGGGAATGCGAAATTATATGGACAAAAGGTGGTTGTTCCCGGTGATATCAGTTCTGCGGCTTTTTGGTTAGTTGCAGGTTCTATTATTCCTGGTTCTGAGTTGGTGGTGGAAAATGTCGGTGTAAACCCTACCCGCACGGGAATTTTAGAAGCCTTAGAAATGATGGGTGCAGATATCCAGCTAGAAAATCAGCGGGAAGTTGCTGGGGAACCGGTCGCAGATTTGCGGGTGCGTTCTAGTAGGTTAAAAAGCTGCACTATTGCTGGGGATATTATACCTAGATTAATTGATGAAATTCCCATTTTGGCGGTAGCTGCAACTTTTGCAGAAGGGACAACAATTATTAGAGATGCGGCGGAGTTGCGAGTTAAAGAGAGCGATCGCATTACCGTGATGGCGCAACAACTCAATAAAATGGGTGCTAAAATTACCGAATTACCCGATGGGATGGAAATTACTGGTGGGACGACTTTGGTGGGTGCTGAGGTAGACAGTCATACAGATCATAGAATAGGTATGAGTTTAGCGATCGCTGCTCTCAATGCTAGTGGTACTACGACTATTCACCGTGCGGAAGCTGCGGCTATTTCTTATCCTAATTTTACTAATACTTTGGTAGAAGTTTGTCGATAAATATACCAGGGGATTTTTGATTTTCCCCTGTTTTTTGATATAAGAATATCTCACGCAGAGGCGCAGAGAGGAAGATTGAGGTTTTTGATGTTTTTACACTAATAGATTTTCTACACCTGCTGTTGTTGCTGTTGTGGCAACTTGAATAACCCTACTATATTGTAATCGCCATTGTAAAGCATTGGAAATTGTCAGGTAGCCAATTTCTGGTGGTTGTTGCAAAATTCTTTCTGCTAGTGCTTCACGGCCGATTTCATCTAAAGGAAAATTGCGTTCTTCTAAAAAAGCTATCACATCATCTTTATTTCCATTGCGGCGTAAAATTTCTCTGATACCGTAGCTTGTTTGATAATCTCCAGTGCGTTCCTTATCTACAAAAACAACATTCTGGAATTTTAAATTAGCATTACGAGAACTATGATCATCAATTTTTTCGTATGCAAATATTAACAAATTATATCCTAAACCATAGACTTTTTGACTGGCATTTTTAAATGGACAAGAAGATTGAGGTTGTTTAATTGATGTTACTTTTAAATCAACTTCTAGTCCAGGAAAATCAATTCCTAATGCAGCACTACCAAGGGTGTATTCGTACCTTGTAGATAAATATTGATTAAAAGCAGATTCAACATAAGTTCCTACTGCTTTTCCATCTGTAACCCCATACAAATTATGGATTGGTGTTGCACTTAGTTCTAAACAAAAATGACGTGCAGCAGTTTTCAAAGATTCTAAAGTTAGTAATTCCATTGTTTATTCAAATTGCCAAACTTAATTGCTGCCAATTAGATTTAGTAAACTCAATATTTATTTTACCAATTCTTTGACATACCCATTCTACACAAACAGGAACAATTGCATTACCATATAAAGCATATTGATCGTAAATTCTTGCTACTCGACACCAATCATCAGGAAAACCCATCAATCTGGCATATTCAACATTAGTTAAACGCCGAAATTTATCACCTACTTGATAACGTTCATAATGTCTTGATGTAGAAGCAGTTAAGGTTGATGCAATTCCATTAATTCCGAATATTGTATAACCTAGTCTTGAACCTCCATCTTGATTATATAATAATTCCACACCATGACAATAACGATTTACAAACTTACTTTTTTTAATCCGTTCTAAAGTGTCAATAGTAAAATCAAACTGAGCATCTACCATTGCTTCATCTTGAAGAATATCTTTTAGTTTCTGTCTAGGTTTAATATCCGGTAAAGCTGGAAGATTTAGAGTTAACATTTGATTTTTATAAGCCATTCCCCAGTTATAATTTTTACCTTTATTGACAACTATAGGTATCATATACTTGTCTACTAATAGTTCTATCTCTTCTAAATCAATCACATCTGGTTTAGTTAAAAAAACAGATGTACTTTCTAACAAATGAGAAGTTATATTTGTTGAATTTAACTTAGTACCAAAAATAAAAATCCTGTCTCTATTTTGAGGTATACCAAAACTGATGGGGCTAATAATTCTCCATTCAATCAAATAATCTAATTCAGATAGTGCATTTAAAATAACTCGGAAATGATAGCCATTTTCCATTGTTAAAAGTCTTTTGACATTTTCCAAGAAAAAATATTTAGGTTGTTTCTCATCTATAATTTCTACAATGCGTTCAAATAAAGTTCCTCTAACGCTATCTCTCACACCAAGTTTTTTACCAGCAGGGCTAAATGGCTGACAAGGAAAACCAGCAGTTAAAATATCATGATTAGGTATATCTGATATAGGAATTTTGTTGATATCTCCTAAAACTATTGAATTCTTCCCAAAGTTACTTTCATAAACTTGATAACTTAGTTCATTGATATCATTAGCCCAGATAGTTTCAATATTTGCATTTTGCAAACCCAAGCGAAAACCACCGATACCAGCAAATAATTCTACAGCTTGTAGGTTGTTTGTTTTCATGTATAGTTAAGTTTAAAAGATAGGTTTACTCATCTGTAAAATAGTCTGAATCTATTTTTTTGATTTCGTAAATAGAGACAGTTGATACACCGACATGATTATCAATCATTAATTGAGCTAATTCTTGTCCATCTATTAAAACAATCTTACTATCTATTATAGATACATATTCTCTAGCGTCTTGAGAAAATTTAGAAGTAGTTATAAAAACACCTTTTCTCGCTCGTTGTCCATGTAAAGCGCCGACAAATTTTTGAATTTCTGGTCTACCAACAACTGTATTATCCCATCGTTTAGCTTGAATATAAACAATATCTAAACCTAATTTATTTTCTTTAATTATCCCATCAATTCCCCCATCTCCACCTTTACCAATTGCTCTCCCTGCGTCACGTCTTGAACCACCGTAACCCATTTTTACTAATAAATCGACTACCAACCGTTCAAAAAAATCAGGTGAACAACTTTTAACACGGTTCAATAATTCTAACTCTAATTCTTTTCTAATTTTTTGATAACCAAATTCTATAGATTCTTGGGGTGTAGTTTCGGATATTTCTATAATTTCTGGTTCTGATTCTGATTTATCATTATCTTTTTTACTGGTTTTAAATTCTATAAACTCTGGAAATTGATTGAGAAATTTGAGATTAATTTCCGCAGGATTTTGACTTAATACTTCCTTTCCTCGTTCTGTAATTTGAAAAAACCCGCGTTTTGGATCTTGTAATAAACCAGCTTTTTTCAAATGAGTTCTAGTCCAACCTACTATATTATCAAAAACAGCTTGCTGTCCACTGGGTAATAATTCCTTTTTTTCCTCATCACTTAAATTAAACACATCAGCTAAATATGTAATAGCTTCTCTTAAAGAATGTTCCTTACCATCACCTGCATATTGCAGCAAAGGAAGCATAATAGATTGAAAATCAGGAATAGCCATTTTTCGCAAATTCTTAAATTAAGCCATCAAATTTTATACCATATTTTACCCTCTCCTCCGCGCCTCTGCGTCTCTGCGTGAAATAAATCTATAATATAGAAGATAGAAAAACTACAATATAATTTACAAACTTATGACTAACCCACATCGTCCCCAAATTCTCAAACCTAGTGAAACATACACATTTCGCAAATACTTTGATTTAAGATTTGCACCTGCGGATATTTTACAAGAACTAGGAGCAACCTTAACCAAAAGTACAATTAATTTACCAACAACTAATAATCAAATTACTAGATTAGCTGATTTGAAAGAAAGATTAGAAGAAGCAATTCAAAGAGTGAGTCTCACCAGCGAAGCTGCACGTAGAGAAGTATTAATTGCTCCTATTTTATTAGAAATAGCCCATATTACTCAAGCAACAATTAATATTGAATATCCCATAGAAATCAATCAATTTTTACGAGGTGATTTAGATTATTACCTACAATCTCAACATCAAGTATTAGTTGTAGAAGCAAAACAAGCAGATTTAACACGAGGGTTTACTCAACTAGCAGTAGAATTAATTGCTGTAAATGAATGGATATCAACAGATGAACCCATATTATATGGTGCTGTCACAACAGGAGATATTTGGCAATTTGGTAGTTTTCAACGTGATGAAAGAATCATAACTCAAGACTTAATGTTATATCGAGTTCCCACAGATTTAGAAATATTAATGAAAATTTTAGTAGGGATTTTAAATAAAAATTAATCAAAATATCTTTAATTCTTCCTTTGCGTCTTTGCTCCTTTGTACCTTTGCGCGAAACAAATTATTTTTCAACCAAAAAATAAACCCCCTGCAAAAAGCAGAGGGAATAATCAAACCTTACTCTTTCGCTTTTGGTTTAAAAGTCGAAGCTACATGAAGTTCTTTCAACTGCTTCGCGTCCACATTTGAAGGTGCATCTGTTAACAAACAACGCGCTTGTTGAGTCTTTGGAAAAGCAATTACATCACGAATTGATTCTTCTCCAGCTAACAACATTACTAAACGGTCTACACCGTAAGCAATACCACCATGAGGAGGTGTACCATATTCAAAAGCTTCTAACAAAAAGCCAAATTTACTTTGTGCTTCTTCTGGTGATAAACCAATAGCTTCAAACACCTGTTCTTGAATTTCTCGCTTATAAATTCGCAGACTTCCACCACCAACTTCAAACCCGTTAAACACCAAATCATAGGCTTGAGAGCGGGCGGTTTTCAAATCATTGATATCATCAGGATGGGGTGCTGTAAATGGATGATGTAATGCTTCTAATCTTTTCTCATCAGCATTCCATTCAAACATCGGAAATTCTGTAATCCAGAGTAAGTTAATTTTATCTGGTGGAATTAAATTAAATTCCCTAGCTACAAACTGACGAATTCTATCTAAAGTTTTATTTACAGTACCAGTATCAGCAGCTGCAAATAATAACAAATGACCTTCTTTTGCACCTGTGCGGGTTAAGATTTCCTGCTTTTGTTCTGGTGTCAAATTATCTTTAATTGCGCCAATGGTGTCAATTTCGCCATTTTCCCGCACGCGAATATAAGCTAAACCTTTTGCACCGGCTTCTGCTGCTTGTGTGAAAATATCACCTTTTGGTTTAATGCGAACATTAGAAATTGCATCGTTACCGTTAGGAATAGGGAGAATTTTCACGATTCCACCGTTAGAAATTGCATCTTTAAAAACTTTGAAACCAGAATCTTTTAAAACATCAGAAACATCAACTAATTCTAAACCGTAGCGGGTATCTGGCTTATCACTGCCATATTTATTCATCGCGTCAGCGTAAGTGAGACGCGGAAAAGGACGGGGTAAATCAATTCCTTTAACGGTTTTGAAAATGTGACAAACTAACTTTTCATTGAGTTCAAGAATTTCATTTTCCGACATGAAACTCATTTCCATGTCTAATTGTGTAAACTCCGGTTGTCTGTCTGCGCGTAAGTCTTCATCCCTAAAACATCGCGCCAGTTGATAGTATCTATCCATGCCTGATACCATCAATATTTGCTTAAATAGTTGGGGTGATTGGGGTAAAGCAAACCATTCACCTTCATTAACGCGACTGGGAAGAATATAATCCCTCGCACCTTCAGGAGTGGAACGGGTAAGAATAGGGGTTTCAATTTCGATAAAACCTTCGTTATCTTCCAGGTAGCGACGCACAGCTTTAACGACTTGGTGACGCATCTGTATATTTTGTGTCATGCGTTCTCGTCTCAAGTCTAAATAACGATATTTTAACCGCAAGTCTTCCCGCACGTTTTCTGTGTCTGCGGTGGAAACTTGGAAAGGTAACTGTTTGCGGACAGCGTTGAGGAGTTCAATTTGATCTGCGTATATTTCTACTTCACCAGTAGGGATACGAGAATTTAAGGATTCTGGGGGGCGTTGGGTGACTCTACCTGTGATTTTAACAACGTATTCATTGCGTATGGCGTTGGCCTGTTCGTAGGAGTCTGGGGTGCGTTGCGGATCGCTGACGATTTGGACTATGCCAGAGCGATCGCGTAAATCTAAGAATATCACGCCCCCATGATCGCGGCGACGGTCTACCCAACCGTAAAAGGTAACAGTTTCTCCAATATGCTCTTTTCGGAGTTCGCCGCAATAGTGAGTTCGCATAGTGATTAGTTCTTTTTTTTCGGGCTAGAGGGGTGAATAAATGTCAAGGCTTTCCCATTATCTAGCATCAACACTAATTGTAATCATTTTGGGTCAAGAAAAATCAATCTTTTTAGAAGTCAGGAGTCAGGAGTCAGGAGGTTATTTATTCTCCCCTGCTCCCCTGCTCCCCTGCTCCCCTGCTCCTTTTCTTCTTCACTGTCACCTGTCACCTATTCCCTGTCGCCTCACACCGTCACCGCTTCCCGCACTTCTACTGGTTCACCAGTCAAGCTAAAAGGACGAACTTCGGTAATTTTCACCTTGACTATTTGCCCTCTGAGTTCGTTAATATCGCCTGTGAAGAAGGTGAGACGATTTCCGCCTGTGCGTCCCATCACCTGAGTTTTATCCTTGGTGTTTTGCTCTTCAACTAACACTTCTTCAATTCTGCCAAAGTAACGCTGCGATCGCTCTGCTGCTTTAACGTTAACTAAATGGTTTAATCTTTGCAAGCGATCGCTCTTCACTTCTTCGCTCAATTGATTATCCCACAAAGCCGCAGGTGTACCCGGTCGGGGTGAATATGCAGCAGTATTCAACAAATCAAAACCAATATCATCCACCAATTTCAGAGTATTTTCAAACTGTTCCTCTGTCTCCCCAGGAAAACCCACAATTGCATCTGCGCTAATTGAAGCATCCGGCATATAACGACGAATAGTATCAATAATCCGGCGATATTTTTCGTGCGTGTAACCCCGTGACATTGCCTTTAGAAGCTCATTATCCCCAGATTGGAAGGGAATATGGAAGTGTTCGCACACCTTGGGCAATTCCGCACAGGCTTTAATTAATCGTTCTGTAAAATAACGGGGATGGCTAGTAGCAAATCTGAGCCTTTCAATCCCAGGCACATCATGAACATAATAGAGTAAATCTGTCAAGGTGTTTAGGTGACGGCCTTCGGGAGTTGAACCTGGTAAATCTCGTCCGTAAGCATCAATATTTTGACCCAAAAGGGTAACTTCTTTATAACCTTGTTTTCCCAATAGTTCCATTTCCGCGCGAATAGCTTCTGGTGTGCGAGACTGTTCCACACCGCGCACGTTGGGAACTACACAATAAGTACAACGCTCATTACAGCCATAAATGACATTTACCCAAGCTGTCACTTTACTATCACGACGGGGTTGGGTGATATCTTCTAAAATATGTACTTCTTCCGTAGCAACAACTTGATTACCATCAAAAACAGACTCTAGCAAATCTTTGAGGCGATTAGCGTGTTGCGGACCCATTACTAAATCTAATTCTGGCACACGACGCAACAAAGCCTCACCTTCTTGTTGAGCGACACAACCAGCAACGACTAAAGTTAAATCAGGTTGTTCATGCTTGCGTTTTGCCTGTCTACCCAGGTAGGAATAAACTTTCTGTTCGGCATTATCCCGAATTGTACAAGTATTATAAAGAATCACATTTGCATCATTAGGATCTTCTGACCATTCAAAGCCCATGTCTTCTAGTATGCCAGCCATGCGCTCTGAGTCGGCTTTATTCATTTGGCAACCGAAGGTAGTAATGTGGTAGCGGCGGTTCATGGTCATGGGGAATTACGCTGAATCAGTATCATCTATTTTAAGTCTATTGACTATTCTATCGAAACCTATGACCACTAAACTGTAGTTGCTGCATAAGCAGAATATTGCTCATTAGCACTGATGCCATTTATAGCCACACCTAAAACATTTTGGTCAGCTTTTTCCAACATTTCTTTAGAGAGAGAAATACTGGTAGAATCAACCACTTTAGGTCTGACGACAAACAGAATTCCATTGACCAATTTACCTAAAATAGTTGCATCCGCAGCTACAGTTAAAGGCGACGTATCTATAATTACAAAATCATATCTTTGGGCGACCTGTCCCACAAATACAGCCATTTGACTAGAATCCAACAGGGCGGCTGAGTTGTTATTTGGTTGACCAGCAGTGATCACTTTCAAATTAGGTGTAATTTCCACTACAGCCTGATCAACATCCAAATCACTTCTGAGAATGTTACTCAAACCTGCTTGATTTGAAATGTCCCAGATTTTGTGTTGACTGGGATTACGCAAATCAGCATCGACTAGTAATACATCCCGTCCTAATTGAGAGATAGAAAAGGCTAAATTGGCAGCAATTGTAGATTTACCTTCTTTTGGTACAGCACTAGATACCACAATCACCTTCACTGATTGTTCTGCATTAAAAAATCTGAGGTTAGTTTGCAGCATCCGAAAAGCCTCGCTGATTTGTGAATCAGGCTGTTTTCTGACAATTACTTCTGGAGTGAAACTACCATTGGGGAAAGGCGGAATATAACCTAGAAAAGTATATCCCAGTAAGTCTTTCGCAGATTTTGGGTTTTTGATAGTCTTGTCCAATCTTTCCAAAACCAAGGCAGTAACTACCCCTAAAACGATTCCACCTATTAAGCCTGGCAATAAATTAATATACCTGTCAGTCGTCAGTGGTACTGAAGGAATTAAGGCAGGTGCGACAATCATGGCATTACTCACTTGTAAATTTTCCGCTACCTGGAGTTCCTGATACCTGGCCAACAGATTTTGATAACTAGACTCAGTTGCAGCTATTTCCCGTTCTAGCTGACGTTGCTGTAATTCTAGCTGTGGTAAGATATTAGCCCTTTGTTTATAAGATTCGATTATTTGAGCTAAAGATTTGAGCCTGACTTGTAAACTTAATCTTTCGGCTTCAGCAGCAGCATATTGGCCAAGAAGTTCCTGTTGTAAACCAAGAGTTTTCAGTTGTAATATCCTATCCGGATCTTGGAGATTATTCAAACGTCCTGCTTTACTGATCAAACTTTGTTCTATCCGCTTCTCCAGTTCTTTTTTGAGGACAGCCTCTTGTTCTTTGAGATCAATCATCGTTGGATGGGTGTCTGTCAAACGTAACCCTACAACAGCTATCTTTTTCTGAAGATCTTGTAATTGTTCCTGAACTGCGTTTATTGATGGCGATTCACCCGCAAAACTCGCAGTTATAGCATCTTGTAAAGTGACACCAAACAATTTTTGGATTGTTTGCATCCGGGCAGTTTGTGAAGATAAATCCGATTTAGTTGCGGCTACTTGTTTTTCTAGACCCGTAAGAATACTTGCACTTGATGCGGCTTCGGCTTTTAAATCCAAAACTCTGTGTTGCTGTTTAAAAAATTGTAGTCTGCGTTCAGATGTTTGTAATGCAGCTTTACTCAGTGGCAACTGTTGGGCAATAAAGTCTCTGGCAGACTTGGTTTGCTTGCGGTTCGCATTGATATCATTTTCTATATATATCTTCATTAAAGTGTTAACAATTGAAACCGATCTTTTGGGAATTTTATCTGTATAATATATTTCAATAATATCTGTATTTTCAATATTTTTTACTTTCAGACTTTTGAGAAATTCTGTGGGTTTAATATCGAGAGCAAGGGTATTTATCGTCTTTTCAGCTAAGGGTAGAGAATGCAAAACTGCTACCTCGGTTGCCAATGGTCTACCACTGACTGAACTCTCCAACTGTCCTAATTGACTACCTACTCCTGTTAGGGAAGATGTGGCGTTCTTTTTCAGTACCAGCTGGCCTCCTGCCTGATAAACGGGAGTTTCTATGACGGTTTTAACTACACTCAATGCCAAAAGAGTTAAAAAAACTATAGAAGCGGGCAACCCCCGGCGCTTAAGTATAGACCAATACTGCAAATGTTTTTCCATATTCTTTTTTCGGTAGTTTGATTTTGATTTTTGTGATGTTCAGATTTTGAATTCTGTATAAGCTCGGCTAACAGAATAGAATTATATACAGATAAAAATGCGTATTTAACTTGAAGATTGGAAATTACTTGTACTAGAAAGATGATGTTGATTTTACACCACAAACACAGTCTAGTCAAAATTACTAATAACTCAGGTTTGTTATGGATTTATCTCATAACATGGGTGACAAGTTTATTTAAATTTGATAATATTTGTCAATATCTTATGATATTATTTCAGTTCATC
Source organism: Anabaena sphaerica FACHB-251 (assembly GCF_014696825.1). Classification (NCBI taxonomy): domain Bacteria; kingdom Bacillati; phylum Cyanobacteriota; class Cyanophyceae; order Nostocales; family Nostocaceae; genus Anabaena; species Anabaena sphaerica. The sequence continues at coordinate 102,576 of NZ_JACJQU010000005.1, read as the reverse complement.
TTATCAAAGTTTACAATACTTTTTAAGTAAAAAAACATAGTAAATACATTTTTATTATACCAAATATAATTCAGGCTTGGTGATAATATTGTATAGAATGTTAATAAGCAGGTTTCAACTTTGTTGTTTACTCCACTACCTCATCCCCAGCATGGATAATCAAACACATCTGCAAATAATTCTATCTGATTCAATTATTGGTACTGTCTTACCAGCAATAGCTCACATCAATTTACCTCATTGGTGGTTAGCAGGGGGAGCAGTGCGAAATACAGTTTGGCGTGCCATTTTTGGACAAGAATGTGAGTTATTCATCAAAGATTTTGATATTGCTTTTTTTGATGATGGGGGGAACCGTGATCAGGAACTGGTAGCAAAATCAACTCTGACAGCACAATTTCCTCAATACGAGTTTGATGTTAAAAATCAAGCAAGTTTTGGGCGCTGGCGTGCTGGTATAAGAACTTATTCGAGTACAGAAGATGGCATTAAAGATTGGTTACACACAGCGACTGCTGTAGGTGTGCGTATGGATCAACAAGGAGAATGGAAATTTTTTACACCTTACGGTTTAGATGATTTATTTAGTGGCATTATTCGACCCACACCCACACATATTAATGATGTGAATGCTCACAACAAATCATCTGGGTTTATTCAAAAGTGTCCTGGCTTGCGGTTATTGTTTCTTTGACTGGCGGGGTAAATTTCTAGTTTCAGGTTAATTTATATACTTTAGATTACGTAAATAATTCTATTTGCTGTCGATTTTAAGTATAGTACAGTATTTTTTATACTGAGCTACCGTCAATCTATCTTAGGGTAGATTTTTGCCTATCTCTCTAGATAGATGAGGTTTGAGAGAAATACGTTATATCTTCAATGATGAGGCATTGATAGGATTTCCTTCAGTGGAAACTACATAGTTGTTAAGGCTTTTCCTTGCACAATTGCAGCCCACCTATTATCCAATTTCTCTGCTACATTTCCCTCTCCTCACAAGAGGCATTAATGACTTCAAATTACCCCTTTATAGGTTCTAATGAGTGTAGAAACTATGGAGGGGTATTTTTCATTTATCATGACTAACTCTGAATTAATTCCTGAAAGCTTTGATCTTGGTTAATATCATCAAAATCTATATCAGTCGCAGCATCTTCTTTGTAGCTGGGTTTAAGCTCAATTGCTTTCTGAAGATTCTCTACAGCTAATGTAACTTCTCTTTGCAGTGCATAACAAGCTGCTTTATTATAATAAGCACTAGCATAGTCTGGTTTAATTTCTAGTGCTTTGTCAAAATTGATTATTGCTTCGTCATCTTGTCCCAATCTTACCAATGTGTAACCACGTTTATCTAAGATTTTGGGTGAGTTGGGTTGGAATTCTAACGCTTTATCAAAGGAAGCGATCGCATCTTCGTAACGTTCCAATTCTAATAAAGACAAACCACGATTTAACCAAGCTACACCATCATCTGGCTGAATTTGCGTAGCTTTATCAAAACAGTTAAAGGCTTCTTTGTGCTTACCTAAATTACCACAAGCAACACCAATATCACACCAAGCTTGATGATAATTAGGGTTAATTTTAATCGCTTTATTGTAAGACATAATCGCGTCTTTATAGCGTTTTAACCTATTCAGAGTTAAACCGCGTTTCAGCCAAGTTTCTGCATCATCAGGTTTAATTTTAACGACTTGTTCATAAATTGCTAAAGCATCTTCATAGCGTTTTTCTGAAAATAGCACTTCCGCTTCTTTGATATAATTATCCGCAGAAATTTCAGGTTGTGTTGGTTCGGGTAATTTTTCTGGTACTATTTCCGGTTCTGGGGTAGGTTGAGGTTTACTTTCTGCTAACTCTTGTAATATGGCATCTTTCCGTTTTTGAGCATCTAATTGTAATTCTGATAGTTGTGCAGTAAATTCAGATTCTAACTTGTCTAAGTTTCCTAATTTCTCCAAAATCTTCAATTTATGTTGTTGAACATCAGTTTGAATATCTGCAAACTGAGAGATAAATTCACTACCAGATTTTTCTAGGTTGTCAATTATTTGTTGTTGACGTTGTTGAGCAGTATTTTGTAATTGTGCAACTTGGTTAATAAATTCAGATTCTGCATTTTGCAACTTCTGTAAAATCTTCAATTTTTGTTGGTGAACATCAGTCTGAATATCTGATTTAATATCTAAAAATTGAGAAGTAAATTCACTACCAGATGTTTCTACGTTGTCAATAATTTCTTGTTGACGTTGTTGAGCAATATTCTGTAATTCTGCAACTTGGTTGATAAATTCAGTTTCTAACTTTTGCAACTTCTGTAAAATATTCAATTTCTGGTGTTGCACATCAGTTTGAATATCTGCAAACTGAGAAGTAAATTCACTACCAGATGCTTCTAAATTATCAATTATTTGTTGTTGACGTTGTTGAGCATTATTCTGGAATTCTGCAAGTAGGTTGATAAATTCAGTTTCTGATTTTTGTAGATTTTCCCGAATGATAACTTGCTGTTGTTGAATATCTTTCTGCACATCAGTTTGAATTTCTAATAAACGAGAAGTAAATTCTTGACCAGATGCTTCTAAATTGTCAATAATTTGCTGTTGACACTGGTGAGCATAATTTTGTACTTCTGCGAGTTGATCAGAAAATTCTAATTGTAATTGTACAAAACCAGCAAGCAGTTTATCTTTTTGGCTTTGAGCGTCAGTTTGGAATTCAGCAAGTTGTGATTTAAACAGATTATTTATTTTTTCGAGATTATCTATAAATATATCTTTTTGATGTTGAGCATCTGACTGAAAGTGAAATAATTGATCAGTAAATTCTGACCGCGATTGTGATATACTTTCAAAAGCAGTTTCTTTTTGCTGTAAAGTTTCTAACTCTAAATCATGCAGTAGAGATATCAATTGAGAACGGGATTGTTCAATATCATTAACAGCGGTATCTTTCTGATTTTCAACTGCTAATGTGAGTTTGGTAAATCGACAAACTAACTCAGTTTCTAATTTCTTGACATTTTCAATGGTGATTCTTTGTTGTTGAGCAGATAAAGTTACTTGTTCTAATTGAGTATTGAGTTTAAATTCTAAATTGCTGATATTTTCTTGAGCAGATTCAACTTCTCTTTCTAAAGCTGTTAAAAATTCTTGTTTTGATTTTGGTAAATCAGATAAAAGTATAGATAAGTTTGCTTCTTCACCTTGAATTGATCGTTTAAGTTTATTGGCTTCCTGTGCTAATTCCTGAGTAATATTTTGAGATGAGCGAATCAAATTTTCCGCATCTTGGTTAACAGTAATTAATTGAGTTTGCAACTTTTCTATTCCTTGTACTTGTTGCATTGCTCGCTCAACAATTTCCCGAATTATGGCTTTCCGTAATAACCATAATGTAGCAATTAAAACCACAGGAAATAAACTTAAAATAGTTAACCAGATATTGAGCAGGGTATTCGTGCGAGTGAAAGCACGCTCAAAGTCTGACTGTACTTGCTTTTGAATGCGGGTTTCTGTTCGCAGTCGAGCTAATTCTTCCCGTTCTGGATTTGATAATACCTGAGCATTAGCTGATAGTTCGAGTTTTCCACTGACAAAAGCGGTAGATATCAACAGGGGTGACAATAAAATGGCGCTTTTTAAAGCTAAATTTGAAAAAATGGGTTTTTTGCTGTTCATAACACCTTCCCTATCCGTTAGTTAGTTTTTGCAGCGGTGTGTCTATATGCCATCTATGATAGATGATGGATGCAAGGGTACTGATTTTTAGGGGGGTTGTTTGATATTAGCAGATTTGTGGAGATAAAACGCTCTATCAATAAGCTTGTAACTGTATTTGATAAAGGTGTATTAAAATTGTGACTATAGTTGGCTGACAAAACGTGCGTTATTCATCATTGAGCAAATATTCCAAAATTTCAGGTGTTAACCCCCGTGCTTCTGCTTTTGCTCCGATTTCATCCATTAATTGATTGAGAGAAACAGATGGTTTGTCTAACAATTCTCTCATTCGCAAGCCTAAGAGGAATTGTATCTTTTTTTGTTCTTCTCCCGATGCTTCTATGTAAGCCTTTACTATAGCAGAATTTATAGGAATAGAAATTGTTGTATTTTCCATTTTGATAATGCAGTTTGGTTTAACTGGTTATTCAGTTTGTTGTAAGTTTATTTTACCCTAATTTCTAGTTTTAGGGGGTTAGAGTTGTGTCTCTCAGCTTCAACTACAACTTCTAAATTCATGAATTACTTAAGTTTTGCATCAAGGTAATGCAATAAAGTACGCGCTACATTTATGACTAGCATTGCTTCATTTTTTTCTAACAAATCCTCATTCGGATGTGCCAAGCTCGCACTGTTTCTAATTGGATTGAGTACATCCATAATCCCAGCACATGATTGCAGGATCTTCTCAATATCTTGTGAACGAACACCTATATTTTGAAATGCAGGATGTTGTTGACGGAGTAATTTAAATAGCTTTGTCATCGAATCATCTTTAGTATGTGGGATATTTTCTTTAGTACACACGGCACGTAAATAGCCATGTAAAGCTGTATGGATTCTATCAACACCACTAACTGCTCCGTTGGTTGAAATTAAGATTTCTACATCATTAATTGCTAGTTCAACAACAGCACTTGTAATCTCTGGAGCAGGGATAGAAATGTCTAATAATTTATCTTTACTCAATTCAGCTAAAAATCCTAATAGTATCTCTTTAGCAAATAATTTCTGATCAGAAGACACATATTTAAATATTGATGATGTATAGAATGATTTGTCAGTATGTAAAAGTTGTGGAGTTAATTCCTCCCATTTTTTCAATTCATTTTGCATATTCGCATTTTTAAGAACCTGTGAAACACTTCTTAACCATTTTTTAAATGGATCTGGTTCTATGAGAGTTGGTGATGCTAAGTTAGATAATCTTGTAATTAGACTTTTTATAATCTCTTGCTTTTCTTGCTTTCTATTCATGATTAAGTTCCTTTTTGTCTCATATTTATTAAACAAAACATAGTATAGCGTCACTTACTTGTCATTTGGATGATGAAATGTTGTTGCTAATGCTGATAATTTAAGCAACACAGTGGCTAATACACCACCATAGAGATTAAACCCTCACTAAACACCTATAATCTTATAAAGAACCTTTCCCCCACAACTACCGTCTACAAAATGATATAGTTTACAAAGTGCATCAACCATGAAAAACAGACAAAAAAAGGCTTGTCACCAACTCATCAGCATCACCTTACTAACCACCTTCCTTACTCCCTATTCCGTCACCGCAACCCCACCCAGAAACCCAGATAAAAACGTCAACTGTGAAATTCTCATTGTTGGTGGTGGACTGTCTGGAGTCGCTACAGCTTACGAAAGTTTACTCGCAGGAAACACCGTTTGTTTAACAGAAATTACCGACTGGTTAGGGGGACAAATTTCCTCTCAAGGTACATCTGCGTTAGATGAAAGACCAACCCAACGAGATAAACAATTTTATTCGCGTGGATATCTAGAATTAAGAAACCGCATTCAACGCAAATATGGCAAACTTAACCCTGGTGACTGTTGGGTAAGTGACTCCTGTTTTCTTCCTGGTGATGCTCACAATATCATCACCCAAATGCTCAAAGATGCAGCAAAACAGGGTAAAGGAAAATTGCAATGGTTTCCAAATACAGTAATTAAAGATTTACAAATTAGCCAAGATGGTAAAATTATAAATAGTGCGATCGCAATTCAACATCAACCAGCAAAAAACGCACCACCCCTGAATACTTTCACCTTATCGCAAACCATTGAAGACGCTTATAGTTACCAAAACTCACCCCGCTTCACTAAAAATATAATTCGTTTTCTACCCAAACAATCCAAAAAAAATAATAATCAATGGTACGTTGTAGACGCAAGTGAAACTGGGGAAATTATTGCTTTAGCTGATGTTCCTTATCGTCTAGGAATTGATGCGCGTTCCTATCTCGAACCTTCATCTTCTAGCACTACAAACGACCCCTATTGTACCCAAGGTTTTACTTACACCTTTGCAATGGAGTCTACCAAAGAACCGCAAAACCAAATAATGCCCCCATTTTATCCCCAATATGCACCTTATTTCAGCTATGAATTAGCAAGATTAGCCAATTTTGATTTAGTTTTTACCTATCGTCGTATTTGGAGTCCGCAACAAGGTCAACAAACTAAATTTGGTGGTGTCAATTTTACAACTCCCACCCCAGGGGACATATCTATGCAAAACTGGACTTGGGGTAATGACTACCGTCCAGGAACAGCCGAAGATAATCTCATTTATACTCGCGAACAATTACAAGCTACAGGTCAATTACAGCCCAGTGGCTGGATGGGAGGACTGAGAACCGAGACCCTCCGCAAAGGTGAAGAAAATGCTTTGGCTTATTATTACTGGTTAGTTGCGGGAAATACTGATTCACAACTTGGTGCAAATGTGAAACAACCCCAACCTAATAATCGTTTGTTAACAGGTTTAGATTCGCCAATGGGAACTGCACACGGTTTATCAAAATACCCATATATGCGCGAAGGAAGACGCATTATTGGCCGTCCCAGTTGGGGGCAACCGGAAGGGTTTGGAATTTGGGAAGTTGATATTTCCCGCCGTAATTATAATGATGAGTATTACCGGAAAACTCTACCTGCGGATATGTATCGCCAGTTAAAAGCGACACTGGCAGGTTTAGAGGCAATATCAGTAATTAGAGGTGAAGTTGCACCAGATAAAGCCATGAAGCGCAGTCGTTCTACTATTTTACCGGATGCTATAGGTATAGGACATTACGCAATAGATTTTCATCCTTGTATGGTGAACAGTCCAGCGGAAGCACCCGGTAATAAAGAACGCGCGGGAGAAAGACGCGGTGCTGGTAACGCTTATCCTTTCCAAATTGCGCTGAGAGCCATGATTCCCCAAAAAATTGATAATTTATTAGTAGGGGGTAAAAGTATTGCTACTAGTCATATAGCTGCTGCTGCTTATCGGGTTCATTCTTTTGAATGGTCTGCTGGTGCTGCTGCGGGAACTGTGGCCAGTTTTGCACTTAAAGAAAATATTGCACCTTATCAATTAGTTGATGATTTACCGAGATTAGAACCAAAATTACAGGTTTTAAAAGATATTTTAGAGAAAAATGGTAATCCTACTGCTTTTCCTGATACTTCCATTTTTAATCAAAATTGGGAAGATTGGCGGTAGAATTATGTGTTGACTAGATCCCCCACTTCTTCAAGAAGTGGGGGATCTGAAAGCAACTAATCTGGTAAAAATTCCGAGTTGAGAGTTTGTTCACAGGTGTAAGGACATATTTCTGGAAATACTTTTTGGCCTAGTTGAGTTTCTCGCATTGCTAAGGCTAAACCTAGTTCATAAGCTGTGAGAAAAACTTCTTCTAAATAAGGTTGTAAGCTAGGACTGTCTTGTAAAAGTAGTTTGATTTGAATACGTTGTTCTTTAATTGTACTCAACCAACTATTACTACGTTTTTGGGCTTGAAATTGCCATTTTAATAGATGTCCTAGCAATACAGCTAGTCTATTTCTCAATTCTTGTCTTTCTTTTCTTCCCAATGTTTCCAGTTCTTCAATTAGGTTAACGGTGTCTAATGTATTCCATTGTTGAGTTTTGAGTAAATTAACCTGTTCTTGAGTCCAAGCATGGAAGTCGGTTGTATAGAGTTGAAAGGTGTTCATTGTTGCACCTGTTATCAGTTTATATATTTATAATTGTAGTCTCTCTCTAATTCTCAACCCAACAATGAATTAAACTGGATATTTGAAGTGTAGTTTTGTAAAACGTAGTTTGTTGACTTATGGAGACAAGACTTGCAGCTGTTTATGGAATGGCCACAGCACCAACTGTAACACCTGATCGGGTTAATCAAGTTACTCGAAAAACCTATCCTAATTATAAGGTGATTGTCTTAAATGACGATTTCAATACTTTTCAGCACGTTTCTGAATGTTTGATGAAATATATTCCGGGAATGACAGGCGATCGCGCTTGGGATCTCACAAATCAGGTACACTATGAAGGACAAGCGATAGTGTGGGTAGGTCCGCAGGAACAGGCGGAGTTATATCACCAGCAGCTGCGTCGCGCTGGGTTGACAATGGCTCCTCTGGAAACAGCTTAATCATCATGAGCAAACCCACGGATGGTAGACTTGTTTGGAATCACTCTACCCACATTTCTGGTCTAATTCCTATTTTAGAACGTTTATGTCAGCATGATGGCATTCACACTGTAACGCCAGCGGTAATTGGGCGAGTGAAAGGTCATGCTCCTAAAATGCAGCTACGTGTGTCTGTACCCATTCGCGGGGGGTATAAAGTTATTGCACGACATGGTAAGACGGTGCAAGAGGTATTTATACTCACGACTTTAGCACAGGAGCAACTGGAAACAGCGATCGCGATCGCGATGAAAATTGCATGAATATAACAAATAATCAGGAGAGGAGCGTTTTTAGCTCCTCTTTTGATATTTGACTATTCTTCAACTTCATGCACAGCAAATTTATGTAATGGCAAACTGAGAATACAAGAAAAAGTTAAAAAATATGACAAAGCTGTAGTAATTTTTAAAGTCATGGTTAAACTTTCCCAAGTCGGTAAAAGCATTTTTTCAATCCCAAAAGCGATACAGTAAACAAGCCAGTAAGCAAAGCTCATTCTCAACAGCACTTCTTCTGTTGCTTGTGCTTCATCTTTCTGTTTCTTGTCCTCCCGTAGTAACCATAGACCAGCAATGCAAGCTACAAAGGAAACAGCAACCACAAACTCGTGACAAAAGAGGTTTACTAAACACATTTGCCTTTATTCCCATCTGAATGATGTCTGGATCGACATTAGTCTAAAGGCATATTCCTGCGGGTTGAACAAAATATTTACAAACTGAAATAATGTAAATAATTACAACAAACACTAAATCTTTTGTTAAGTATTTTTACAACTTCAGCCAACATTCTCATTCCTATAGAGACGTTAACCCAGAACCTCTGTAATTTATTGTTTACTATTCTTGTCCTGTTGAGCTGCCAAAAATTGCTTTTCTAAACTTTGTACCAAATCAAATTCATCTTTATGCTTTTTTAACCATTCTTCCCTATCTGCACGAATTTTAGCTAAGTGATATTCAATATTGTCTTTATTTACTAAAATCCCAAAATCTGCTGGTAATTCATTTTCTTTATAACCAAAAATACGATTTATTAGTAAATTACCAACTCGTGTAGTGTAATGGGAATTATCCACATAGTTTACCATCATATCATTAATTGCTTCAGTAGTGATACTATTGTAACCAGAGAAATCCCATACAGGACTTAGTTGTACAATTTTCTCCTTCCATGATTCAAAGGTTGGCCACTGTCCTGTGACTCTAATTGCTTCCCATTGAGTAGCATGAGATGGAGAAATAAAAACAATTAATTTTATATTTCTTTCTTGGCATAAATTAATAATTTGTCGAAAATAATCAAAATATTTATCAGAGAATTTGTATTGGTAGTGAAGAACAAAATAGGAATTTATAAAGTGCCTAAACCGAAATGTAATAGGTTTTTTTTCATATTTATAATTAGGTACATAACCGTTTTCTTCAGATGTTTCTGCTGGATGATTGTTTTGCAAACTAGCCAAAATTGTTTCCCTATTGATCTGTAACACATCTAGCGAAAATAGAGAATTAATAATATCATTAGGAATTATATAAGTCTTCTCTAATCTGTTTTCATCAAAACCAGGTTGATTACCAAGTGATTCATTAAACATAAAAAAATCAACTCCAAGAATTACTTGTTTTAGATGAGGTTGATTTTTAATAGTATGTTGTAAATAGCGTAGTAGTTCGTAGGGATTAGATCCATCAAGACCAATGTTATAAACAGGTTTAAAATTAGATAAAGCCAAATGATTTGGATCTAATCCTTGTTTAGTTCTTGATGAACCTAAAAATATAGTGAAGGGTTTAGTGTGAATAATCTCAATAGCTTTTACAAGGCGATCATTAAACTTTTTTTGGGGTTTTACATGATTAATTCCCACAAAAATAGGGCTTTTGTATATTCCATAGGGATCAATTAAAGCATTAAAACTCACGACCATCAAAATAAATATAGCTATGGTAGAGAAAAACCATTTATTAAACTGAAAAAAATTATCAGACTTGCTCATTTGTTTGTTAGAAATATTAGTTAAATCCAAACCATAATTATTACTCATTTTCAAAGAAAATTAATTTTTTCGGATTTTCTAAAATTTGAAATAGAGGAATTCAGAAACACGGTTTTACTCACTGTTTTTATTTTTATTCAGATAAAACTTAGTATTTACAAACCCAACTTTATTTATCCTTTTGCTGTTGGGTTTCCCCAAATTTATTTTCTAAATTTTGCACTAACTCCAGTTCACTTTTGCGGTTTTTTACCCATTCTTCCCTGTCTGCACGAATTTTAGCTAAGTGAGATTCAATATTTTCTGGAGTTATTAAAACACCAAAATCTGCTGGTACTTCCTTTTCTTTGTAACCCAGAATGCGATTTAAGATTAAATCGCCAACTGGTTTGGTGTAATGAGAACTATCCGCATAGTTTTCCATGACATCCTGCAAAGGTTCAGTGGTGATAGAATTATATCCAGAAAAATCCCATACCGGAGTTACTTTTAAAATTTTCCTTTTCCAATTTTCAAAAGTTTGCCATTCTCCTGTAACTCGAATTGATTCCAGGTCAATGGCATGAGAAGGAGAAATAAAAACCTTTAGTTTGATATTTTTTTCTCGACAAATTTTAACAATTTTCTGGAAATCTTCAAAATATTTGTCATTAAACTTATATTTATAATTGAACTGAAAATATATATTTATAGATTTAGTAAACCAAATTTTAGCTTTACCATCTCTATACTTAGAGTTGGGCATAAAACCATTTTCACCGTAATATTTATCATAATTCTCCTGTTGTAAACTCGCTAAAATTGTTTTCCTACTCACCTCCAATGTATCCAATGAAAACAGAGAATTCATAATATCACTAGGAAACAAATAATTCTTTTCTAACCTATTTTCATCAAAACCTGGTTGATTACCTAAAAATTTATTAAACATAAAAAAATCAATTCCAAAAATTACTTCTTTTAGGTTGGGTTGATTTTTGAGCGTATGTTGTAAATATCGTAGAATTTCATAGGAAACTGCACCATCAAGAGCAAGATTGTAAATACTTTCAGCATTAGATAAACCCGGATGATCGGGATTTAGTCCTTGTTTAGTTCTTGATGAACCCAAAAACACAGTTAGAGGTTTGATGCGAATAATATCAATAGCTTTAAATAACCTATCATTAGACTGTTTTCCAGGTTTTTCATGATTAATACCCAAAAAATTGGGAGTTTTATATATATCATAAGGATCAATGACAAAATTAACACTTACGACCATCAAGATACATATGGCTATGGTCAATAAAAACCACTTATTAAACTGAGGATGATTATCCAACTTACTCAATTGAGTTTCAGAAACATTAGTTAAATCCGAAAAAGGAGAATTACTCATGGGAACTCGATATGATACTATTGATAGGGTTTTCTAAAACTGGAAATAGAGGAATTCAGAAACACGGTTGAGGGATAGTATGCAATAGGCAGCCAATAAACCAATACCAATTCCCCACCATTTGTTAAAAGTCATTTTATTGCTAATTTCCTGAGTATTAGGCAGGAGTGTAACAGCTATCATTAGCGCAGATAAGACAACAAAGCTTAAAGATTTTTTTCCAAAAAATTCTGGTAAATAAGTCAACTTACTCCATTCTTGAACTTGAATGCCAAATTGAGATAGCATAGACAGTTTACCACCAGGCGCACCAGGAATAACTATGCCATTTATACCCGACATAGTTTTCAAAATTTCTATCGCATCCTGTAAATTCTGAGCGCGGAAAATTACCCAACCGACGACAACTGCAAAAAATGTCATCAACCAAGCTATTAATGTGGGAATTTTAATATTAAATTTTCGCCAACCATGATTTATTGATAATAACAAACCTTGTAAACCTCCCCAAATTATAAATGTCCAGCCTGCACCATGCCATAATCCTCCTAATAACATTGTGATCATTAAGTTGGCATAACGTCGTACTTCTCCTTTACGACTTCCTCCCAAGGGAATATATAAATAATCACGCAAAAAGTTAGAAAGGGTAATATGCCAACGTCGCCAAAAATCAGTAATTGATGTTGCTTTATAGGGGGAATTAAAGTTAACAGGTAGGTTAGTATTGAAGATAAATCCTAACCCAACCGCCATATCTGAATAACCTGAAAAATCAAAATATAGCTGAAGTGTATATGATAAAGCCCCTACCCAAGTTTCAATAAATGTGGCATTATCCGTATTACTAAATACTGGTCCTACCCACTGGGATAAAGTATCAGCGATCAGGATTTTTTTAGCTAAACCTAGACTAAATACTGTGATTCCTAAAGCAAAGTTTTTACTGGAAAATACGAAATTTTTCAACCCTCGCAATTCTGGTATTAATTCATCATGACGTAAGATTGGACCGGCAATAAGTTGAGGGAAGAAAAGAATAAACAAGGCATAAGTGGGTAAATCATAATTTTGTCCTTTAACTTCCCCACGATAGGCATCAACCAAGTAGGCAATCTGAGTGAAAGTATAAAAAGAAATACCCAATGGAAGTATTAAATTACCTAAATTCCAGTCTGCTGAAAATATGCTACTAACTGAAGATAAAAAGAAGTTAGCGTATTTATAATATGCAATGATGCCGACATTGATTATTGTGCCAATAATCAACAACAGTTTCGCTCGGTTGCTAAAGGGTTGGGCTGAGGCGATCGCCATACCCATTTGATGATTAAAAACAATAGAAAGAATTATCAATAAAATATATCCAGGGGTTGCTGCTTGTCCTGCTGGAGAAAAAAGATTCCAATAAGAATAGAAAAATATGGAACTTATCAGCAACCAAGGTAATACAAATTTATTTAATCTAAATTTGCTTAATAGCCACAATACTAACAGTGTTAAAGGCAGAAACACCAAGATAAAAACTGAAGAACTAAATAACATAGAGGTAGAGGTTAGTTGATGGGAGCGATGCCTGCGGCGGGCGAAGCCATCGCCCCAGGTATTACATAATTTTCACTAATTAGCTAAAAATATTACCATAAAATAGCTAGTCATTGCTTTAAACTTGTTGTAAATTTATTCCTCTGGATTCTGACTTATCTAAGAATTCGCGTATCTTCTCTTACACAAAATATTTAACCATTTTATAGCGGCTTTAAATTTTATTCAAAACCGCAACATCCTTGGTCCGCAGTTTGCGATCCTGCAACAAATGAGACTTAATTTAAAATATAAACCTTGGCTGCATCTGTTTCTAAAACAAGCTTTGATGGTCTGGTAATCATGCCATTCTCAGAAATTTTAAATATTGGCCACAGCTTCTCTAAATCTGATGGCGTAAATTTCAGATAATAGGGTTTTTCATAACTTGTGTCATTAAGAAAATTACCATCTATAAGGAGTAATCTTTTCGGATGAATGACATAATTACCAGAGGCACACACATTGACTATTTTAATACCTTTAAGCGTGATATTAGTATCAATGTAATTGTATTGATTATTAACTATTCTTTTACCCCTCACTCTGGGATCACAAATTACGGCACCAGATGGTAACTGATTGATTACTTGGGTGATATCTGCCGTATTTATTACCCTATTAATACCATATTTAACCAGCATAAACTGATAATCATAAAATAAATTACTCAAGCATGAAATCAAAATAATAATGCCAATAGATATGTAAAAAATAACTTTTTTTATTCCAGCCACATTAACGTATGCAAGAGATGTAATTGTGAAAACAATAGGAGCAAACAGTATAAGTAACTTGTAGTGAATAAAAGATTTTTCTGGGTCAAGATTTGATGCAGCATATAGATAAAGTCCCCATGTAGAACACCAAATACACCAAATAGATTTGTTCCCCTTAAATTTAGTGATTCCTAAATATGTAACTAGAGATATAAAAACAAAGGCTATCAATAAATAAATCCATGAAGAATTCCCAAGATACACTTCTTGAAAGAGTTTATAATAATTTAAAAAAACATTACTCAGCCTTTTACCCAAATTTATTAAGAAAGGATTTTCCGATGAAGAATTAGCACTAGTTAGAGTTTGAATAATAGTTTTAGTATTCCGAAAACCTCGCCCAAATTCACCTATCCAATATGGCAGTAAAGCAAGTACAGTCGATAAACCACTGATGATAGGTAAACTTATTGATAAATAGAGTTTTCTTTTAATAATTTTATATATAAAAATTGAAGAGCTAATAATAAACACTACTGGCATGATAAATAGTGTAGAAGAATGCAAACTTATTAATATAGCTAAAACCACTCCATATAAAAACCATAAGATAATTTGTATGACAAAAGGAAATTTACCCTCTATTTGCAGATAATAGAGTAATGTAAAAGCGAGTAAAAAGAAAGGAATTGAACTAGGATTCCATTGAAAATTACTAATAAATATTTCTCCATAAAGAACGCTATACCAAAAACCAGCTAAACCACTGAAAAAAATTCTCCTTGGTGCTTCAACCTTTTCTAGAAGTAAAAAAACTAGATAGGTTAATAGCGGAATGGATAAAAAAGAAAACAAAGCATTTGGTAATGCTTGAAAAACTGGATCTGCTCCTAAAAGGGTAAAGGGAAAGAAAAGATAATAATAAAGAGGTAAGATATGGTGTCTACCGATGGTAGTGACTTGAGGACCGAGTGTTGGAAAGTCTCCTTTCCAGATATTAATGACAGCAAAGGCATCTCTAACTTGATCGGGATCAGGACCGATGTCAAATGAAATATATTGAAAAACCGCTATAATTCTTGTTATAAACCCAATCAAAATTGCTATAACTATTAAGCTATATCCTATCAAATTAATGGGAATAACACGCTGCATCTCTGAGTTCAGCTTAAACACGGTAATTATATCCTTATTAATTAATTATGTGATCTTGAATAATTTATAGGATCTTGGAGGATCTTGGAAAATCCAAATGAGCGGTTATCGAAGCAGTGATTATTATCACTCAACCTATAAAAATAAGTTTTGTAAACCAAGAAATTTTTTGCCAAATTGCGAGTGTCTAAAATTATGTAATTTAGAATACTTTTAAATTCTAAGTTTTTCACCAACAAGCATAGTATACGCCATTTGCTTAATAGCCTTAATACAAACATTGTTATCGGTAACAACCCCAAAATGAAAGCTGAAGAACTAAATAACATAAAGTTTAGTTGATGGGAGCGATGCCTGCGGCGGGCGAAGCCATCGCCCCAGGTATTACATAATTTTCACTAATTAGCTAAAAATATTACCATAAAATAGCTGTTCTTTCTTGAAGATGTTGTAAATTTTTTACTCAAGAGCCTGCTGGTAAATACTGGAGAGCATCCCAATTTGGTAGGCAGTCTGGAAATAAATTCCTTACTGCTCGTCTAAACTCATTTAATCAGGTTGAAATTCAAATTTATTATTGCCGGTGTCGAAAGATATATATTCATCTAGAGAACAAAATTTATTTTATGGCTGTATCTTGGTGATCACGTCAACAACTTTCTTCGCAAGCACCAATACTCACCCAGGAACTAGAACCATCTTGCCAATGCTCCTTTTTCCAAATTGGTGCATTATGTTTTAGGGTATCAATTGCATACTGGCAAGCTGCAAACGCTTCACTACGATGGGGAGACCCCACCGCAACTAAAACACTGATTTCGCCAATTTTTAACCGCCCGATGCGGTGATATATCACTACCCGATTTACATCAGACCATTTTTCGTGAATATTAGCTGCAATTTGGTAAAATACTTGTAAACCCATCGGTTCGTAAGCTTGATATTCTAAAGCTACCACAGGTTTACCATCAGTTTGATTACGAACCATTCCACTCATCACCACCACTGCACCATTAGCTGGATCGTCAGCTTTGATATATATTTCCTCAAGCGACAATGGAGCCAAGGTAATACCAAAACTATCTTGAGCTTTAGGTTTGATGAGGAAAGCGGCTGGGTTTTTCATGACTAAGTTTTGAGCCTGTTGATAGGATACTTGATTAAGACGTAATACTAGATAACTAATTATCTAACCATTGCACGCTAATCTGCATAAATTCCCCAAAAATGATCTATCCGCTGAATAATTGACCGTTCAATAGTATTAGATTATATACTATCAATATACACAACACTCAGAAATTATGTACACCGTGAAACTAGAACTAAAACTTACTAACCCGCAACCTTCCTTTCTCAAGGGTTGTGTAAGTTTTTCGCGCTTAACTTCAAAATCCTCCTGCCAGTTTTTGATTGGGAATGTCATATAGAGATTTGTATAATTTTGGTGTGATTAATCAGTATATTCTCATATCAATATATATGAAAATACCCTGAAGAAGTGACGAATTTTTAATTAAAATTCAAACAAGCATAATTTCAAATTTGCCTGTTTGATGAATGTAACAAACGGAATTTATACTGGGGCAAATTGTGATTTGATCATTAATTAGTAGGAAAGTTTTGATGAAATTTTCAGTGTCTAACAATGAAGCCGCGAGGCTTGAGGTTCTCCATCAGTACGACATTATTGATACTAACCCAGAACAAGCTTTCGATGATTTGGTATCTTTAGCCGCTCTCCTTTGTGATACACCAATTGCTTTGATTAGTCTCATCGATGCTGATCGGCAATGGTTTAAAGCAAAAATAGGATTAGATCGCCAGGAAATGCCCTTAGATAGTGGCTTTTGTCAGGCTTGTGTCCAGCAAGGCGATATGTTAATTATTCCTGATACCTTGGCAGATCAACGCTATGCCACAACAGATTTAGTTATTTCAGAACCATATATAAGATTTTATGCTGGCGTGCCTTTAGTAGTCTCAGGAGAACAGATAATTGGGACTTTATGTATAGCAGATCAAGTAGCACGGCAAATCAGTCCTCAACAGTTAACAGGACTCCAATCTCTTGCTCGTTTGATTGTTAGACAATTAGAAATTAGACGCTCTTTAAAAGAAATTTCGCGAATAAACTCAGAATATAAACAAGCTCAGGCAGCACTCCATCAAAGTGAATCTACTTTACACAGTTTCTTTGCAAGTGCGCCAATGATGATGGGAATAGTAGAGTTAGTAGATAATGATATTCTGCATATTTCTGATAATCCCAAGAGTGCGAAATTTTTTGGACTCACCCCACAAGCAATGCAAAATCGTCTAGCACGGGAAATGGGTGTAGACATGACGCGTTTAAAACAGTGGATTAATTACTATCGTCAAGCAGAAATTACCCAAACACCTGTTAGATTTGAATATACTCATGAAACTCCCCAAGGAGAAAATTGGTTATCAGCCACAGTCTCAGCAATTCCCAAAAACTATCATAGTCGTCAGCAATTCGCATATATAGTAGAAGATATTACTGAACGTAAGCAGGCAGAAAATGAATTACGTTGGCAAGAAGCACTTTTGCGATCAATGAATAGTGTTTCACCACTAGGCTTTTATGTTGTTGATAATCGCACAGATAATATCCTTTATTTTAATGATCGCTTTTGTGAAATTTGGGAAATTGAACATCTCAAAGAAACCATGCAAAGCCGGGAATTAAACAATCAAAAGATTATTCCTGATTGTCTGAAATTGATTATAGATATTCCCGCCTTTGCCGCATCATGCCAACCTCTACAAGATGAAAATAACCGCTGTGTTGTTGAAGATGAGATTTATTTCAATGACGGGCGGATTATCCGGCGTTTTTCTACCCAAATTCGGGATAAAGATGATCAATATTTTGGGCGATTATATATCTTTGAAGATATCACAGCCCGTAAAAAAGTAGAACAGAAGCTCCGCGAACAAGCGGCATTACTCAATATTGCCACAGATGCCATTTTAGTGCGAGATTTAGACAACAAAATTTTATTATTTAACAAAAGCGCCGAGAAACTTTATGGTTGGAAAGCTGAAGAAGTTATCGACAGAAATGCTAGTCATATTTGGGTTGATGAACCTGAGTCCCTACAACAGGAAATTTATCAAACCATGTTAACACAAGGTTCATGGCAAGGAGAATTAATTAAAAACACCAAATTTGGCACAGAAATTATTCTAGAAAGCCGTTGGACTTTAGTACATGATGAGTACAATCAAGCTCAATGTATCCTGATTGTTGAGACTGATATTACCCAGAAAAAACAATTAGAACAGCAATTTTTACGCGCTCAACGCATGGAGAGTATTGGTACTCTAGCTAGTGGGATTGCCCATGATTTGAATAATGTCTTATCACCAATTATGATGTCAGCATATTTACTCAAAAATAAATATTATGACCCGCAAGCTAAGGAACTGATCTCGATCATAGAAACCAATGCCAAACGTGGTGCTAATTTAGTTAAGCAAGTGCTATCTTTTGCTAGGGGAATTCCAGGCGATCGCACAGTGATTCAAGTCAAGTATTTGATTTCAGAAATGCAGCAAATTGTTGTCCAAACATTCCCCAAGTCAATTAAATTTCATGCAGAAATTCAGGAAAATTTATACCCAGTTTATGGTGACACTACCCAACTAGATCAAGTGCTGATGAATCTGTGTCTAAATGCTCGTGATGCTATGCCTCATGGCGGTACTTTAACAATAATCGCTGAGAATATTTGGATTGATCATAACTTTGTTAAAATACACCTAGAGGCAGAAATTGGTTATTATATTATCATAAAGGTGATTGACACAGGCATTGGCATTCAAAGTAACGTATTAGATAGGATATTTGAACCTTTTTTTACAACTAAAGAATTTGGCAAAGGTACCGGACTGGGTTTATCAACAGTTATAAGCATTATTAAAGGTCATGATGGTTTCATAACTGTATCCAGTTTACAAGGTAAAGGTACAGAATTTCATGTATATTTGCCAGCAGTATATACAGAAATTACCGAGTCACTACCAGAAATGGAAATACCTGCTGGCAATGAAGAATGGATTTTATTGGTAGATGACGAAATTTCGATTCTGGAGATTACTACAACTTCTTTAGAAACCCATAATTACAAGGTAATTACTGCTAGTGAAGGAGAGAAAGCTCTAGACTTATACAAGCAAAATCAAAATAAAATTAAGACAGTAATTATTGATATATTGATGCCAAATATTGATGGCATCACCACTATTCACAAATTGCAAAATATAACTCCAAGCCTAAGAATTATTGCGATCAGCGGACTCGTAACTAGCGAACATCTCAATATTCTAAATCGATTGGAAAATATAACTTTTTTGGCTAAACCTTTCACAGTGCAAGAACTTTTAAAAACCCTAGATAAAGTTAAAAGTCAGTAAAAGTAAAACCAATTACTAATGACTAAAAAGATACCAGGAGAAAGTGAGCAAGCGCATCAGTGGGAAGCACAAATTAGGATGGCATTAGACGCAGCTTGCATGAGCATTTGGAACTTCGATATCCACAGCAATGAAATTAGCAGTTCGGATCATCTACAAGCTCTTTTTGGGTTAGAAACAGACAATTTTCATCCCACATATCAAGCTGTTCTCAATTGCATTCATAGCCAAGACCGAGAATTTGTTAAACGCACTTATCAGCACGCTATTGAAGAAGGACGCGCATTTGAAATTGAATTTCGAGTAGTTTTAGCTGATGGTAGTATTCGCTGGTTAGCCAGTAAAGGTGTGGTTGAAAAAGACTCATCAGGAGTACCCTTACAAATATGTGGGGTATTTATGGATATTACCAAGCGTAAACAAACTGAGCATAGAAGGATGGAAGAGGCGCTAAAAAAAAGTGAAGAAAGGTTTCAAATAGTTGCTCTGGCTACTAATGATGTGTTGAGAGATTGGGATTTGCTAACTAATCAGGTGTGGTGGAATCAATCTGTACAGTCTCTTTTTGGTTATACAGCAGAACAAGTTAATTTAGATGCAACTTGGTGGCGTGAACGAATACATCCAGATGATAGACAACGTATTACTACTGATCTGCGTGCTGTCATTGATAATAGGAAACAATTTTGGTCTAATGAATACCGCTTTTTGCGTAGTGATGGTACTTATGCTTATATTTTTGACCGTGGTTATATTGTTCATGACCAGACGAATAAGCCAGTGCGGATGATTGGGGTAATGATGGATATGACTGATCGCAAACGAGCCGAAGCAGAATTACAACGGCAAAACCTGCGATCGCAATTATTCGCCAATATCACCCTCAAAATTCGTCAATCTTTACAAATTGAGGAGATTCTCGAAACCAGCGTCACTGAAGTACAAAAGCTACTTCAAGCAGATCGGGTGTTAATTTTACAGCTTCATGGTAATAGTTCCTTTCTCGCAGTGAAAGAAGCTGTAGTTCCTGGTTTACCAATTGTTCTGGGACAGAACATTTCTGACCCTTGTTTTAGTGAAGATTACATTCAAAAATACAGTCAAGGGCGAATTAGTGCGATTAGCGACATCGAGAAAGCACAAATTCAAGCTTGTCACATTCAATTTCTCCAACAATTCGCCGTTAAAGCTAACCTCGTCGTTCCCATTTTCCGCAAAAATCAACTTTGGGGGCTGCTAATTGCCCATCAATGTCTACATACCCGTCAATGGACTAATTGGGAAATTGGACTTTTGGGACAACTGGCCGATCAAATTGGTATTGCTTTAGCACAAAGTTTAATTTTAGAACAAGAAACCCAGCAACGCCAAGAACTCGCTCGTTCTAATGAAGAACTGCAACAATTTGCTTTTATTGCTTCCCACGATTTACAAGAACCGCTGCGTAAAATTAAGACATTTGGTGAGCGTCTGCAAGTTACTTGTGGAGAATCTTTAAGTGAACAGGGACGTGATTATCTACAACGGATGCAAAATGCAGTCTTGAGAATGCAAACTTTAATTGAAGACTTATTGACACTTTCACGGGTAACAACTAGGGCGCAGCCATTTGTATCCGTAAATTTAACACAAATTGCCCAAGAAGTATTATCTGATTTAGAAGTACGTATCCAGCAGACAGAAGGACAAATTGAGATAGGGGAATTATCTATTATTCAAGCCGATCCTCTGCAAATGCGTCAATTACTGCAAAATCTCATTGGTAATGCCCTCAAGTTTTGTCGTCAAAATCAACCACCTAAAATCAAAATATATGGTCAAGTTTTAAACAATCATATTGATGATTTATCTGTTGGTAATGCCTACTATCAAATCATTGTTGAAGATAATGGCATTGGTTTTGCAGAAAAATATCTTGACCGTATTTTCAATGTTTTTCAACGGCTGCATGGTCGCAGTGAATACGAAGGTACGGGCATCGGTTTAGCTATCTGTCGGAAAATTACTGAACGCCACCACGGTACGATTACAGCACAAAGTCAGCCAGGACAAGGAGCAAAATTTATTATTACTTTACCAATTCATTCTCATCTCTAATTTTTCTTCCCACAGATGGATTACTACTACACCCCAAAATGAGGTTAATTGTACAAATGTGGATAGCAGTTGATGGGAATTGCATAATTAAATACTTAAGTAAGTCGGCAGGAAAAAACCGTAGACGCGTAGCGGCTTCTCGAAGAGTAGTATGTAACAAAAAGTAAATTCACCAAAACCCTCTTCCCCGTTCCCTGTTCCCTGTTCCCTTGTCATAACGACAATTTTTAACGCCCACTTACTTAATTAATACTAGTAACTAGTAAAAAGGAGAAAATCTAGAGTGAAGGATCGGCAACTAACTGTCACGATCTTAATGGCTGATGACGATGATGATGATAGCCTATTAGTTCGTGATGCCTTAATAGAAAGCCAATTACCCATTGAACTATATATTGTCAGGGATGGTGAGGAATTGATGGATTATTTATCTCATCGTGGTTTATATACTGAGGTTAGTAAAGCACCCCGTCCAGCTTTAATTTTCCTAGATTTAAATATGCCGAAAAAACACGGTCTTGAGGTATTAAAAGAAATTAAAACTCACCCCCAATTCCGGCGAATTCCCGTGATAGTTCTGACAGGCTCTAGCGCCGAAGAAGATATATATAATACATACAATTTGGGAGCAAATTCCTTTATTATTAAACCAGGAAATTTCACATCCTTAGTTGAATTGATGAAAACTATAAAAAAATACTGGTTTGAAATTGTAGAACTGCCCCTATAAGCAGTAAGAGGCAATCATGAATGACAGAATCATTAAAGTTTTGTTAATTGATGATGATGAAGATGATTATATTTTAACTCGTGATTGGTTTAAGGGATTTCAGGTAACTGGCTGCGAGTTGGAATGGGTGGAAAGTTATCAATTAGCGAGGGAAGTGATCGCTCGACACCAACATGATATCTATCTGGTAGATTACTGTTTAGGGGCGGATAATGGTTTAGAACTGTTGCGCGAAGCTATTGACAAGGGTTGTAATTGTCCCTTTATTTTACTCACTGGTCAAGGCGATCAAGAAATAGACCTAGAAGCCATGAAAACTGGAGCAGTAGATTATCTAGAAAAAAGTCAATTAACTGCACCTTTATTAGAACGTTCTATTCGCTACGCCATTGAGCGCAAACAAACAGAACAAAAAATCCGCCAACAAGCTGCTTTACTTGATGTCGCTACCGATGCCATTTTTGTAGGTGATTTAGATGATCAAATTTTATTTTGGAACAAAGCCGCTGAACGTCTCTACGGTTGGAGTAAAGAAGACGCTCTGACAAAAAAAATCCGGCATCTGAGTCCAGAAAAAAAATTATTTCAATTGTCCGAAGCATTCAAAATTCTCATCAAAAATGGTTCCTGGGAAGGAGAACTAGAGCAAATTACTAAATGCGGTAAAGAAATCATTGTTGAAAGTCGTTGGACTTTAGTCCCTGCATTCGGCAACAAACCCCAATCTATTTTAGTTGTTAACACTGATATTACTCAAAAAAAGCAACTAGAACAGCAATTTTTACGCGCTCAAAGATTAGAGAGTATAGGCACTTTAGCTAGTGGTATTGCCCACGACTTAAATAATGTCCTTGCACCAATTTTGATGACGGCGCAAATTTTGGAAACTCAAGTCAAAGATGAACGATCTCGAAGACTAATACCTATATTAATTTGCAATGCTAAACGGGGCGCAAATTTAGTTAAACAAGTATTATCTTTTGCTCGAGGACTAGATGGCGATCGCACCCTTTTACAATTAAAACACTTACTCATTGAAATTCAGCAAATTATTAAAGAAACATTTCCTAAAAACCTGGAAGTGAACACCCAAATTTCCCAAAATCTTTGGACTGTATCTGGTGATGCGACTCAATTACATCAAGTGTTAATGAATTTATGTATCAATGCCCGTGATGCTATGCCTAACGGTGGTACTTTAACAATCACTGCTGAAAATCTCTTAGTTGATGACAATTATGCCCAAATGCACATTGATGCCCAAGCCGGACCTTACGCTGTCATTACTGTAACTGATACGGGAATTGGTATTAAATCGACCATAATAGACCGGATATTTGAACCCTTTTTTACTACAAAAGAATTTGGGCAAGGGACTGGTTTAGGTCTTTCAACTGTATTGGGAATTGTTAAAAGTCATGGTGGTTTTATCAATGTTTATAGCGAAGAAAAAAAAGGCAGTCAATTTAAGGTCTATTTACCTGCACAAGATACAAACGAAATTATAGAAGAACCTGAAATATTTTTGCATCAAGGTAATGGAGAAATGATATTAGTTGTAGATGATGAAGCTGCTATTTGTGACATTACAAAAACATCACTTGAAAGCTATAATTATACAGTAATTACAGCCCGTGATGGCATTGAAGCGATCGCCTTATATGTAGAACATCGTGATAAAATAGCCCTAGTTTTAACTGATATAGTCATGCCATCCATGGATGGACTAACCAGCATCCGTACCCTCAAAAAAATTAATCCTCATGTCAAAATTATTGCTGTTAGCGGACTAGCGCCCAGCGATAAAGTCAACGCAGCTTACGATATGGGTGTCAAAGCTTTCCTGTGTAAACCTTATACAACAACCCAATTATTACAAACCATTAGTACCGTTAACAGGTAATGGGTAATGGGTAATGGGTAATGGGTAATGGGTAATAAATATTATTCCCAATCACCAATCACCAATCACACTCAATTACTAATTAACTCCACCGCATCCCGTCCATCGTCATCTTGTAAATAAACTTTAACAATTTCTTCTTTAGCCGTAGGCAGTTTCTTACCCACAAAATCAGGGTGAATAGGTAACTCCCGATGACCCCTATCTACTAACACAGCTAAACGAATCACCTCTGGTCTACCATACTCGTTGACTGCATTTAAAGCAGCACGAATTGTTCTACCCTTAAAAATGACATCATCTACTAGGACAACTGTTTTCCCCGTCAAATCAAAAGGGATATCAGTTTTAGCTGGAGTTCTTAAGCCAATTTGGTCTAAATCATCACGATAGAATGTAATATCTAATGCTCCCACCGATACAGTGATACCTTCGAGACTCTCTATTTGACGCGCCAATAAATTGGCTAACGGTACACCTCTGGTATGAATACCCAGAAGTAACAATTGGGACAAATCTCGCGTCCTTTCAATAATTTGAGAAGCAAGACGAGTCAAAGTACGACGCAGTTCTTCTGATGAGAGAATTTCAACTACTTTAGTAGACATAATTACATAGGGACTGAGGAATGGGGACTGGGGACTGGGGACTGGGAACGGAGAAGAAATAAATTCAAAATTCAAAAACCCCTATTCCCTATTCCCTTTTTTACGAATTACGAATTATGAATTATAAATTAAAATCATTCCTACTCCCAACCACAATAAAAACGAATACCGAGTTAATTGCAAAGCGTTGTAGATCGAAGTTGGGGTGATAGGATAAATAGCCTCTCCTAAGAGTGGTTTATGTTTAGCTACTCCACCATACCAATTTGTTCCTCCCATCTGCACACCTAAAATAGCAGCATAGGCACACTCGCTCCAACCAGAATTAGGACTGGGATCTTGAATAGCATCTCGGCGACAAATACGCCAAACATCTAAAGGTTTAACTGATAATATCGCCAAAGTCATCACTGTTAACCGACAAGGAACCCAGGTTAAACAGTCTTCTAATTTAGCACTGAACCAGCCAATATAAGTATAGGGTGCTTCTCTATAACCAACCATTGAATCTAGGGTACTACTAGCTTTATATGCTAAAGCTAAAGGAACAGGTCCGATAAACGGGATTAATGCACCCACAATTGCATAAAACAGGGGAGCCATTACCCCATCCGTAGCATTTTCTGTCACCGTTTCCAGAACTGCTCGCAAAACTTCGGCTTCTGAAAGATTTTCTGTATCCCTACCCACATAATTACTTAAAATCTGCCGCGCTTCCTCTAATTTTTCTGTTGTTAAAGGTTGGATAACATCTACAGCAGCGGTTCGCAAACTGTGAAGAGCAAAACAACTGGCTAGAAAAATGCTCTCTACAGCAATTCCTAACAATGGATGTAACCATCTGCTCATTTGAATTATTAACCAGCCAGACAAACCACTCCCTATGATGAGGATAAGAGCTAGTACAATTCCAGCTACACGTTGTATTCGAGAACTTTGGCAATGTTGGAGAAAAAATTTACTTAAACCAGAAATGAACCACCCCATCACTCGCACTGGATGAGGCCAACCCCAAGGATCACCAATTAAGTAATCTAACAAAGCAGCAATAATTAATATATAGATGTTATTAGTCATTGGGAACAGGGAACAGGGAATAGGGAACCAGAGATAACTGACCAATGACTAAACCACAAAACTTGCTTCTTCCCCTAGAGATGCTTGCCAACTTCGAGCATCATAATAAAGGTCTGCCAGAGTAATACTGTACAAAGCTTCTTTTAACTTTTGGTTAAGTCTTTGCCATAAGGTAAATGTTACCCAATCTTCCGCTTGTGTAGGCGGTGGACTGTTCAGAGGTAAGTGAGTCATATTTTCCCCAACTGCCTCTAGAATTTGTCCTATAGAAATTTGTACAGGCTCTTTTGCTAATTGATAGCCACCGATGCTGCCACGAATTGAATTCACTAACCCAGCACGACGCATTTCTATGAGCAGCTTTTCCAAATAGGGAGCCGGAATATCTTGACGCTTGGCGATCGCTCTTACCGATACAGGCCCATATTTTGGCTGTAAACTTAAATCCAGCAATGCCTTAACACTATAGTGTCCTCTAGTCGTTAGTTTCATCTGTCAGTTATCAGGGAATAGGGAATAAGGAATAGGGAACAGGTGACAGGGAACAGGGAACAGAGACCAGGGGGAGAATATTTTTGCTAATGACTAATGACTAATGACTAATGACTTCAGGATCATCTTCCAAGAGCAAACCCTTTTTTGCGGGACTTAAAAAAACTTAAACAAATACAGTCTACCAGTAATTCACAAACTATATATATAGATATCAGCATTATCAGAATTTTATTTTAGAAAATATCTTGACAAGTTTGGTAATTGTGCAACAATTTTTCCTGTGAGTGTAATATACTTGGCTATGCTGAGATAAAAATAAAGGATTCCTTTCCTATTAGCTCAGTATCAGTTAAAATAAAATCGATTCAACCACTTCAAACATTCAATTTCGACCTAAGTTGATGCCTAAACAGAAAAAAATTGACCCCCTTGTCGGTGAAGAACTGCTCAAAAAAGTTAAGGAGCTAGAGAGCGAGAGCAAGGAAGATAAAGCTAAACAGTGTGGCTACTATACTGTTACCAAAAATGGTATAGAGCGCGTCAATATGATGAAATTCTTAAATGCCCTAATTGATGCCGAGGGCATTCAGTTGGACAGTACACCTAGTGCCAATGGTCGTGGTGGTCGCAGTGCCAGCTATAGAATTAGCGTACAGTCGAACAACAACTTACTCATAGGTTCAGCTTATACAAAACAGATGAATCTTAAACCTGGAGATGAATTTATCATCACTTTAGGGAAAAAGCACATTCGATTGCGGCAAGTAGATCCAGAAGATAGGGAAGATGAAGCTGAAGTAGAAGCTACAGCTTAATCAAAAATCAGTTGATAAGAATTCAGGAGTCAGGAGTCAGGAGTCAGGAATTAGGAATTAGGAATTAGGAATTAGGAGTCAGGAGAAACAACAGATTTTTCTCCCTATACCTCCCCTGCTTCCCCTGCCTCCCCTGCACCCTATTCACTATAACTAATGACCAATGACTATATCTGTTGTAGGTAGGATTGGTAAATAGTGCTGTAATGCCTTGCGCGTAGCTGCCAAATTGCAAGTTAAAGCAATTTGCTCTTTTTCTAGTAAACCTAAAATGCAGTCGGGGTTGTTTCTTGCTACCACTGGTAGCTGATGCAAACCTCGCAGTGCCATGCGGTCTAAAGCTTCCGATAAAGGTTCATCCTGCCAAGCGTAGAGAATGTCAGTTGTACAAATATCTATGAGTGTTTGGCTAGAAAAATTAGCCTGTATTTCACTAGGAGAATTGTGGTAATTTTCCCAAAGAGAAAGAGTGCGGTTAATATCGTCTAGAGAAAGAATACCTACTAATTGTTCATCGGCATCAATCACTAAAGCACTGTGTGAGCGATCGCGGATCATTTCCATAGCTGCCTCCAAAACCCCAAGAGTCGCCGGCATTTTTTTGGGATAGGAGTGCATAGCATCTGCCACAGAAATTTGCTGCACAATTTCCACCTGCTTATCTTTCAATTCCGAAAGACCAATCTGTTGAAGATTGGAATTAGAATTAATAGTTGGCTTGATTCGCTCTACCAACCATACACTTAAACCCACCGCTGCCATCAAAGGTAAAACAATCCGGTAATCACGGGTTAATTCAAACAACATTAAAATAGCTGTTAACGGCGCTCTCACACTACCCGCTAAAACAGCAGCCATACCCACCATTGCATAAGCTGGAGGAGCAGCCATATACTCACCAATTGTTGGCGCTATCAAAGCCAAAATTTTGGCATAAGCAGACCCAAAAGATGCACCTAAAAACATTGCTGGGGCAAACAAACCACCCACAAAACCACTAGCAGAACTAACTGCCGTCATCAGCACCTTCAACACCATGAGTACGAGTAACAAGTTCAAGGAAAACTCCTGATCTTGCAGCATCGCTTGTACAGTTCCATAACCAATGCCCAAAATTTGTGGGTACTGCAAAGCCACTAAACCAACTACTGCACCACCAATAATTGGTTGAATAGGTTTAGGAATCTTGCCCAAAAATTCAAATCCTTTAAACCGTCCCGCAAAGAATGCTTTAATCAAACGAATAGATTGTGTATAAGTCAGAGCAACTAAACTTGCGCCCAAACCCAAGCCTAGATAAAGCGGTAATTCTAACAGACTGCGGACTTGGTAAGCAGGTAAGGCAAAAGCAGGTTGGCTCCCTAAACCAATTTGAGCAATTAAAGCTGCTACCACCGCTGCAAGCAAAACCACACTCACAGCCGAAGTAGCAAAAGATGTAGCTCCCATCACTACCTCTAGAGCAAAAAATACCCCGGCAATGGGAGCATTAAACCCAGCTGCTAAACCAGCCGCAGCACCTGCACCCAAAAGCAGCCGCTGTCTCTCTTGAGAAACTTGCAGCACATCCGACAACAACACCCCAAAATTAGTGCCAATTTCTACACTTGGACCTTCTGGACCCAAAGATGCTCCACTACCTAAAGAAACAGCAGCAGCTATCATCTTGCTAACAGGTCGTAGTTGCTGCTTAACTTCTCTACCCTGAGAGACAGCAATTAAAGATGAAAGTCCAGGCCCAAAATCTTGAGTGCGCCAACGCATTAAGCCTACAATTAGTCCGCCCAAAGTAGGAACACAAGCTAAAGTCCAAGCACCCCAGACTCCTATCTGTCCCATGAAATTTTCCAGCATCAAATCATGAATCAGCTGGATTAAATAATGAAAGGTGACTACACCCATCCCCGTACCACCACCAATGAGCATTGCTAAAAACAGCACTACTGTTTCTGGTGATGGTTGAAAGCGATTGATCAGATGAGTTAAACGAGCAGAAGATGTGGGAAAGGCAGCTAGTTGATTTACCTTCCGCAGTTGAGTAGGAGGCAAGAGAGTCATGGAGATACGGGGTAAATGTAAGAAAAAATTTAATTTTTTATTTGTTAATTCTCATTGTGAGGCATGATTTAACAACCAGACAAGTATGCTTGCTCTGCTTGATTTACAAAGCTTTGATAAAACCAGACAAGCAGTTAAAATTTTTGTGAGGAGAATGGTTAAATGGGAGAGAATTAATAGTTAGTGGTTCTGAATGAGTGCTGAGGTAACTGTCGGCTGAGTGAACATAGTTTCCAACAACAGTAACTAAGAGTCATTCTCACCCAAATCTGGCTATACTCGTGTTACGGCTATGTAGATCTGAGTGGTTGCAAGATAATTATATGTGTGGTGCATTACTAATGTTCAGAGAATATTGCCAAGGCTACTAAGTAACACAAGTTGCTATTTGTAACCGTGAGTGGTTGTTTTGGGGAGTTGGGGAGTTGGGGAGTTGGGAAGTTGGGGAGAAAAATTAATTTTTACTCCTGAACTGCGCTGCGTGGTGTAAGCCATACTCCTGTAATTCTTATAAATCTTATACTCATGTAACTCATGTAACTCCTCACTAGTGATTATAGCTATTGTTATAGAGAGAGTAAATGGACTAGGCGGACGAGCTAGATGAATATACACACCTTTGATAATAATTATGTTACTTGCCCAATTTGCCAAAGAAATAACAGGACAAAGCCTGTTAAGACTTACATTGGCTTATTTACTTGTCCTTATTGTCAGGAAAAACTTGTAGTTTGTAAAAGTGGTCACTACGTCCGTGATCCGTTTACTTGGAAAAAAATTGTCATTACTTCGGCTTTGCGTCGTCAAAGCCGACCTCTAGCGAGGATGATTAGAGATTTACTTCTTCTTAAGCATCCTTTATTAGCTTTGGCTATGGGATGTGCAGTTTTATTGACTACAATTGCCATAACCCAGGAAAGCACAAGCTACAACCAGCACCAGCTTCCAGGAAATGAGAAGTTAAATGAAACCGGAGAAGAATATTTACCTTAACTAAGAATTCAGGAGTCAGGAGTCAGGAGTCAGGAGTCAGAAGAATTGTAAAATCAGGAATTAACATATTCGAGATTTTATCCAAAATATCAAGCATGATGCTCAAAGTTTTATGTATTCTGCATTCTGTATTCTGTATCATGAATCCTGACTCCTTAATACCATCAATTGGTATCTTTTGTAATTAATTGCCAACCTGCGGCTTGATCAACTACTTTGATAGATTTGAGTTTGAGACTGTCTAACGCAGAAGCATTCACCAGGAAATAGGATTTTCCATTATACTGCCAATAATATTGCAGGTCGCCAAAAGAAGCAGGAATAATGGTGCGATCGCTATAAAAATCCAAGGATGAACGAGAATAGGGAAAAGATGTGTAGATTTGTCGAACTGCGGGATTGGCACGTGCTATCATTGCGGCCACAGGTTTGACTGGATAAGCTTCTCCTGGTTCCCACACCCAGTAGTTAGATTTCACCAACAATAGCAGGGAAATATAACTTCCCCAAACTAAAATCTTCAGAAATTGCCTATCACCTCGTTCTGCCAAAATCGCTGCCAAAGTCATAGTCAAAGCAGCTGCGGCCCAAATCATCTGTAAGTCTGTTGTCCCTGCGCTCACCCAACTAAAATAAATAGTACCCGCAGAAGCTACCAGAGCCAAGATCGCAAAACTAGTTACCCAAGCACGGGGATAGGATGGGAATAAACGCAAATTCTCGGCTTGTGTTAAATGGAAACCAAAGGCCAAAGCAAAGCTGGGATAAATTGGGAATATATACCAAGGCAGTTTCACACTAACTAGAGAAATGAGCAGTAAACAAACACCAGTCCAAACTATGATCAGCTTCGCCCAGCTAAGATTCCGATTTTCCCAGGTGTAGCGCACAGTTTCGGGAAAAAATACCAGCCAAGGCCATGTCCATGTGAGAATTTCTATGAGATAATACCAAGGTGGTTGAGGCTGACCATTGGCAACAGCAGCAATTTGATTCAAGGATTGATCGCCTAAATCAATTTGGGAAAAAGGATAACCATATCGCAGTAGTTGGGCAGCATACCAACCCAACACAGGTAGAATGCCGATGAAGATTCCTATCCACAGATAGTAATTGGTGAGTAGTCTTGGTGTATCCCAAAAGAGAAAGACTACAGCAATAGCACCTAATAATATACCTACCATGCCTTTAGTTAGGCAAATCAGCCCAAAACTGATACCAATACCAAGGCAATAACGTAAGTCTCTGCGCGATCGCAACACACACAACATCATTACCATCAACAAGCTTACCACTACGCCATCTAGCATTGCTAATCTGCCATGACGCACTACTGGTAGCATTGTCAGATAAATCAAGGCACTATAAACAGCAGCCCAACGGAGGCGAAATATCTCTCTGCCAATGCAATACAGTAATGGCACAGAAAGGGCTGTAAGCATAGCACTAGGTAAGCGAGTTGTCCATTCGTTCACACCACCCAGGGAGTAAGCCCAAGCAATTAGCCAGTGCATGAGGGGTGGCTTGTTATAGTATGGTTCACCTCCCAAAGTAGGGTAAAGCCAGCGCATAGAACCTGCTGAGTCCCGCCAAATTTCTCTGGCGACCTGTGCCACAGTGCCTTCATCCCAATCTCTTAGCGGCAGTTCCCCAAGATTGATGCTAAATAGCAATATTGCCGCCAACAGCAATACTATCAGCCATATTCCATCAATCCATTTGTCAACTGCGCGATGCTGTTTTTCTAGATGAGTCCAAATATAGCTTCCTTCTTGCATATTCTATGCTAATCATTTTACTCGCTGGTTTGATTCCATAGAGACCAGAGTGAATCTCCAATATTGCCATACCGTCACAAACTGTTTTCACAAGCAATGGCTAGATCCAAAATTAGCTCAGTTTTCTCTAGACAATGATAATTTTTTAGAGAAAATTTTTCTTGGTTATTTTTAAAACAATTTAACAAGCTTTTTTCAATTTAAATGATATAAAGAATACAAAGCTAAATTGGTCAATTACCCTGAAGGAGTCTGTCAATGCGCCTACCTGTGATTTTAGATATCGCTCTGGGTTTAATTTTTATTTACCTAATTTTAAGTTTGTTAGCATCAGAAATTCAAGAACTGATTGCTACAGTGATGCAATGGCGTGCTATACACTTAAAGCAATCAATTGAAATTTTCTTGTCTGGTAATTTGGACGAAAAAGAAAAACCCGAAGTAATTAAACTAGTCAATAATATTTATGCAAATCCTTTGATTAAAAGTATCAACCAAGAAGCCAAAGGATTTTTCTCAACTTTACCAAGAAAATTGACTTGGATGACGGCGGACATAACTCGTCCACTCAGAAAAGCAATGGCTAAATCTCCACAGGATGAGAAGACTTTTCCTGATGAACATAGTGCGCCCTCTTATATTTCTGCTGATATTTTTGCTACAAGTCTTATTGAAGAATTAAAATTACCAAAAATCATCCATAGCTTAACGGAAGTAAGGTTAGAAAAATTCAAAAACCAACGTTTGCAAGAGGTGGAAAGAATTTTAACTAGGTCTCTAAGACAAATAAAAAGTACCGACTTATCAAATCAGATTTCTAAGGATATCAAAGAAGACTTTAAAAATCTTAATTTTGAATATACCCAAATTGTTGCTGATTTTAAAGATAACAAACTTGATATAGAGACTAGTATTACTCGGATGAAGGATAGCTTGGATAAATATATAGATAACTTTCAAGCGAATATAGAAGATGAAAATAAAATTTTTCTAGAAACTTGGCAGCGATTGCGAGCTTTTCATAAACATACTTTTCCTGGTGTTGAAGAAGCAATAATTATCGGCGGGTTAAAGCCTAATCTTAATGAAATTGTGCAATTAATGAATACAAGTAATGCTGTGTATGATGGAATCGAAACAGCTATACAAGATAAAGATAGTGAAACGTATAAAACCATTATAGAATTGATTGATAGCCTACCACCTGTGATGAAAAAGAATATCGCAACCTTAGCCAAGCGGGCGCAATACAGAGCTAAAAGCACAGAGGAAGGTATTAAAATATTACAGAGAGAAATTGAAGACAGTTTTGATAGTTCTATGCAGCGAGCAGGTGGTGTTTACAAACGAAATGCTAAAGGAGTAGCAATTTTGATTGGTATTGCTTTAGCTTTTGCCGCTAATGCTGATACATTTCATATTATTAATCGCTTATCGACAGATACGGTGCTGCGAGAAGCCGTTGTTTATAAAGCTGTACAAACAATAGAGAAGCAATCCAACTCTCCCAATCTCAGCAATATAGATACTAAGCAGATTTTAGAGGAAATTAATCTCCCAATTGGTTGGACAGATGATAACAAACAAGAGCAACTGGGACAGAATCCAATCAATATCAATGGTGTGCCTATTGTTAGTTTAAGCATGATTGCTGGTTGGATAATAAGCGGTTTTGCTATTGCAATGGGAGCGCCTTTTTGGTTCGATTTACTTAGTAAAGTGATGAACGTTCGCAATGCTGGTGGTAAATCACCAACATCAGCTAGAAGTCGAGATGAAGATTAATTAGGGATTGGGGATTGGGGATTGGAAAGAGGAAAGAGGGATAATAAAAACCGACAACTGACTGACCAATTAAAAAATGAAAATTACTTGCAAATCCCACTTTTCACCCTGGCGAACAATATCTATTTTACGAATAAATTCTCTCAAATAAAATCGTCGTTCTACTTCTGATAAGTCTAACCAAAATTGGGGAATAGAAACAGCTTCAGCGACAGAACGCAAATTTACAGGGGGGAGAATAGCTAACTTAGCTTGAAGTTGAGATATTTCTGTGCGGAGTTTGTAAGACCTTAATTTTGCTGTTTCTGTATCCAATACTCCGGTTTCTATAAAGGTGGGTAATTGGTGGAGAATTTCTTGTTGACGGGCGACAGCTTCATTTAGACTATTTTTAATAGCATCCAGTTGGGGAAAATTCATTGCTGCTACTGCTAGAGGTAAGTCTCGACAAACAATTTCAATTGTCTTTTCTAAAACTTCTGGGTAAGAAATAGCACGACATTTAGGAATTTGGGGACAGTTTGTATTCCGTAAATATAAATACTTCTTTTCTTGATAACGCTGAGTAACACGAGTGACTATCATTTGCGCCTGACACTGGCTACAAGCAACTAAACCAGCTAAAGAATGGGGCGCACTGGCGGTACGAGATGGTAAACGGCTATTCCTGCGTAAAAGTCGGTCAACTTGCGCTGCTTCTTCCCTAGAAATAATACTCAGATGAGTATCAGAAATAATTTCCCCATTTTGATAAGCGGTATCACCACGATAAACAGGATTTGTTAACCAACGTCTTCCTGTGGTGACAGAGATTTTTTTAGCGTATTTTTTGGCTATATAACGAACTGAACCACGTAAAGAACCATAAAGTAAAAAGTTGTCAAAAAAATCTTTGACTATCGGCGATGTACTGCGATCAATAGTATATTTTCCTTTGCCTCTGCGGTAGCCATAGGGGACTTTACCTGGTGGTGGTGAGGCATCGAGACGATTTCGGGCGTGTCCTTGACGGATACTGCGACTGCGCTGTTGACGTTGAATTTGCTGGAGTAAGTTTAGGAGTTCAAGGCGGAATTCTGAGGCTTTTGAGGTGTAAGCTTGTTCTGTAGCAATTACCATTACCCCCATTGCTTCTAGTTGGTTGAGGCGATCGCTCACTTGTTCTAATGTATCCCCCAATTCTTCTAAACGGCGAAGCAGTAGATAATTAGCAGGTTCTGTGTCACAGTCATTTAGTAATTGTTGTAGTTGAGATCGCTCTCCCAAATCCTGATATATTCGATCTATCTCCCAACCCCAACTAGCTTGATCCGGAGACGTTTCTAAAAGTGGTTCAGTGAAACTGTAAGCAATAATTTTCATTAGTTTTCATTTTAGGAAAATATACTCATTCATAGGTTATAATAAATCTTCATCATAGGATTCAATCTATAGATGAAGATGTTATTCTATAGTTAGCATCAAAATTATCTATTCATGCCTTTTTCATGTGCTTAACTTAACTCACAGTTATGGTGTTCATCGTCTAAATATAATCATAATCATCAGCCCCATAATATATATTAGAAAGTTTACTCAAAATTAAGTCCTCATTATAAATTTTTACTTATATATCCAATTTAGTATTTATTTAATAATTGCCTTTCCATGTTGATCAATTTGTATAAAAAACCTGTACACTAAATTTCACTAGGTCAGAGATGCTTCCCCATTTCTCCTAGCGACCCAAAGCAATTAAACTTTGTTTCCATAGCCGAGTTAGCCATTTTCTATCAGAAAATGTTGGCTTCGCATGACTAAATATATTTTAGTACAGAGGCAATAAATGCAAGATTTTTTTGTTATTGCTGTAATTTTCATGCGTAAAAAATAAATTTGTAATCCAGGAGATGTCTTATGTCAGATTTTTTAAATCAATTTTCTCGGCGGAAATTTATCGTTACAGCAGGCGCATCAGCCGGTGCTGTTTTCCTGAAAGGCTGTCTAGGCAATCCTCCAGAAGCTGGTAACAGTGGCGGTACATCTACTCCATCTGCTGTTCAACCAGTAGCTAATAATAACCCAGAACAGAAACCAGAAACGATAAAAGCAAAACTTGGATATATCCCCATTGTTGAAGCCGCACCATTAATTATTGCCCTAGAAAAAGGCTTTTTCGCCAAACATGGGATGACCGAGGTAGAACTTTCTAAACAAGCTTCTTGGGGTTCAGCACGGGATAACGTAGAAATTGGTTCTGCTGGTGGTGGTATTGATGGTGGTCAATGGCAAATGCCCATGCCCCACTTAATTACTGAAGGAAAAATTACCAAAGGGAATAAACAAATTCCCATGTATGTATTGGCGCAGTTAGTTACCCATGGTAATGCAATAGCGATCGCTAACAAACATCTAGGGAAAGGTATTAGCTTAAAACTTGATGGTGCTAAACCTTTATTAGCACAGCTTAAATCCTCCACGCCCTTCACTGCCGCTTTTACCTTCCCCCACGTTAACCAAGACTTGTGGATTCGCTACTGGTTAGCCGCAAGTGGAATTGACCCGGAGACAGATGTCAAATTGTTGACAGTACCTGCGGCACAAACAGTCGCCAACATGAAAACCGGCACAATGGACGCTTTCAGTACCGGCGACCCCTGGCCATTTCGCCTTGTTAACGACAAAATTGGCTTCATGGCCGCATTAACAGCCGAAATTTGGAAAAATCACCCAGAAGAATATTTTGCCATGAGAGGAGATTGGGTTGATCAACATCCCAAAGCCACAAAAGCCCTACTCAAAGGCATCATGGAAGCCCAGCAATGGCTAGATAACTTTGACAACCGTAAAGAAGCGGCTGAAATTCTCGCGGCTAAAAAATATTTTGGCTTATCTTCACCAGAAATTCTTGCCAACCCATATCAAGGTAAATATGACATGGGTGATGGTCGTAAAATTGATGATAAATCAATGGCTGCTTATTATTGG
Organism: Anabaena sphaerica FACHB-251; assembly: GCF_014696825.1. Taxonomy (NCBI): domain Bacteria; kingdom Bacillati; phylum Cyanobacteriota; class Cyanophyceae; order Nostocales; family Nostocaceae; genus Anabaena; species Anabaena sphaerica. The sequence continues at coordinate 65,774 of NZ_JACJQU010000005.1, read as the reverse complement.
AAAGATGAAAAAGGCAGTGTTTCTTATCCTTACCAAAGTCATGATTTATGGTTTATAACTGAAAACGTGCGTTGGGGATTCTTGCCACAAGATTACATTGCTAATGGTGCAACCAAAGCTAAAGAATTAATTAAAAAAGTTAACCGTGAAGATATTTGGAAAGAAGCCGCTAAAGAATTAGGAGTCCCTGCTGCTGATATTCCCACAAGTACCTCTCGTGGAGTAGAAGAATTCTTTGATGGCGTTAAATTTGACCCAGAAAAGCCAGAAGAATATCTTAAGAGTTTGAAAATCAAAAAAGTTGCTGTTTAGTCATTAGTCATTAGTAAATTTGAGGAGAATAACATCCATGACTTTAGCTCAAAAACGTTCTACAAGCCCTAAATTTGATAACAGCTTTTTATCAAGTTTGCAAAAAAAATTTCCTGAACTTGTTCCGCCAGCTATTGCCCTCCTGATCTTCTTAACTATTTGGCAATTATTCTCTTGGACTCCAGGGGCAACACTACCAGGTCCAATAAAGGTTATTCAAGACACCTGGATCTTAATTTTGTATCCCTTCTATGATAAGGGTGGCACTGACAAAGGGCTGTTTTGGCAAATTTGGGCTAGTTTACAACGGGTTGCTATTAGCTATACATTAGCGGCAATTGTCGGTATTGGCTTGGGCGTTTTGATTGGTGTCAATAAAACCATGTCCAAGGCTTTAGATCCCCTATTTCAATTACTCAGAACCGTACCACCTTTAGCTTGGGTGCCTATTTCTTTGGCAGCTTTGCGCCAAAACGAACCAGCAGCATTATTTGTAATTTTCATTACTGCAATTTGGCCAATTCTCATTAACACCGCAGTGGGTGTAACACAAATTCCCCAAGATTACAACAACGTTGCTAAAGTTCTGCAACTTTCCAAAAAAGAATACTTTTTTAACATTCTTATTCCCTCAGCACTACCCTACATTTTTACTGGTTTAAGAATTGCCATTGGTTTGGCTTGGTTGGCAATTATCGCCGCAGAAATCGTTATGTCCGGGATTGTAGGAATTGGCTTTTTTATCTGGGATGCCTATCAAAATAACAACGTCAGCGAAGTTATTTTGGCTCTAGTTTATATCGGTGTTGTTGGTCTAATTTTAGATAAACTCATGGCTGCACTACAAAACAGGATTCTTCCCTCAGAACAAAAATAGAGATTTGGTAATAGGTAATAGGTAAGAAAGTTACCAGCCACAAATTACTAATTACCCATTACTAATCACCAATTTCCAATCACCAATTACTAATCACCAATCATCAAATAATATGTCTATATTTGTTGGCGTTGATCAAATTGATAAAGTTTTTGAATTAACTGGTGGCGGTCAATATATTGCCCTCAAAGGTATTGATCTCCAAATTAAAAAAGGCGAATTTGTTTCTTTAATTGGTCACTCCGGTTGCGGAAAATCCACGCTTTTAAACATGATTGCCGGTTTGGATTTACCAACAGAAGGTTTGGTGACTTTGGAAGGACAAAGAATCAGCAAACCCGGGCCTGATAGAATGGTGGTGTTTCAAAATTATTCTCTCTTACCTTGGCGAACAGTCAGAGAAAATATTGCCTTAGCGGTAGATTCAGTCTTAAATGGGATGCCGGCAGCAGAACGTAAAGCCATAATCGAAAGACATATAGATATGGTAGGTTTACGTCCCCATGCAGACAAACAACCAGGGATGTTATCTGGTGGACAAAAACAACGGGTAGCGATCGCTCGCGCTTTGGCAATTCGTCCTAAACTATTACTACTAGACGAACCTTTTGGTGCTTTAGATGCACTTACTCGCGGTAATTTGCAAGAACAATTAATGAAAATCTGCGAAGAAAACGAAGTTACCGCTGTTATGGTGACACATGACGTAGACGAAGCCGTTTTGTTATCTGACAGAATTGTCATGTTAACTAACGGGCCCGAATCTAAAATTGGTGACATTTTAGAAGTAGATATTCCCAGACCCCGCAAACGCATGGAAGTAGTAAAACATCCTAGTTACTACACCTTGCGGAGTGAAATGATTTACTTCCTCAACCAACAAAAACGCGTCAAGAAAATTCGAGCCAGAAAAACCGCTGCGGTTGTTCGTCATGGGTTAGAAAAAGTTAATTTAGAGATTGGCTTCTTACCCCTCACTGCTTGCGCGCCCCTAGCAATAGCCAAAGAAAAAGGCTTTTTTATTAAACATGGTTTAGATGAAGTTAATTTAGTCCGGGAAAGTAGTTGGCGGGGAATTGTAGATGGGATGACAGGCGGTTATTTAGATGCCGCACAAATGCCATCAGGAATGCCAATGTGGTTAAGTTTGGGAGGGAATAAAAACGAACCCTTACCCGTTGTCACAGCCCTGACCATGACCCGCAACGGTAACGCCATTACCTTAGCTAAACGCTTTTATGATCAAGGTGTACACAGTTTATCCGACTTCAAAAATTACCTTCTCAAGACCCGCGAACAACAACACAGAATGGGTGTAGTCCATCCTGCATCCATGCACAACTTACTGCTACGTTATTGGTTAGCAGCCGGTGGAATTGATCCTGATGTTGATGTGGATATGAAAAATATCCCCCCTGCCCAGATGGTAGTAGACTTAAAAAGCGCAACCATTGACGGTTACTGCGTCGGTGAACCTTGGAATTATCGCGCTGCGGTAGAAGGTTCAGGCTTTACCATTGCGACTGATTTAGAAGTTTGGTTAGGACATCCCGGTAAAGTTTTGGGAGTGCGAGAAGATTGGGCAGAAACTTATCCTAATACCCATATTGCCTTAACCAAAGCCTTACTAGAAGCTTGCCAATATTGTGCAGATCCTGCCAACGCCCAAGAAGTTCGCCAAATTTTAGCAAGTCGGGAATATGTCAGCACAGATATTGACTATATCCAAATTGAAGATGTCAATGGTGCAAGCTGTGACTTAGACCATCCCATGCGGGAATATGCCCATCACCAATTTTATTCCGAGTCTGCAATTAATCGCCCCAGTCGGACAGAACAAATTTGGATTATGACTCAATTGGCGCGTTGGGGTGATACTCCCTTCCCCAGAAATTGGGTAGAAATTGTCGAACGAGTTTGTCGAGTGCGTGTTTTCAGTACAGCAGCTAGAGAACTGGGTTTAGATATTAGTTACACCCGTCAACCGATTCAATTATTTGATGGTAAACCCTTCAACGCCGATGACCCCATTAGCTATCTCAACGGCTTAGAAATTAAACGCGATTTTTCTATTGCTGAAGTTGTTCTAGATGCACCCAGACGAACAGCAGCTTAAAACAAACCTTCTTTCTCGTTTCCATACTCTGTATGGGAATGAATTATGGAAGGCTCTGCCTTCAACGATACCAGAAGCAGAGCCTCGTGAGAGCATTCCCAGTCTGAGACTGGGAACGAGATAACAAGATATTAAAAAATTCAAAACTTAAAATTTAAAATGCAAAACCGTAACTTGAGAACCACCAACACCGCTACCAGCACAATCAGCCGTCAATCTTTCCTAGAAATTAAGGAAGTTTGCAAAGTTTATCCCACCAAAAATGGACCATTTACCGTCCTTGATGGTGTTAACCTCAACGTTGAACAAGGTGAATTTCTTTGCGTTATCGGCCACTCTGGTTGTGGAAAGTCCACGCTGTTAAATATGGTTTCTGGCTTTAACTTTCCCACCACCGGACAAGTGCTGTTAGAAGGACAACCAATTACCAAGCCTGGTCCAGACAGAATGGTGGTTTTCCAAAACTATGCGTTATTACCTTGGAGAACGGCTTTTGAAAATATTTATCTGGCTGTAAATGCAGTTTACCCTACCAAACCAGAAGCGGAAAAACGGGCTATTGTCCGAGACCATTTGGCAATGGTGGGTTTAGGTGACGCTATGGAAAAGAAACCCATGCAAATGTCTGGGGGGATGAGACAACGGGTTTCTATCGCCCGTGCTTTGGCTATTCGTCCCAAGGTGTTGATTTTAGATGAACCTTTTGGCGCTTTGGATGCTATCACGAAGGAAGAATTACAGGAAGAGTTGCTAAAAATCTGGAATGATAACCGCTGTACGGTGTTGATGATTACCCATGATATTGATGAGGCGCTGTTTTTGGCTGATAAATTGGTAATGATGACCAATGGACCTCATGCCAAAATTGGGGAAGTGATGGAAATTCCATTTGGTAGGCCACGGGATAGAGCCAGAATTATGGAAGATCCCCAATATTATCAACTCCGTAACTATGCGTTAGACTTCCTGTTTAATCGCTTTGCCCATGATGATGTAGGTTAGCAAAAAATTGGGCGAACTATAGTTCGCCTATATACCTTTAAATAGCCTAAACTATGTAGTCTCTAGTAGTAACTGGTGATGCACATTATGCCTTTTATTTCCTATTCCCTGATGAATAAATAATAGCTACCATAGACAAAATATTATACATTGACAATTACAGGCAATTTTTTGATGACATATAAGTTATTCCTTATATGAGGTATCTAATATTTATTTAATAATTCGTGTCTTTGGGTTAATTTTTTAGACCTTAAAGGCGGTATATTATTTTTAATCAAACAGTTGATCCCCGGTTTCAACTGCAAAAATCAAACTGGGTAGATAGTTCTGCATGATTGTGTTTCAGGGTAACTAAGATTACTCCTTGAGTAGAACCTTAATGCACAGTCCATGTAAATTGTCAAACATAATCACAAATCAGCAAGATGTTTTATGCTTGCTGTTTTTTGTACTGAGGAAACAGTTAAGCACTACTTGAGGAGCATTTACAAATGTATTTTGAGAAAAATGTTTTAATCACACTAAAATGCTAAGAGCCAATCTTTAGCTTAAGATTAATATATTCATCTGACCAACATAAATCTGCAAAGGCTGTTAATCAATGAGATTTATTTGTAATTTTAACAGCTTCAATTTTTCGGCTTGTGTCAGCAAAAGTTAGCTAATACCAACTATTTTCGCATACAAATAAGCTGGGTATCTAAATTTTGGATTTGGACCCAAGATTATTACTGCCAAATTAACATGGTTGCATTATTGTTGACCAAGTAAATTTATTGACAGATGAAGACAGGTATTGTGCTTAGGTTTAATGGGTGAAACGCCTCACTCTTACTTACTTTCTTTAGCTCTTTAAAGTTCATTTAGTTCATTTATTGTAATACTCCTCATTAGAGGAGTCACAAGGAGGTATTCGTGGATTTTCTGTCCTTATTTATCACGGACTTTATTGCCCAGTTGCAGTCCCCAACACTGGCCTTTTTGATTGGTGGGATGATCATTGCTGCCCTTGGTAGTGAATTGGTAATTCCAGAGTCAATTTGTACGATCATCGTCTTCATGCTGCTGACCAAAATCGGTCTAACCGGTGGAATTGCGATCCGTAATTCCAACCTAGCGGACATGATTTTACCCGCATTGTTTGCTGTAATCACAGGTATTGGGGTTGTATTCGTCGCCCGTTATACATTGGCCAAGCTGCCTAAGGTCAGAACTGTGGATGCGATCGCTACTGGGGGGTTGTTTGGAGCCGTGAGTGGTTCTACCATGGCCGCCGGACTAACGGTACTGGAAGAACAAAAAATTCCATTTGAAGCATGGACTGGCGCACTCTATCCCTTTATGGATATCCCCGCACTCGTAACTGCGATTGTGGTAGCTAAATATTTACCTAAACAAGAAGAAACTTAAAGAATCAGCCGACTCTGCCATGCAGGAGTCTTTTAGTAAGCAGCCCGTTGCGGCAGGCGATTATCCCAGCACCCGGCAGGAGTATCTCAGCCAGCAGAAAGATCCTGGTGATAATCGGGTCAAGATATGGCCGATCATCGAGGAAAGCCTCCGGGGTCCTGCTTTATCAGCAATGTTGTTAGGCCTCGCTCTTGGACTGTTCACTCAGCCGGAAAGTGTCTATAAAAGCTTCTACGATCCCGCCTTTCGCGGCTTGCTTTCGATCTTGATGCTGGTCATGGGTATGGAAGCTTGGTCAAGAATTGGCGAACTGCGTAAGGTAGCTCAATGGTACGTCGTGTATAGTGTAATAGCACCGTTTATACACGGCTTAATTGCGTTCGGTTTAGGCATGATTGCCCACTACACCACGGGATTCAGCATGGGCGGTGTCGTCGTCCTGGCTGTCATCGCTTCCTCTAGTTCAGACATCTCAGGTCCTCCCACATTGCGAGCCGGTATCCCGTCGGCTAATCCATCCGCCTATATAGGCGCGTCTACAGCCGTCGGTACGCCCATTGCAATCGGCTTGTGTATACCGTTCTTTATCGGGCTTGCCCAGGCGATAGGCGGCTAATCCCAGACGGGTCGCGGTCTGTTGGCGCTCCCTTGACCCGGCAGACTAAGCAACTCAGTATATAATATAAATTTACGTAAGTAAGGAGGTAAGCAATATGTCCAAGCGTGCCAACAAGCTCGTCATAGTCACGGAAAAGGTTCTGCTGAAAAAGGTCGCCAAGATCATTGATGAATGCGGGGCGACTGGTTATACGGTGGTGGATACTGGCGGTAAAGGCAGTCGCAACGTGCGCTCTACGGGTAAACCCAACACTGCTGACACCGATTCAAATGTAAAGTTCGAGGTACTCACCGAAAATCGGGAGATGGCCGAGAATATTGCGGATCAGGTCGCAATGAAGTTTTTTACCGATTATGCGGGCATTATCTATATCTGTGAAGCAGAGGTACTGTACGGAAGACATTTCTGCGGGCCAGACGGCTGTTGAGTCGAAGATCTTTGGTGTTTCCAAAGCGATTTCTCGTGAACATAATGCGATCAAAGATTGTGATGTCGTTGTTCTTGACTTAGGTGATGTACCGATGATGGGTGTTACAGCTTCATTAACTATAGAGAGTGCAATTAGAGAAGCTTGTGAAAAAGGTCGTCAAGTTAAAATTGTTGGTGCAACTGGCAAGATTAAGAAACGGTTGGAAAGTTTGGGAGTTTTGAGTTTGCTACCTCCCCATCACCTGATGGTAGACCGTAAGGAAGCACTGACACAAGCAGTAGCTTTAGTTGACAGTTTGGCTAGTCAAATAAATACACCTGTTGTCTAAATTCTAGTATCATTAATCAAAAACAATAATCCTCAATTTTGTCATGCAAAGTTGGGGTTTATTTATTTTCAATAACAAGGAATCCATTTACGGCTGCTAAAGCTAAACTAGATACAGCAGGAGTCACTCGATTTTGGATTGACGATTTTTCCGTCCTGAAGAACCCAGACCTATACCAAATTTTTTTAATCTAAAATCTAAAATCTAAAATCTAAAATTCCCGGTCAGGAGTCAGGAGTAAAACTGGCTTTGTATATAGGTTTCAATTTAGATTCTGTACCTCATTGATCTGCAATCTGCTGTAATTCCTAACTTGTTCGGAAATTAAATTATAGTCTCACCAAGCTTTGAGACTACAATTCAAGCAAGGTCGAAACACATGGAGAATACTGACATCTAAACTACAAAAGGTAAGCCCCATGAATCCCCGCGCACTACTATTAGTAAATCGTCATGCCCGCCAAGGACAACAAGGTTTATTGGAGGCTATTCATTGTCTGGAAATGCTTGGTTTTCATCTGATTCAAGAGTCCACAGAAAATCCCAAACATTTGGGTGATGTGATCCGTCGCTACCAAAAAGAAATTGATTTGGTAATTGTGGGTGGTGGTGATGGGACTCTTAATGCTGCTGTAGATGCTATAGTTGATACTCAATTACCTTTGGGTATTTTGCCTTTGGGAACTGCTAATGATTTAGCCAGGACTTTGGGTATTCCCAATACTTTACCAGAAGCTTGTCAAATTATTGCTGCTGGAAATTTACGACGCATTGATTTGGGCTGGGTAAATGGTAAATATTTTTTTAACGTTGCTAGTCTGGGTTTGAGTGTAAAAATTACTCAAAAATTAACCAGAGAAGTAAAACGTCGTTGGGGAATATTTGCTTACGCAGCTACTGCATTACAGGTACTTTGGAAATCTCGTCCTTTTAGAGCAGAAATTCGTACCAATGACCAATCCTTTGTCGTCAAAACTGTACAAATCGCTGTGGGAAATGGGCGGTATTATGGTGGTGGCATGGCTGTATTTCACGATGCTACAATAGATGATCAAAGGCTGGATCTTTATAGTCTAGAAATTAGCCATTGGTGGCAAATCATACCCTTACTCCCAGCCATGCGCCAAGGCAGACATATACATTGGCGGGAAGTCCGCGCTATGCAAGGACAGGAAATTGAAGTATATACTCGCAGAGCTTATCCTATTAATACAGATGGAGAAATCACTACTTATACTCCGGCTGTATTCCGTGTCATACCCAGGGCTATAGGTGTTTTAGTGCCACCAGTGTAATGTTGTAAAGTGGTAATTCTGGAAAATCCCATGAAAATACATTTGAGATTTTCTCAAGAGATTAAGTTTTTACTGCAACGTTTAACCAAACAGCCGCTAACTCTGGGTGATGTTCTAGCGGAAACTTCAGAACGGGGTTTTAGTTTGGTGATCGCATTATTGGTTTTACCATTTTTGTTCCCCATGCCACCTGGGTTAACAGGTCCGTTTGGGGTTGCTTGTTTACTGTTGTCTTTACAAATGCTTTTGGGCAAGCGATCGCCTTGGCTACCCAAAAAAATCGCTACTTATGAATTTCCTCGCCCCTTTGCTGAGGTGATCTTACAAAACCTGCGACGAGTAACCAGATTATTGGAAAAAATCACCCGTCCCCGCTTGACGAAAATAGCTTCTCATGCTCTGACTTGGCGATGCAATGGGCTTTGTATCTCTTGGTTAACAATATTACTAATTTCACCAGTCCCTTTTACCAATCCTATCCCCACCATTGGTATTTTGCTTTTTGCCGTTGCCAGTATTGAATCTGACGGCTTGCTGATATGCTTTTGCTATGTAATTACAGTCTTGATTACCTTCTTATTTGCGTTTATTGGTTATGCAGTCTGGTCAGCCCCCAATTTACTCTCATAAGACCTCGCGGTAAGTGGGAAACGCAGCGAGAATTAGACTCTGGGTAACTCCCTAATCTAATTCTGTCAGCAGAATCTCAGCGGCTTTAGCCCTGAGAGTGTCAATATTCAAAATTTAGGGAAATCTAAAATTTTTCCAAAAAAATATCCCATTCCTCTGCGAGATCCTCTATAATGAAATACCCAGCCTAAAAAGCTGAGGGTTAACAGCTAGTTAGTGTTTTTTGTATCGGAGATGAATCAGTGAAGGTCAAGTTACCATCTCTTGATTCGTCCTAATTCTCACTCAATCCAGATAAAGTTCTATTTGCTAGAGAACTTTTTTACTCACAAAAATACACAATTAAGCAATTAAACAGTGCTAAAATAAAACCCCCAGCCACAGGCTGAGGGTAATGATCTAAATTAAGGTGCATCTACTATTTTCTTATCCGTCTCGGTTCTGGCTATATCCGGAAAGTTTCGGTTATGCAAATATTTTTTTGTATATAATCGAAAAATGTTTTAATGAAACCCCCAGTTCCACCTGAGGGCAGTTAATCAATTAAGGTTTATATATTTCCGCCTGGGTGTCTGTTAAATCAGGAAGAATTTATTTATTAATAGCGATCGCTTTTTTGGAAATAATCTCTAAGAGGATGTTTGAAAAGTTTTTGGCGAATATAATATGGCTGATGCCTCCGGCACGCTACCGCGAACGCCACGCTGGCGCGAACACTACTACACAAACTAAGTCCACCTCCGTGGACTAATGAAAAATAAAGGTTTTGAACCCACGCAGGTGGGTTTTGTCTGTGTAGGCGCGATTTCTAATCGCTCACGGTAGCATGAATTTAGACTTTTCAAACACCCTCTAAGCGATTAGCGGTGTTTAACTGGCTTCTACAGGTATGTGGCAGCTGTCGGTCTACTTTTCCAGTTCCTGCTTCTTTAGCTGACTGGATGCAAAAATGCCATGTCTAGGACTAAACAACAAAGCTAAGACAAATAAACCCGACACTACCAACACAATCGCCGGTCCAGAAGGTAAATTATAAAAATAGCTGAGATACATTCCGCTAATACTAGAAATTACACCAATCACCGCCCCTAAAATCATCACTTCATGTAAGCGTTTTACCAATAAATATGCAGTTGCTCCGGGGGTAATTAAAAGTGATAATACTAAAATCACTCCTACAGCTTTCATGCTGGCAACAATTGTTAAAGCAATCAACAACATTAAGCCAAAGTTTAACCGATTGACTGGTAAACCTGCAGCTTGTGCGCCTAATGGATCAAAGGTGTAAAATAACAGTTCTTTGTATAATAAAAAAACGATTATTAAAACTATAGCAGCAATAATTGCAGTGTCCCGCACTTCGTCAGCAGTTACGCCGAGAATGTTACCAAAAAGAAAGTGATTGAGGTCGATTTTATTATCTTTTTGAATAACTGTAATTAGAGTGACACCAAGGGCAAAAAAGGCAGAGAATACTATCCCCATTGCTGCATCTTCTTTGATGGGGGAACGGGTTTTAATAAATGCTATGGCTATGGTACTCAAGATCCCGGCAATAAAAGCCCCAACAAAAATATTAGCGCCGATCATGAAGGCTATAGCCAGTCCTGGTAATACGGAATGGCTAATAGCATCACCTAGTAATGCTAGGCGTTGTACCATTAAGTAGCTGCCTACTACGGCGCACAATAAGCCTACTAATATGGCGATGATTAAGGAACGTTGCATGAAGCCATATTGCAATGGTTCAATTAGTTGATTAAGCATAGGGGACTAGGGACTGGGGACTGGGGACTGGGGACTGGGGACTGGGGACTGGGGAGGAGATTTTTCTTTCCCTATTGCTTCCAATAACTAATGACTAATGACTAATGACTAATTACTAAGCCGCAAAGTACATAACTTTTCCTCCGTAAGCACGATGCAGGTTTTTTTCTATAAGGACTTGTTGCCGGGAACCTGTGGCTATTAGTTCACAATTGAGTAAAATTAAATCATCGAAATGAGCGATTGATTCGCCTAAGTCGTGATTAACTATTAAGACAATTTTTTTGGCCGCCGCTAGTTCGTGGAAGACTTCAAAAATTATTGTTTGGGTTTTTTGATCTATTCCTACAAAGGGTTCGTCAAAACAGAAAATGTCTGCTTGGTGGGTTAACGCACGGGCTAAAAATACTCTCTGTTGTTGTCCTCCAGAAAGTTCTCCAATGGGGCGATCGCTATATTCTCTCATACCTACTCGTTCTAAGGCCTCTTTTGCTATTTGGCGGCTAACTGTGGAGAAACTACGCAACCAACCTGTTTTTTTTACACGCCCCATCATCACTACATCCCAAACTGTGGCTGGGTAATTCCAGTCAATTTGGCTTCTTTGTGGCACATAGGCAACTTTTTCTAGTTGCTGCATTAAAGGTTTATTCTCGTATAAGACATTACCACTAGTCAAAGGGACTAATCCCAAAATGGCTTTCATTAGTGTACTTTTACCAGCACCATTGGGTCCAAAAATTCCCGTTAGTCTTCCTGGTTTAATTATGCAGTTCACATCCCGCAAAGCTTCTTGTGTGCGATAGTGTACGCCTAAATGGGAGATGCTAATGGCTGCTGAGGAATTCATATCAATAGATATTCTCGCTTGTGCAGGTATCTTCTGTGCATATTTACGTAATAGACTAGGTTTTTGGTAGAAAGAAATATTTTGCATACCCGTAGTTAAAATATCGATTCTTTGAGCTTACTATAAAAATGAGAAAATAATGAAAAAATCTATAATTTGACGTAATCTTTCGGATACATGAAACTAATATTTGGTATCAATAGGTAGCAATGAGATGAAGAAAACCAAGATTTGTCGGTTGTGTCTGGGAATATTTTTACCTTTGGCTTTATTTGCTTGTACTCCTCCAGAGCCTCAACCCCAGGGAAATGGGAAGCCGCAAGTTGTAGCAACTAGCACTATTATTGCTGATTTAGCCCAAGAGGTTGGTGGAGAAGAAATTAATTTAAATGGAATTCTCCAACCTGGTGCAGATCCTCACGTTTATGAACCTGTACCCGCAGATAGTCGAGTTTTGGAAACAGCAGATTTAATTTTATATAACGGTTACAACTTGGAACCGGGTCTTATTAAGTTAATGAATGCTACTGGAGGGAAGGCGCGAAATTTAGCGGTGGGGGAAGTCGTCAAACCTTTAAAGTTAGAAAAAAGTAAAGGGCAAATTGTCCCAGATCCTCACGTTTGGGGAAGTGCGGAAAATGCTATATCTATGGTAAATACAATTAGAGATTCATTAATTGAGTTATCACCAGAAGACAAAGATAAATTTAATCAAAATGCCGCAGAACTGACAAAGGAATTACAGCAATTAAATATCTGGATTAAACAACAAATTCAAACTATTCCTCCAGATAAACGCAAACTGATCACTACCCATGATGCTTTTCAATATTATGCTAATGCCTATGGGATGGAAATTTCCGGAACTTTAATTGGGATTAGCACTGAAGAACAACCAAGCGCCCAAACTGTGAAACAATTAGTTGATGCAATTAAGAAAATAGGTGTCCCGGCAATCTTTGCTGAAACTACAATTAATCCAGCTTTAATTAAAACTGTTGCCCAAGAAGCTGGGGTGAAACTCTCACCAGATCCACTTTACTCGGATTCTATTGGTGCAAAGGGAAGTGCTGGAGATACTTACATGAAAATGATGGAAGCAAACACACGCTCTATTGTTGAAGCTTTAGGTGGGAGATATACACCTTTTCAACCTCAGAAGTAAAGTTCATCCTCAAACTCTCTCCTAAGAAAGAACTACTTACGCCTTTGATTATTTAGATTGATACTAGTGTCAGAATTCATGAATTCTTACATAGTAGTTTTTTATTTGGGATATGACCATGACTGATAATCATCAAGATAATCAAATTAATCAACCAGTAAGCAAAGATAGCTTTTCTAAAGAAGAAGCAAATGTTAAAGAAAGGAACTTAACCGCTAATCCTGGTGATAGAATTGCTGATGAACCGCAATCAATTGAAGAAAAATCCCAACAAGTTGCTGTAGATGTCCCTGATATTACAGGTGATCATATTACAGTTCCCACTTACTTTGTAGTGGAAACTCCTGATGGTGAGAAAAAAGCACTTCATCATGTCAAAGATGCGGAAGAGATTTCTGATGTTATTCGTCAAGCACGAGTGAATGAGAAAGGTGAACGCATTTGGTGGTAAAGCAGGGATGAATCTAAGAGATTTTTGACCAGTCTATTTCTAGCAAATTACCAAGTTATCTGTTTAGACTAAGAGTTGGGCGCGGAGAATTTACAGTACATTTCATGATTGTCATGATTGTCATGTACACCAGGACAGCAGCAACGCCAAATTTTCGATATAAATAGATATGTAATCTATTGTTTCTGTCACCTTGTCTCAACTGCAAGAAACCCATTTAAACCGCGCCCGTGCTAGTCTTAGACAAGCGATATCTTGGTATGGATATCTCCGCAAGTCAGGACAGCTATCATCTAAACCAGAATTAGCTCTTTTGGTAAAACCAGAAATAGAACTTTTAACCGCTACACTCAACAAGCTAGACTCTAATGTGGTGAGAATCGCGGCTTTTGGCTTGGTGAGTCGTGGTAAGTCTGCGGTTTTGAATTCCTTGTTAGGGGAAAAAATTCTCCAAACTGGACCCCTGAATGGTGTAACTCAATGGCCGCGATCACTACGTTGGAAGCCAGGGGGAAAAGTAATAGTAGAATTAATTGACACTCCCGGTTTAGATGAAATTGAGGGGGCATCACGGGCGCAAATGGCGCGAGATGTGGCGCATCAAGCTGATTTAATTTTGTTTGTGGTTTCTGGAGATATCACTAGAACCGAGTATCAAGCGTTGCTAGAGTTGCGTCAAGCTCAAAAACCTTTGATTTTGGTATTTAATAAAATCGATTTGTACCCAGATACAGATAGAACTGCAATTTACAAAAATTTACGACAATTGGGTGCAGGAAATCCCCAAGCTAAACCGTTGTTACCAGATGAAATTGTGATGGTTGCGGCTGAACCTGCACCAATGGAAGTAAGAATAGAATACCCGGATGGGAATGTGAGTTATGAGTGGGAAACACCACCACCGCAGGTTGAGGAACTGAAGCAAACTATTCTGAATATATTGAATAGAGAGGGGCGATCGCTCTTAGCTTTAAATGCACTGATTCAAGCGCGGGAAGCTGAAGAAATTATAGCTGAAAAAACCATAGATTTACGCCAAAAAGAAGCGGAAGATATTATTTGGCAATTTACAAAATATAAAGCTCTCGCTATGGGGTTAAATCCTATCGCTTTTTTAGATATTATTGGTGGTTTAATTACTGATTTAGCTTTAATTCGTTCCTTGGCTAGATTATACTCTTTACCGATGACTAGCTATGAAGCTACAAATTTATTAAAAACTATTTTATTTAGTTCTGGTGGTTTATTATTGGGGGAATTAGGCAGTAGTTTTGTATTAGGTTTAGGTAAAACTACAGCTGCTATAGCTAGTGGTGATAATCCTCTCAATATTACTACTTTTGCTGGGAGTGCGATCGCTCAAGCTGGTATTGCTGGTTATGGGTCTTATACTGTTGGTAAAGCTGCACAGATATATTTAGAAAAAGGCTGTACTTGGGGACAGTTAGGCGCTAGTACGGTTATTCAAGAGATTTTGTCCCAAGTTGATAAAAATACAATTTTATATCGGTTACAGGAAGAATTAGGGGGTAAATAAAGTTTATGCGGAGCCAGTGCGTTCGGTCACCAGACTTGTCCTTGGTTTTACTCCCCCATTTTCCTTAACCGAGCAGTGTTACCTTTTTAACAGGTGATTCCATAACACTAACTTTTAGTTTCCTGTAAATTTTCTATCTTCTGTTGACGTACTTGTTAATATCAATAGTCTGTGGTTTCCAAGTCAGACCCTGACAACGCGGACCATTTGGTGTCCAAGTGAGCTTATCTAAGCAAATTTGCCGTCCATCCTTACCCCAAGCATGATAGGCATATACTCGGTTTGAGTATCAGGTCCCAAAACGATTGAGTTGCGGCCAGGTCCTTTAACATAACCGGGAAGCGATCGCAACACCCGTGGGCCAGCTTCATTACCCGCATCAGAATAGGTCCCCATCACACTATCGGCAACTCCATAATCGACACCGTAATTTTCAGTTTCCCAGCACCCACCGCTATAAAAGCAATAGTAGCGTCCCTCATGTTTGCGGACACAGGGACCTTCCAAAGTATGCCAATCAAAAACTTGACCGTACATCATGCGGTTGTCTAGAAACCGCTGCCAATCACAACGCGATCGCAAAACAACTGTTTCCACACCAGTCAGCTTTGTCATATCTTGGAGTCGGTCTACAACCAGCGCCGTTCCCGCACGCATACCTCCCTCTGTATCTAGGAAATCACGAGCATAAAACAAATACCACTGTCCATCGTCATCGCGGAACGGATGCGGATC
This sequence comes from Anabaena sphaerica FACHB-251, assembly GCF_014696825.1. NCBI lineage: Bacteria > Bacillati > Cyanobacteriota > Cyanophyceae > Nostocales > Nostocaceae > Anabaena > Anabaena sphaerica. The sequence continues at coordinate 50,247 of NZ_JACJQU010000005.1, read as the reverse complement.
AATCGCAAAAGGGCAATTATTCAGGTCTGTCAGTGGTTCACCAACATCCTCATACGGACCTAGCAGCAGTAGTGGGATGAATCCCGTCCCAGAACAAAAATTTGTCAGGATGATCACAGTTATTCAGGCTATATAGGCAAGCATTAGTTACATTAGTAAAACCAAATTTGCTTGGGTTTTGCATCGATTCTTGGTAAAGGGAATGGACATCAAAATTAATGATTTGAGTATCAGAATTTAGCTTCTGTTTCAGTATATTAATTTCCTTAGCCAAGCCCAGGTTATGTGCGTTAGTGACAGAAGTTAGGGTAGTGGAATTTACAGTATTGCGTGTGGCTTGACAGAATCTCAAGCACGGGAAAAATTTGGTGAATCGGTGCAGTGTTACAGTGAGAAATTTAAACCACTTTTTTATAGCCTGAATGGGCAAGATGAAAAAAGTTTGATTAAATTAGTAATAGACGGTAAATCAGATCGCATTTTAGGCGTTCATATGCTGGGTTAATCGGCATCAGAAATTATTCAAAGTATTGCTGTAGCTATAAAATTAGGTGCTACTAAAAAGAACTTGAATAACAATATTGGTATTCATCCATCGAGTGCCGAAGAGATTTTTTCTTTATAAACCGTGTAGAGAAGTTGCATACAACGGCTCTACACTGTGGCCTAATTAACTCAAAACTATTGCAATTCCCCATAAGTATTCATACTTAATTGTGGCAGTATTTACATCTAAAAGTCAAATTAAATGAAAAAAGTAGAATTAAAATCATTTTTAGATACTTTGATCAAAATTGCTAGTTGGCAATAGGTATTACATTAATTATTGAGCAAGTTTAATATAATACATTATTTAGATCAAGGTACATCTGCAAATACCCATGTTTTCGATATACTCATTATAATTAGGTTTCAAAATGTTCTTACATATTTTCTTGTGACTGGACAAATATTGTGTTTATTTGTGTCATAATGTCACGAGCCAGGAGTCCATAAATAATATTTTCATGCCGCCGGCACTAACTGTGATGGAGGTGATTTCCGGCTGCTACTTAAAATTAGTCTAATGCGAGGAAATCACACTCCATTCATTGACGCTAAAAAGAATAAATCAGTCCAGAAATCACAGGATTTCTGCAAATAGACTAGTACAGCACACAAAAATAACTACACAGTTAGAAACTGACAAAAAGTAGATTATATAAGCATTACAGGCTTCTAACTCCTGCCTTGTGCTTTCTAGATTCTTACACTAGTACCGTAGGGTGAAAGTCAAAAGTCATGCATTCAAAATTCAAAACTAATACAGGTAATCTGTTGAGGAATTTGGAATAGCTGGTTTATTTACGCCGACCTGTACTAGTACATCACGGAGGACATCAAAATACCGTTAAAAACAGCGCAAAAGCCCGGAATATAATTCTTTTGACTTTTGGCTTCTGCGAAGCGGTTCTAGGTTGTTTTCAACCAAAAATAGAAAAAAAAAATTTGTTTTTTTGTAGTTAAGGAAGAGGTTTTATATGAAAGCGTTAGCTATCGAGAATTTTGAAGTTAAATTCACCTCTGAGAGTGATAATAAGCAGATTTTGAGTTTCCAAGATCCAGCATATCCACGTCCGCATCTGCGGCGATCGCACTGGCAAAGTCTGGACGGACAGTGGAAATTCGCTTATGACGATGAAGGTAATTGCTCCCAACCCAGCGACCTTAGCCAATGGACTCATCATATCGAAGTCCCCTTTGCTCCTGAATCTACCAAAAGTGGGATTGGTGATACAGGATTTCATGCCAACTGCTGGTATGAGCGAGAATTTGCAACACCAACAGGAGAAGGGCGATTTCTGCTGCATTTTGGTGCTGTAGATTATCGAGCGCGGGTTTGGGTAAACGACCAATATCTGGCTGAACATGAAGGCGGCCATACCCCATTTAGCATTGATATTACCCACGTTTTGAATGACAGTGGCACAACTAAAATCACAGTTTGGGCGCAAGATGATCCTCACGACTTGGCAAAACCCCGTGGTAAGCAAGATTGGCAGTTAGAACCCCACAGTATTTGGTATCCACGCACTACTGGTATTTGGCAGACTGTGTGGGTTGAGCGTGTAGGGACAACATATATAGATCACATCCGCTGGACTCCTGACTTTGAGCGGTGGGAAATCGGCTGTTGTGCGGCGCTGGCAGGGGATATACCTGTTTGTGGCATTCAAATGAAGGTGAAATTGAGCGTTGGCGGTAAGGTGTTAGCTAACGATACCTACGAAGTGTTCGACGGAGAAGTTAGCCGCCGCATTGCTTTAGCTGATCCTGGTATTGATGACTACCGGAATGAATTACTGTGGAGTCCAGAAAGACCAACTTTGATTGATGCGGAAATTCAGTTGGTATATAACAACCAAGTGCTAGATAAAGTAAAATCTTATACGGCATTGCGGACGGTGAGTATTCAGCGCGATCGCTTTATGCTCAATGGTCGTCCTTATTATTTACGACTGGTTTTAGACCAAGGTTACTGGCCTGATTCCCTCATGACCGCCCCCGATGATGATGCTTTGCGGCGTGATGTGGAACTAGCTAAAGCGATGGGTTTCAACGGAGTTCGCAAACATCAAAAAATCGAAGATCCCCGATTTTTATATTGGGCAGATGTTTTAGGCTTGTTAGTATGGGAAGAGATGCCCAGTGCCTATCGCTTTACCCATAAAGCCGTAGAACGTATGACCCATGAGTGGACTGAGGTAATCAACCGTGATATTAACCATCCGTGTATTGTCGCCTGGGTTCCCTTTAATGAATCCTGGGGCGTTCCCAACTTAGTTGAAACTGCTGCCCATAGAAACTACGTTTTGGCAATGTATTATTTGACCAAAACCCTTGATCCTTCCCGTCCGGTAATTGGTAATGATGGCTGGGAAAGTACAGATACAGACATTCTGGCTATTCATGACTACGACACTCAGCCCCAGCAATTGGTTCATCGCTATGGACCAGAAGTAAAATTATCAGATTTGTTTGAGCGTAAGCGTCCTGGTGGACGTATCCTCACCCTGGACAACTATCCGCACCAGGGGCAACCGGTCATGCTGACAGAGTTTGGTGGCATTGCTTATGCACCTGCTACCCAGCCTAAAGCAGATAAAGCTTGGGGATATGAGCGTTGCTGGAATATCTCCGAGCTAGAAATGAAGTACACTGCCCTCCTCGAAACTGTGAATAACATCGAGATGTTCAGTGGCTTCTGTTACACACAATTCACAGATACCTTCCAAGAAGCTAACGGTTTATTGTACGGCGATCGCACTCCCAAATTTCCCATTGCAGCGATCCGTGCTGCTACTCTTTCAGGACAAGGATTATGTACTCCCACAGCTTGTTAAAGCCGGATGGACGGCAGATGACTTTGTATAGTCGTTGCCCCATTTCTGATCAGATTACAGCCACTAGCCCCAGTGATGAGCCAGTGCGGGCAAATCCCCACCTGCGTTGGCATCCCCTCCGGGGTGAATGGGTGGCTTATGCCAGTCATCGTCAAGGACGGACTTTCTTACCACCCCCAGAATATAACCCCCTTGCTCCTAGCCGAAACCCTAATTTTCCCACGGAAATACCTGTTGGTAAGTATGATGTGGCAGTATTTGAGAACCGTTTTCCCTCGATGGTGACAACGGCAAAAAATCCGCCTGATTGCATTGTAGAAACAGCACCAGCCAATGGCGCGTGTGAGGTGGTGGTTTTTACTCAGGATGCCCGTGCTTCCTTGTCATCCTTGACACTGGATCACCTGGATTTAATTTTGCAAGTTTGGGGCGATCGCACGGAGGTTTTGGGCAAAAATCCCCAAATTCAATATGTGTTGCCATTTGAAAATAAAGGTGTGGAAGTAGGTGTGACTTTACACCACCCTCATGGGCAAATTTACGCTTATCCGTTTGTTCCACCTGTGCCAGCGCAGATGTTAGAACAGCAGCAGCGGTATTATCAGGAACATAAACGCGGGTTGTTAGCAGATTTGATTGAGAAAGAAATTGCTGACAAGCAACGAATAATTTATGAAGATGAAGATGCGATCGCATTCGTTCCCGTCTGTGCGCGTTACCCTTATGAAGTTTGGGTAGCACCAAAACAAGCAGTAGCCACTTTTTCAGACTTAAGCTTAGAACAACGTTGGGGACTTGCCAAAGCTTTAAAAACTGTCACTCTCAAATATGACGGCTTGTGGAATCGTCCTTTCCCTTATTTAATGGCTTGGTTTCAAGCACCAACGGATGGTTTACCTCATCCAGAAGCACATTTACACGCCCAGTTTTATCCACCATACCGCACGAGCGATCGCTTGAAGTATTTGGCAGGAACAGAACTTGCAGCGGGGATGTTTGCTAATGATGCTTTACCAGAGGAGAAAGCCAAGGAATTACAAGCAGTGAATGTAAATCTGCGAATGCCAGTTTCGGCATAAACAGACTGGATGTAGGGGTGTAAGGGTGTAGGGGTTCCTCGTTTCCTCGTTCCCAGTCTCTGACTGGGAATGCTCTCACAGAGGCTCTGACTCTGTTGTCACTTTAGATCAGATGGTAGGAAATTTTGATCAAATGTGAGTTGTTAGCATTAGTTATTAAAAAACTAACTAGCTGTTAACCCTGCTAAACCTTACTCTCTATAGCTTCCTGAACCGGGTTGCTTGCAGCCAACTTTCTCCCGTAGGTAATAGCAATAAACCCTGTGACATTCATAAACAAACTGTAAATTGCTGCTGGTACAGCCATATCAGGATTGTTGAGTAGTCCGGCTGTAATTGCTATAGCTAGTGTACCATTTTGAATACCCACCTCAATGGCAATGCAGATTTGCTGAGGAATATTTAGGTTAAATAGTTTGCTAACATAAAACCCCGCCAACATTGCGATAGTATTCAAAAGCACTACACCTACTCCCACTTGGACAATAAAGCCAGGGAGATTATTCCACTCACGAATAATGAGCAAGAGAATAATTATCGCCAGAAAAGCAACTGCTAGGCGGTTAGTCACTTTTTCCAACCGACGCGCAACTTCTGGAAATATCTGTCTTACCCCCATTCCCAACCCGATAGGCAAAAGCGTCATCAGAAAAACTTGTAGTATAGTTGCACCAATGGGTAGAGCGATCGCCGCAGTTTGCCCGATAAAGTGCTGGTATGCAAGGTTGCCGAACAATGGAATTGTAAATACTGTAATTACACTGCTAAAAGCCGTCAGCGTGACTGAGAGTGCAACATCACCTTTAGCGAGGAATGTAATGACATTGGAGGATACTCCACCTGGACACAGCGCCACTATCATTAATCCCATAGCAATGTTTGGCTGCATGGGTACAACTTTAGCAATGATAAAACCAATCACAGGTAAAAAAAACAACTGATTAATCAAGCCAATGGCAACCGCTTTGGGATACTTCTTTACACGCTGGAAATCTTCTGGTGCAAGAGATAACCCCATTCCCAGCATAATGATAGCCAAAGCTACAGGTAAAACAACCGCACTCAAAAAGCTTGCTTGCATAATCTTTGTATTAATTAAACACAAAGATGATATCAGACTGTCTATACAGGAGTTGCAACCGCTACAAAATTGCAGGCTTGAGGGAGCGATCGCTTGTAGTATTTGGCAGCAACAAAACTTGCGGCGCAGATGTTTGCCAAGGAAGCTTTAGGATGCTTACTATTAGCGAAGCGACGCGTTAGCACGGCTAAATTCATTGGAATCCCTTTGAAGCAAAAATCCCCCGGTTTCTTTCTAGCCGTGGGGAGTATCAACAGAGGATAAAGCGAAGGAATTGCAAGCTGTGAATGTCGATCTCCAAGTCTAACTAACGCAAGGTCAAGCCATCTCATCTGGTAGAGGTAGCAAGGAGAAGTGATACTTATGCTAAAGATAGGGATTTTTCCCTAGAGTTGGAAATATCCAGAAGCCAAATTATAAAGATGAAAGTAATTATGACTGAGCTAAACTTAGAGCCAGGAAAGATTTATGAATTTGCTGATATAGACAATTTTCGAGTATTCTTGCGGTTAAAATACCTAAATACAGTTTTTAACCCAGTCAATAAAGAAATACAACTACATTTTGAGAAGTTGGACTCTTCTGTTGATAAACACAAAGATATTTATTTGAGTCAAAGTGATATCTACCAACAGGTAGGCGGCATAAACGAAGCTAGTGAGTATCAGATTAGGTATGAGTATTAATTAATCTGCAAATGAATTTAAAACCGCAGATGGATGTAGACAAATTCGATAACTATCTTGTTCCCAGCCTCAGACTGGAAATACAATCACAGACGCTCTGCCTTTAGTGACAGCAAAGGCAGAGCCTTCTAGAATTCATTCCCATACAGAATGTAGAAGAAAGGGTGAAACCCAGATTAAAGATAGCTATTATGCGACACTGATCTTGAGAATTTGAAACTGGCTTTCGTTCCTAAAGAGACGATAGCTTTAGCGAATGGGATCGTTTTTATTTTCCAGTGTATTCAAAATGGTACACAGTCTAAAGCTCAAAAGTGGGAACTAAAATACGTCCGGTGTTACCTAGATGGTTGTATTCTTCAACGGCTTTTGTGGCAATATCTCTTCCTTCACCTGATGCAACTAAAGCCACGCAAGCTCCACCAAAACCTGCTCCTGTCAGCCTTGCACCAAATACTCCTGGCGTTCTCTGCAAAATTTCTACCAAAGTATCCAGCGCAGGAACGGAAACTTCGTAATCATCCCGTAAACTAGCATGGGATGCGTTCATCAACTCTCCAAACCGCTCAGGTGAGACTCCCTGTAAAGCTTCCAAGACGCGGTTATTTTCTGTAATTACATGACGAGCGCGATCGCATAACGGTTTAGGTAATATTTCGGTTTCCTTAGCATCAGTAATATCTCGCAGTGCTGTCACTCCCAACAAATGGGCAGCCTCTTCACACTCAGCCCGACGTTGGTTATAGCCACTACTAGCAAGGGTACGCGGCACACCGCTATCTATAACTACAATCTCGGCTTCAGATGGAAAAGGTACAAGCTGGCGTTCTAGGGTACGAGTATCTAAAAATAAAATATGTTTGCTATCCGCCAAACTAGCAGCCATTTGATCCATAATGCCGCATTGGACACCAGCATAGTGAATTTCTGCTTGTTGTGCGAGTTGGGCAATTTCCACATCATTGAGAGGGAGATCAAGAAGTTGACGTATTCCTCTCAGTGTTGCTACTTCTAAAGCCGCACTGCTAGATAAACCCGAACCTATAGGCACGGTTGATTTCACATACACCAATAAGGGTGGTATTGTGTATCCTGCTGTTTTCAAAACTTCAATACAACCAAAAATATAGCTGGAAAACCCCGATGGTGAATGGTGCGTATCTAATATAGTGACTCGCTCGTTTAAATTTTCTGAGTAAAAATGGTGTTCGCTATCTCTACTCATGCCCAGTAACACTGTTGTGCTTTGAGGAATGGCAGTTGGCAGCACAAAACCATCATTATAGTCGGTATGTTCACCCAGTAAATTTACCCTACCAGGCGCACTGGCTTCTGTTTCGGGTATTGTATTAAATATTTCTTCAAAATTCATAATCTTTTGTTTGTTTTTGTTTCGCGCAATCTCTCTTAGAGATCCCGCAGGGTAGACGCAAAGGAGCAAAGGAAGAACTAGATTTATTCAGGGTTTGCTATGAACACCGGAAAATTACTGGAATTCTCGGAGATGTCTATTTAACTAAAGGCATAGCCCGCAATCTCCCTTCTACCTCTACACTGGGAAAATTCGGGTCAAAAGTCAAATTCTCTAACTTCCCATCCTCAAGAATTACAAAAGTATCTTCCACTTTTGCCCCGGCTAAACTTGGGTTCCAAGCAACAGCCATCCCTGCTGCTAAAGTTTCAGTAGCAGTTGGAGTCGCAACAATTTCTCTATTTTCAGATAGGGTTTGCCTCATTAGTTCCAGCTTGGCTGAGACTTCTTCGTTCATAGGGGATAAACACAGATAGATACAGATAATTATCAAGTTTCTCTGTGTCTGTCTGCGTCTGTCTGGGGTTGTGAATTGAGGTTTCCTGGTAGCCTTTCAAGTAGAGATATTCCAGCGGAATGTCTCTACTTGTTTCAGAGGTTGTTTGAAAAGTATTAGATGAAACCAATAATCTTCAGCAACCTAACCCCCCTTCCCTACGAGGGAATGGAGGTTTCAAAGCCTCTCCCCGCGTCGGGGAGAGGTTTGGAGAGGGGTTTATTTATACATTCAAAACTTTTAAAACATCCTCTCAGAGTAAGAGTGAATCAAGGAATACAGATCTTTTTATGTGAAAGTAATAAAGTTAATGAGACTGCTACAAAACTCATTTTCAATAATGTTCTTATCATAACATTTTCACTTTATTCAACTCAAATTAACCATTACATCCAATGGAAAATAATCATAAATCTCGACAAAAAACCACCCTTGTCACAGGTTCAGCGCATGGAATTGGCTACCAATTAGCATATATTTTTGCTCGGCATAGTTACAATCTTGTTTTAGTAGATAAAGATGCAGAAACACTGGCGCTAATTGCTGAGGAATTTAGCAAAAAGTTTGGTATTTATGTTAAAACTTTAGTTAAGGATTTATCTATATCAACATCTCCAGAAGAAATATTTACCGAATTACAGCAAGCGGGAATTAAGATTGATGTATTAGTTAATAATGCTGGATTCGGTACTTATGGAGTATTTAGCGAAACTGACCTGACAACAGAACTAAAAATGTTACAGGTAAACATAGTTAGTCTCACGCACTTAACTAAATTATTCCTCAAGGATATGATCAGCCAAGGCTATGGAAAAATATTAAATGTTGCTTCAGTTGCGGCTTTTCAACCTGGTCCGTTAATGGCCGTTTATTTTGCAACTAAAGCTTATGTGTTATCATTTTCTGAAGCGATCGCTAATGAATTAGAAGGTACAGGAGTAACTGTAACTACCCTTTGTCCAGGACCAACAGCATCAGAATTTCAAAAAGCAGCAGCAATGGAAGAAGCCAAAATTGCCCATGTGAATAGAATGATGAAAACTGAAACAGTGGCTAAAATTGGCTATGATAGTTTAATGGCAAATAAAACTATTGCAATTCCTGGTTTGAGAAATAAAATATTAGCTAAATCCGTCAGATTTGCACCCAGAAACATAGTTACCAAAGTCGTGAGAAATATGCACGAACTGAGGAAATAATATCAGGAGTCAGGAGGAAGAATACTTGCTTGTTTCAGAAATATAGAGGAGCAGGTTTTTCAATAAATAATCAAACATTATTTAGATTTTCCTCTTGTAATAACCAAAAACCACTGAAAGTCATCCCCGAATCATCAGGTTGCACCAATAAAAAATGCAAACCTTTACTTAATTGTTTGCGCTGTTCATAGACCTTAGCTGCTGCTGTAACTTCTGCATCTTCAAAAGTTGCCAAAATCCATCTATCCACCAAACCAGCTTCTAAAATCAAACCATTAGGCGCACCTGTGATATAATTTAAACTGACAGGATTGGCTTCTTGTAACCATCTTGCTAAACGCAGAGATTGTCTACCCCCATAAATTATTACACCGGGAACGGGAACAGTTGACGCTAAACCCAGATTAATTGGTAGCAGAAATTCTGGTATTTGCAAAACAGGAATCGGACGTTCTGCAAACTCATCCACAATATCACCTGCGGGAATATTTGCAAAGCGCCATTCTTCACCCCAGAGATTTTCTGGTAAAGGTGTTGGAGGTGGTTTATCAATGACTGTAGGATATTGCTTTTCTTCCAACCATTGTTTTAACGCCAAAGTGTGACGGGTAGCTTCAACATTAATACCTAAGTTATTTCCCGCAGCGGTAATTAAACTCAAAGACTGAGGACGAAAAACCTGAATGACATCAGGTAACTTTTCCTTAGCTGCTAATTTAAACTGTTCTGTCAGCCAATTTGAATTTGCTTGTGACTGGGGACAGGTAGCGACATACTCAAAGCTGCGAATTGCATCACAAATCAACAACTCCCATAATACCTGTCCGGTTGCATCCTTTTGAGGACTGCGATAAAAATCAACTTGCCAAATTAGACTCATTATTAATATTGATGTTTTTTTTGGGTCAATTTAATTTTTACCATAAAACTGGGTAAATTAAGTAATTATAAATCACGTATTTTCATGAATCACAGATCAATTTGGCGATTTTGTCTATTCCTGTAAGTATTAAGTCATGAAATTAAAAACAATACTTAAGACAGATAAATAAATCCACAATAACTAGATTATAGATAGATAAATTTGCACGTCTTAACTGACTAAAATGATGTTTAAATTAATTGGAGTTTACTCATGAGTACAAAAAGTAACAAACAACAAAAAAAATCTGAACAGCAACAAAGTACACCAGCAGCTTCTGGTGGTTATCAAACTCCCCTTGATTCAGATATTCGCAAAACTGGTGATGCAGAACAAAGTGGTGCTAAAGAAACTGCTAAACCAGAAGCACCTGGTGAGGATAATGTAGCGGGTAGTCCTAATCAGGGTAATCCATCTCGTTAAGGTAATCATTTAATTATTGTGTCCCCATCTCTAGCGTTAAGCAGGTGGGGATGCCGTTGTTTGGATTAAATTTAGCATTTATTAAATTGAATTGTGCTTACTATTTTGAATTTAGTTTTTTTCGTTCAGCTAGTCTTTATTTTCTGTCATGATTATTACTTACAATATTGCTAATTTGCGTGCTATATCCAAGAAACTGTTTGTAAATTTTCAACTTCCTGAAAATGAGCATCGCGTGTAACTAAAATTAGATTATATTGAAGACTTATTGCGGCAATCCAAATATCATTTTCAGGTAAGGGACGACCTTTCAAACGTAGCTGATTTTTGATTTCACCGTATATTCGAGATGTTTCTGTATTACATTCAAGCACAGTATTTTTAGCGATAAATTCTTCAATACGTTCTATATTCTCTTTTGAACGTCCCGATTTTCTAGCACCATAAAACAATTCCCCTACTGCAATACTGGGAATGAAAACTTCAGTTGCTTGTGAAAGTTTGTTCTTGACTGCTATTTCATCAGCGAAGAAAGCAATAATGATATTAGTATCGAGCAAGTATCTACCATTCATCAAAGTCAACCTTTTCACAATCTTGTTTTATTGCTTCACTCATTAGCTGTAAATCTTCTTTGGGTATTGAACCTGCAAACTTTAGTAATTCTTTACCGGGAACACCTTTGATGTTTGAATTTGTCAAATTGCGGGCAAATTCTAGGACTTGATATTGCAAGTCTTGAGGCATGATTTTTAATTGTTCAATAATTTGGTCAGTAACAGATACATTCATAATATTTCTTCCTTGAATTTTGAAATACTGTTGGTCTGACTTTTGCGGTGTAACCCAGATCAACAAGCCAAACTTCTCCACGTCTAGGGGTACTCATAATCTGTTTCTTGTTGATCTAATTCTAAAAAAATTTCTTCAGCATTCCACACTAAATCGTCATCGGATAAAGGTGGAAAGTCTAAATTTGTAACCCGTTTCAAAATCTCCATAGCTATTTCTAGTCTTTCTGATTCTGGTAAACTATCAAATGTGCTTAATAATTCTTTCACTAAAGTAGTCATGGATCTTTTCTCCATACACTTTTATAGCATAACATGACTATAATATTTTTGTGATACAATTGTGAATATATTTACTCAATCACATACAACGGGCAAAGCTGTTAAAACCCAAATAGTCAAAATCGGAGATTCGCAAGGTGTTTTTATTCCTAAAACACTGTTAGAACAAAGCGGAACTCCTTCAGAATTAGAAATAGAAGTTCAAGGAAATCATTTCATTATTCGCCCAGTTAAACAAGTAAGAAAGGGTTGGGAAAAAGCATTTATAGAAATGGCAGAAAACGGCGATGATGTTTTATTATGATTGAATAATATTTAATAAGCTGCTTTTACTATGCTCGTCTTCTTTATTCACGGTGTCAGTACAAAAAAGTCTACCTATGCTGATGTACTTATAAAAAATATCAAAAAGGATGTTCGTAAAACAAAAGTTGATACTTCACTATATTTTTATTCAAGTTTTTGGGGAAATTTATTCAACCACAAGAAACATCAACTTATTGATTATATAGATAAAGATTATTCAAGAGCTTGTCAGCAACATCCAGAATATAAATCTTGGCACGATGATATTTACAGATATAGGTCTAGAAGAAAGGAATTAATTAGTAATTTTCTAGGAGATTTTTTAATTTATCAAAATCCTAAACGTGGTCAAATTATTCGTAAACAGATTTTTGAGGAATTTAATCAATTTATCCAAGACCACCTTGAAGAAACTCAAATTCATTTCATTGCTCATTCTTTAGGTAGTTTAATTCTTTGGGATATTCTTTTTTCAGATGTTATTTCTAATGATGACACCGTTTTACAGTTTCGAGATAAACTAAACAAACTAGATTTAGTCAGCATTACTACATTAGGTTCTCCTTTGTTGTTCCTCAAAGAGATGCTAGATATTGATTTTTCTATTATAGATAAATCTAGTAGTAAAAATTATGGTAATGCTTATAAACTCAGATGGGTAAATATTATCCATTCATCTGATTTAATTGCTTATCCTTTAAAAGCTGCTATAGAAAAGGAAATAAGTTGTGATTTATTATTTTGTGACCAGTATGTTTGGCAAGATGCAAATGGAACTGAACTAACTTTAAGAAATATGGGTCAATCAGATATGGCAATGGTTATCGCTGCTGAAGATGCCCATTCTTCATATTTTGCTGATAATTTAGATGGGGCGATAACAGCACGTATTATTAGTTATAATTTAATTGGAGAGACAAACAAACTTTTAGAGAGGTGTGTTACTACAAAATTAAAATAAATATTTACTGAAAGATTTTAAAGTCGCCACTACATTAAAACTTAAAATGTATTATTTTTGTGTAATTTATTAACTGCTAGGTACTGATTAATCAGTTCGGGATTTCTGTAAGAGAATGAATTATTGTCAATTTTAGCTTTCCTCTTTATACTTATAAATGAGGGCATCTTTTTCAGTTTTGTTTGTCGTGTAAAATTAAGAGTTTTATATCTAATTTGTCCTTCTTCAGTCTCTCTATAATCAAAAATAGTATTTTCATGTTTATAAAGTTGAATTTTCTTGTTTCTTTCATACAATTGCTTTAAATGTGATTCAGTGGTTATGGAATTAAATCCTATTATTGAGTACGAATTTATAATTTGAAATGAATTCATAATTGCTATATCATTAACATTGTCAATATGAGTTATTAATTGGTTTTTTTGCCCATATTTATATACATGAGAATCATATAAACACAGTGTAATACTTGGTGACAATGGCAGAAAAATCTGAAACCCTTTTGCAGTAATGCCAGTAACAGATGGATGGTCTAAATCTCTGTATAGCCAATTGTAAGCAAAAACAGGATGGTCTGATATGCAAAATTCTAAGTTGGTTTCATTCTTGATAATTTGAAAGCTTAAATCTTTGATCAGTATAGAATTTATGACTCCTTCTAGAGTAATATCTGAGACTAGCTGAGGAAATTCAAAATAACCGTTATTAGCCTCATTTGGATCATACCCATTTAAGCTAAGTAATTGTCTTACTATTCCCTGATTTAAATTTGTATTAATAAATTCGTTTGCTTTCTCTAATGCGCTTGGTGTTCGTTGCAGTAGAGATGAAATAAATACCATTATTAATGACTTATTATCTTCATTTTCTAAACTCTTAAAGTTTCCATTAATAATTTGCTCAAATAATATTGATGTTGGTGTTTCAATCTCACTTAAAAATTTTTCAATTGAATTATCTTGATCATAGAAGAAATTTTGTGAAAACACTTTTGCAATGTTCTGATTATGTCTAACACTACAGTTTTTTGTATCAAAAATATTGATTCTAAATATTCCTTTCTTTGCCTTCCAGCCAAAGTTCCTTAAAAGGAATTGAGGTACATAATGTTGATTTATAGTTATATTTCCCATATAGTTTAAGAATAAGCTTTAAAAAACTTCATTAGATAATCATAAACTCAAGTTATCCTAACTCAAATCTCTTCCTTCCTTTGCGCCTTTGCGGCTTTGCGTGAGCTTTTCATATCCTCCCCCTAAAACAAAAGACGCAGAAAACGACTCTCTGCGCCTCTGCGTCTCTGCGTGAAAAAAAACCTAAACCATCTCAGAAGTCTGCACAGTAGGCTGAGGTTGAGGCTGGAACATAAATAGCGAATAAACCACATCACGGCGGATATTCACCATCATATCCAAGAACAACTCATAACCCTCACTCTTATACTCAATCAGCGGGTCTTTTTGACCATAACCACGCAAACCAACCGACTCACGCAAAGCATCCATTTGTTGCAGATGTTCTCGCCACAAAGTATCTATGCGTTGAAGAATAAAGAACCGTTCAGCTTGACGCATCAAACCCGGTTGAATTTGGTCGATTTGCGCTTCCTTCATATCATAGGCAATACGCGCTTGTTCATGGAGGAAAGCCTTAATTTCCGGTACTCCCATATCCTCCAACTGACTAGACTGCATATCAGCCAATAGGTAAACAAACTCCTTCACCTTATCCACCAACTTTTCTAACTCCCATTCTTCCGAAGGTAAATCAGGGTTGATGTAATAATCAACGATGTCGTCCATCGTTTTTTCAGCGTATTTAATTACCTGTTCCTTCAAATCTTGACCTTCCAACACCCGCCGACGTTCCGCATAGATAGCACGACGTTGGTTATTCATCACCTCGTCATACTCAAACACCTGTTTACGGATGTCGTAGTAATAAGTCTCGACCTTTTTCTGTGCGCCTTCCAAACTGCGAGTTAACATACCCGACTCAATAGGCATATCTTCCTCTACTTGGAACGCATTCATTAAACCTGCAACGCGATCGCCCCCAAAGATCCGCAATAGGTTATCCTCTAAACTGAGGAAGAACCTTGTCGTTCCGGGGTCGCCTTGTCTTCCCGCCCGTCCGCGTAACTGGTTATCAATCCGCCGTGATTCATGGCGTTCTGTACCAATCACGTGTAAACCGCCTCTGCTTACCACATCATCATGTTCACTGCTGGTAAACTCTTCATACTCCTGCTTAATCCGCTGGTAAGCTGACCGTAACTTCTGAATTACAGGATCATCTGTAGGCGCTTTTTCCGCTGCTACAGCGATCTTGTCTTCCGCTTCCAACTCCGGTAAACTGCGTTCACCGTACTCCTTCACCGCCACTTCCACAGCTTCTTTTAATAGCTGTTCAGTCTCCTTTGACAACTGAGTGGGGAAAATTTCCGGGGAAGCCCGCCAAGTTTTCACCTTTTTACCAGGAACAAAACCCTGTCCACCACCATGACCAGTTGGTAGTCCCGAAGCCCTTTGCATACCAAAGGTATCTTCATCTTCTGGACTAACGATACGGGGCATAAAATATTCCCGCAACTTCAACCGCGCCATATATTCGGAGTTACCACCCAGGATGATGTCTGTACCCCGTCCCGCCATGTTGGTGGCGATAGTTACAGCACCTCTGCGTCCCGCTTGGGCGACAATTTCCGCTTCCCGTTCTACGTTTTCCGGTCTAGCGTTAAGTAACTCGTGGGGAATATTTATTTCCTTGAGGAGTCGGCTAAGAAGTTCGGATTTTTCGACACTGGTTGTACCCACTAACACAGGTCTACCATTTTCGTGCATTTCCGCACATTCTCTAGCGATCGCTTGCCATTTTCCAGGTTCGGTCTTAAACACCATATCAGACAAGTCTTCCCGTCTTCTCACCCGGTTGGTAGGAATAATCGTCACTTCGAGTTTGTAAATCTTCTCAAACTCCACTTCTTCCGTCTTTGCTGTTCCTGTCATCCCCCCCAACTTGGGATACAGCAAAAACAGGTTTTGATAGGTAATAGTTGCCAAAGTTTGAGTTTCTGGCTGAATGTCTACGTGTTCCTTTGCTTCAATAGCTTGGTGTAAACCATCACTCCAGCGTCGTCCCGGTAGTACCCGACCTGTAAATTCATCCACAATCACAACTTCATCATTGCGGACAATATAATTTACATCCTTGAGGAACAACTCCTTAGCCTTAATCGCATTAAAGACAAAATGCGCCCAAGGATTTTCCGGGTCAAATAAATCTGTCACACCCAACAGATTTTCTGCTTCTGCAAAACCTTCATCAGTTAAGAGAACATTACGATCCTTTTCATTAACTTCGTAATGTTCATCTTTTTTGAGTGTGAAGGCAATTTCTGCCGCTTGCAGGTATTTTTCTGTCGGTCTTTCCACCTGACCAGAAATAATTAACGGAGTCCGGGCTTCATCAACTAAAATCGAATCTACTTCGTCAATAACACAATAATTAAACGGACGTTGCACCACCTCAGCCATAGAGGTAGCCATATTATCCCGTAGGTAGTCAAAACCAATTTCACTGTTAGTTACATAAGTAATATCACAGTCATAGTTTTTCTTGCGTTCCGTCGGACTCATGGTGGCTTGAATCAGCCCCACACTTAAACCCAAGAACCGATGCACCTGACCCATCCATTCTGCGTCCCGACGTGCCAGGTAATCATTAACGGTGATAACGTGAACACCTTTACCTGTCAGGGCATTTAAATAACTCGGTAAGGTAGCCACCAAGGTTTTACCTTCACCAGTTTTCATTTCGGCAATTTGTCCAGAGTGGAGAATCACCCCACCTAATAATTGCACATCAAAGTGTCTCAAACCTAACACACGCCGTCCTGATTCCCTGACAACAGCAAAAGCCTCTGGTAAAATATCATCCAGACTTTCACCTTTAGCCAGTCGTTGTCTAAATTCAGCGGTTTTACCTTTTAACTCATCATCAGAGAGTGCTTTAATGTCTTCCTCTAAGAGGTTAATTTCTGTAATGTAAGGCTGGTATTTTTTAAGTTTACGAGCGTTGGGATCGCCCAACAGAAATTTTAGCATGGCAGTTTATGGAACTAAATCAAGGGGGATGGGAATTAAAGGTTTAGCTAATAGCTATATAATTATAGACACTTAACTCAACCCAGCCGTTTTGGTTGTGGATGGGTAGAAAATGAGAATTAACTCAACAACGCAATGAAAATTAACCGATCACCTGAGTATGTGATTGGTTTTAACTTATATTTTAAAGTTAAACTTCCTTAATAGTATCATTTTGCCACCAGAACAGGTGACTGGGGACTGGGGACTAGGGAGATGAGGAGATGGGGAGAAAATTCTTTACCTGTTCCCTGTTCCCTGTTCCCTGTTCCCTTGTTTCCAATTACCAATTTATTTTTCCCACTCTGGTGTCAGGCTGCGGAAATTATAATCATTCGCACCATGATGGCAACTAACACAACTGTCCATTTTCAAAGGGTTTGGTAATTCTACACCAGGATGCAAAGCTCGGAAATAACGGGATCTATTGAGACGATAGGGTGTTTCTTCGTCTTGAAGTTGCACACGGGAGAAGGTAGAAATATAGTTCCACACTAAAATGCGTTGTGGATTGACTAAAGGCTTAATCTGTGTACCATAATGCTGGGAGTCTTCCAGAAGATTTTTCCAAGTTTGGGTGGGAAATACTGCCGGCGGTAAGGCAATATGGCAACTTGAGCAGTTTTCCCTGTATAATTCTTGTCCTAATTGGTATTGTGCGGGTACTACATCAACAGTGCCAACTGAGGAAGAGGGGTTAGCTGCTTGGGTGCTGGTGGCTAAACCTAGTATAAATCCTATAGCTACACTCCAACCGAAAATAATCAGCATGACTATCAGGAGTTGGCGTTTGAGTTTTTTGTGGGATGATTTGTGTTTTAATAAACTAGCCATTAGTTTAATTTCTGAAATTTAGGTATCTGGTATTTCCTATACTTTATATACATTTTATAACAGTTGTTTGCGTAATTGATAATTTATTATCAGTGTTTATTTTTTTAATTTACTTAGCTTAAATTAATTGTTGTTCAATAAGTTCAATTAATTCCAGAATATTACGAGAGTCACTAGCTTCTACATTAGATTCTTCTATTATATGAACATGATGTGGAAAATTAGGTAAATTTGGAAAATGTTGCACATTATCCCAGCGTTTTCTTAAATTTTGCTTTTCTTCATCCATCCACTGATAACGATAACCCAGGGTGACAAAATGTCCGTTAATAATAGTAAAGGATTCTGCTATTTCTAAAAAATCATTATTTACTAAAGTTAATCTAGCTCTAAAATATCCCCGTTCAAATAAAGTTTTTTCTTCCACGATTGAGATTTTGATAATGATGCGACTTGTTGCCAGCTTAATTTTAACCGTATTAATATAATCTTGTAATTCCATCGGTTAACTATGCTATTATTTTAAATTAAATTATTATTGTGAATATGTTGTTGAGCATTTGCCCACATTTCATAAAATACACTCCATTCAAAAAAATCTATTTCATCTCCTAATTTTCCTGCTTGAAATTTTTGATAGAATTCGCTAGAAGGCATTTTATATTTTGTCTCAAATTTCTTTAACCTTTGTTCTAAATCTGAGATATCTTGTTGTGTTGAATTGACCGATAGTGAAGATGATTTGACATGATTAACTTTACTTTCTAAAAGCTGTCTTTCTGCTGGAGATAAAGAGAGGATGATTTGAGCGATAGATTCAACTAATTGGGTATTCATAATGTAATTTTTACTGTTGAGTAATTTACAGCAGGTTAATTTTGAAAACTCTTATTTTACAAAGCTTGTTGGTTATTGTACCTAATAGATATGCAAAGTGCTATATTTCTTCATTATATTTTATTTATCCAAATTTAACTAGCAGTTAGGAAATTAGGTTAATACAGATTTGGGCAATTCTATTTTTTTACACGATGTGTTATTTACAGTTTTTATAATTTCTTTCAAAAAGTTCAATCCCATAATATTCTTCTACAAACTCTATCGCTAATGCTTGCCAACTTGAATCAAATCTAGGGTAAAATTTAGGAGTGCAAACATAAGCTTCTAGAATTAACTCGGCGTAGTTTCTATTTAATTTAAAGTTAAATAAACTAATAGTGTTTGTTAATTGCTTAATAGCTTCTTCCCTGTTCTTATGTATAGCTCTTGCTTCTGTACTGGTTGCATTTAATTTGAACTCTACGAAACAAAAATAACTGTCATCAAAAAATACAAAATCGCAATGAGAAGCACCAAATCCTAGAAGTCCCTGTTTACCATCTATAGGAATAAAAGCAACCCTCGTAGCATTGCTGACAGTAAATAATTTATTGCCATCAAATCCTTCTACAATAGTTTCAGTACCTTTAAATTTAATAGTAAATGTATTATCATCGAAGTCAATACTGGCAATGATAAAAGATTGTCCTTTATAGTCTGTGACTGAAAACTCTTCTCTCAATTCTATTTGTAGAATATCAGGGAACTTATGGAAAGTATTTGATAGAAGTTCTTTAATATCTTCAAATTTGCTCATCTTCTTTTAAAAGTTCTAGCGTGGATACTGTACAAAGTCTGAAAATCACCACCCAACATTTCGGAAACAGTATCCAAGTAATTTTGTTGAATAGTACCTTTCTCAGTATTAAAAATTGATTCACAATAATTCGTTGTTTCTGAAACAGATTGATTACCTAATGAATAAGCTGAAAAATCATTAGCTTTTAACCAACAATCTTTAGGGATTATTTCTGCTACTTCAGCTTCTGCTGCGGGATTTTTTTCAACCACTCTGTTGGCAAATAGGAGATTATTGAAAACTGTAAGTACATAAGGACTATGGGTGGTAATTATAAGTTGATTATCATCATTTTGATTAATCATGAAAGATAATAACTCAATCAGTCGCTTTTGGGCAACAGGAAATAAATGTGCTTCTGGTTCTTCTATTATTCTTAATACCTTGGCATCATTTAGAATATTCAGGAAAATATCTTGTAAAATCCTGATAGACTCTTGCTGTCCTGATGAAGCATTAGCAATATGAACATACTCTCCTTTTTGAGTATTAAATACAATTTTTTCTCCCCAATTATCAATCCTGTATTCACCTTTTAGGATTTCATATATTCGGTTTTTGATTCCATATAATTTTTGTTTTATATTTTCGTCGTCTGCATAAGTTTCAATTAACCCCTCAAAATTGCCATTGCCAAATTTCTTTAATTGCTCTGTAATTTTTCCAACTCTTTCTATAAATTTTAACATTAAGGTTTCATCTATGGTTTGTTCCTTCTGTCGAAACGATTTTTTTCTATTTCCCTCTACACTGTTCTGAAGACTGGCAAATAAATATTTGCCAAATAAATCAGAATAACTTACTGTCGCATTCCTACCAGCAATTACAAATAATTGATCTGTATGATAGCTTTCAAATAATTCATTTAATAATATAGAAAGCCTTTTAGCATAGTAAATTTTATTTTGCTCATAAGTCAATTGATCATAAATATTATTATTTGTATTTAGACCCTGTTGAAAAAGCTTTTTCATCCTACTCGCAGAAGATTTAAAATCTTCATTCAAAAAATTTTGATTCAAAAATTCAGCATAAAGTTTTTTCCGACGATCAAGGCTTAATTTTAAATATTTATCATTTTCAACACTATAATAAAATTCTATTTCAAAATCAGGCAGATGAAATGTAGAACCGAAAAAATCGTAAAATTTTTCTCTTATAGGAAATATCAGGTCAGAAGTAATATCAAAATAATCCTTTTGTGTATCCTGATAAATTTGACTAAACAAATCATCTCTTAGTGATTGAAAAAAGTAAATTAGCTTGGCAATTGTGCTTTTACCGCTTGCTTGTTCACCAATTAAAACTAATACTTTTTTAATTTCAATCTCTGCATATTCAATAGCAGCGAAATTTTTAATAATAATTTTCTGCATGATTATAAACTATCGTTTTATCTAATAAATTTATTATAGTTGTAACAGGCGCAAGATGTGACTATACAAAAACCCACTTTTACCTCTGTCACCTGTCACCTGTCACCTGTCACCTGTCACCTTTAAGGAATAGCAACCGATCGCAATATTCGATCAACTATAGTTTTAGCATTCCTTCCCCCTCTAGGAATTAAACGATGGCTTAAAACATAAGGTGCTAAAAACTTCACATCATCGGGTATAACATAATTTCTACCCAAGATAAAAGCTAATGCTTGAGCAGCTTTTTGTAATGCCACAGTACCACGAGGACTAGCGCCGAGAGTAATTTCCTCATCCTGTCGGGTTGTCCGTACTAATTCCAAAATATATTGTTGTAAAGATGTTTCCACTTTTACCTGTGAGCAGAGTTGGCGTAACTGGGCTATTTCTGCCAAAGTAATACAAGGCTGTAAATCAGTAACTTGCAAACCCTCTTGGAGATTTTGCAGCATTTGTAGTTCTTCTGACTCGGAAGGATAGCCTAAACTCAAGGAGAGCATAAACCGATCCATCTGTGCTTCTGGTAAAGGAAATGTACCTTGGTATTCGATGGGGTTTTGAGTAGCAATTACAAAGAAAGGTTGAGGAACTGAACGCGATACACCATCAACTGTTACCTGATGTTCTTCCATCACTTCCAACAAAGCTGACTGAGTACGGGGGGTAGCGCGGTTAATTTCGTCAGTTAGTAGCACATTGGCAAATACAGGACCCGGCATAAAAGAAAATTCGCCGCTTTTGGGGTTCCAAATGTTAGTACCAGTGATGTCTGTTGGTAGTAAATCGGGGGTACATTGTAACCTTTGAAATTTGCCATCTACAGAGCGTGCTAAAGATTTAGCCAGCAGGGTTTTACCAACACCAGGCACATCTTCTAACAAGGCATGACCACCACCAAGCAAAGCAACTAATACTAAGCGTACTGCTTCATTTTTACCGACAATGGTACGAGCCAGATTTTGTGTTAAAGCGTCAATTTTTTCTCTCATGCTCACTGGGGATTAGGGATTGGGGACTGGGGACTGGGGATTGGGGAGGAAAAGATTTTTCCCAATCACCAATCACCAATATATACAGTGTTCCCAGGTAATCATCCAAATTCAGTATGCACTCTTGAAAAATTCTCTAGCTACGGTGCAGTCAAGTTGAATTTGGGTTTTCAGGGCTTCTAGCTCAGGAAATTTTTGTTCGGGGCGTAAAAATTTTACTAACTGCACAATTAGTTGTTTACCGTACAAATCACCAGACCAATCCAACAAATGCACTTCTACTGCTGCATAAGTCCCGTTGACAGTGGGGCGGTTGCCAATATTCATCACGCCTAAGTTTTGAATAGGAGAAGTATCTGGCGTTCCATTGTGAATGAAAACCCGTACAGCGTAGACCCCTTGACGGGGTAAAAATTTGTCTTTTGCTAGTTGCAGGTTGGCCGTAGGAAAGCCAATAGTTCTACCTAATTTTTGTCCAGGTATAACCACACCAGTAAGGTTGTAAGGCCTTCCTAGTAGGCGGTTGGCTCTAGGAATATCGCCTGCTTCTAAAGTTTGGCGAATCAATGAAGTGCTAATACGACTGTCATCTGTGGGATCAGTGTTGATGCAATCAGTTTTATTAGGTAAACCGCCTGTATCAGTTTCGATGGGAACAATGGTTACGGGTATATTGAACTTGGCAGCGAGTATTTGCAAATCCTTAGCAGTACCCATGCGTTTTTTACCAAAACAGAAATCTTCTCCAACGCTGATTTTTTGACATTGCAGTTGTTGGACAAGAATTTTTTCTACGAAATCTTGGGGTGATAGGGCAGATAGTTCTTTGTCGAAGGGTAATAATACCAGTTGTTCTACCCCAAGCGATCGCAATTGTTCAACCTTTTCATCCAGCGGTGTTAACAAAGCGCGGGGTTGTCCGGTAAAAAACTCCTGTGGATGGGGATCAAAGGTGACAACTGTGGAGTATGTATGTTCTGGGGATGATGGCAAAGTTGATGATTGAGTAGGATGATAAGGAAAGTCTTCTGGTAATCTTTCCCCATTTCCCCATCTCCCCATCTCCCTATCTCCCCGCCCATCTTCACTCCCTGCTGTATGCAAAACTGGTTGAATAACTCTCTGATGACCAAGATGAACACCATCAAATTTGCCAAGAGCAACAGCGGTTGGTGTTAGTAGCCGTTCAGTCGAAGCAGCAACCCACACAGAACATCCATTTTGAGACAAATTGAGCATCTTGGATTTTGGGATTTTAGGTTTATTGTAGCTATCAGCGTTTGCCAACCTCAGTCCTTCAGCCTTCTGAGAGGCTCAGAGAGGCTTTTTTGTCAGCAGGTAAAGTTAAAAAGCTAATTTACCAGTTCCACCTCACCAACAGACAGGCTATGGCGCTGTAAGCTTCTCTGATCACCAATCTAATCTAAAATCACAGATGTCTAGTCACTGGCTTTTAGAAGATAGTCCGGGATGCTAGAAACTGTTAAAGAAACACTTGTCACTTATGTTTCTTGAGAGACTTTTCCGGAAACACCTCTACAATTAAAATAATCAGCGCAACTTCACGGGCGCTTACTCCAAAAATTTATATGCTTTGAAAGCAGTGAGGAATTTTATCTTTTGCGTTGCGGTAGATTTATTCGCATTTTTTCCGGTGTCCAGACGGACGATTGTTATGTCTTAATGACAGGAAAGGATTCGGATACAGGCTCTAAGACAGGAACCTCAAGCACTAATCCCTCCCGTGCCATGATCGCACCAGAAAATTTTTCATAGGCTTGTTTGCCGACATTATCTAAAAAATCATCGTTGTGGGCGGGATCATGGTGGTAAATTGCCAGGGTTTTGACGTTGGCTGCTTGGGCTATTTTGACAGCTTCTTGCCAAGTAGAATGTCCCCAACCAATTTTTGGTGATTTGGCTGAATAGTATTCGTCGTCAGTGTAGGTGGAATCGTAAATCAAGATATCGGCATTGCGTGATAGCCACAGGATATTTTCATCCAACCTATCGGGAAAATGTTCTGTATCGGTGATGTAGACAGCAGAACCACCACGCCAGTTAACTCGATATCCTACGGCTTCACCTGGATGGTTTAAATGTGCCGTTTCTATGATAATGTCGTCGATGTGAATTGGTTGCCCCGCTGCAACAGTGTAAAAACTCAATTTAGCCTGCATAATCTGTAAGGGTACAGGAAAATTGGGATGAAGCATCTGATCATTGAGACGTTGCTCAATAGTTGATCCATCCGGGGCGATCGCACCGTAGATATTAAATTTATTACCTTTGATAAAAGCCGGGGTAAAGAATGGAAACCCCTGCATATGGTCCCAGTGGGAGTGAGTGAAGAAGATATGACCCTCTACAGGCATTTGGGACAATAAAGATTGTCCCAAAACGTGAACTCCCGTACCACAATCAAAAATCAAATGTTTACCGCCCACTTGCATGGCAACGCAAGGGGTATTACCTCCATAACGGACGGTGTGTGGACCTGGACAGGGGATGCTACCCCTAACGCCCCAAAACTGCACTGTAAATTGATTCTCTATCCTAGACATGGGTGTTGGTTGCTGGACTGAGCGGGCGATAAATCAAAAAAAAATGCTGCTTATTTTTCTAGTTTATGCTGTCTTACCATCTTGATTATAAAAGGCAAAATAGTAAAAAAGCATACTTTACTATATTCCGTGTGAAGTAATGGGATGTATAACTCTACAATGCACCATATTTTATGTGTATTCAGTTATCCCAATATAGCTCCTAAATTTATAGCGTAAATTGTGCGGACATGGTTTGAATTTAGACTAAAGTCTTAATAAATACAGAAAAATTTACGGGAATTTAAATTTCCATGTAGACAATTTATGCAGTCCGTTGGCATAAGTAAGATTGTATTGCAAAGGAGTGATACTGATGAAGTTTTTACGGATAACTTCTACGTCGATGGGAATATTTGGGGGTACATTTAACCCTGGCGGTGGTTCCACATCTTCTAAAACTTCTCCAGTTAACCAGTAATAAGTTTTTCCACGGGGGTCAACTCGCTTGTCGAAAACATCAACATAACGACGCACTCCCTGACGGGTAAGAGTGACACCAGCAATTTCTTGCCAGGAAATCGGGGGAATGTTGACGTTAAGTAACATTAACTCTGGTATGGGTTCTGTTGCCAGGTGGTCAACTAGGAGTTTGGCAAATTTTGCAGCTGGTTCAAAGTCTTTGTGAGTATGACTGGTCAGACTGAAGGCAATGCTGGGAATCCCTTCAATCATACCTTCCATTGCGGCTGATACAGTTCCAGAGTAAAGAATTTCTGTCCCTAAATTGGCACCTTGGTTAATTCCAGATAATACCAAGTCAGGAGGAGAATCTAGTAAAGCCCACAAAGCCAATTTTACACAATCGGAGGGTGTACCGTCACAAGCCCAAGCATTGATAGCAGGATGAAAAAGGGCTTCAACCATTTCAGCGCGAATTGGTTGATGTAGTGTTAATCCGTGTCCCGTTGCCGATCGCTCTCGATCTGGACAAACTACACTCACATCATGGCCTGCTTCGGCTAGGGTGTTGGCTAAGGTGCGGATACCCAAAGCGGAAATGCCGTCATCGTTGCTAATTAGTAATTTCATCTGTCATTGGTCATTAGTCTTTGGTCATTAGTTGGTGGTTATTGGTCATTAATAATTAGTTCTGAGTCTGTTGTCAGTGTTTTTGGTCACACAGGCAAGAAAAACATTTGTCATGCTTGATCAGCTTCTAAACTGGTAAACAGAGGAGATGTTTTAACTTTTGCCGTTGACTCGTTAATGGCACATTGCTAAGGTTAATTGTCCTTCGTCAGTTGTTGGTTGTTTGTATTTTGCCACTGACCACTAACCACTGACTACTGACCCCTGACTCATAACTAATAACGAATGACTAGCAATTTAGAGGATCAACTTTTAGCATTGCGGCAGGAAGGAGAAACAGCGATCGCATCTGCTGATACCCTGGAACGCCTGGAAGAACTGCGAGTTAACTATTTGGGCAAAAAAGGGCAATTAGGGGCGCTGTTACGCAGCATGGGACAAATGAGTGCGGAGGAACGTCCCAAAATTGGCGCGATCGCCAATACAGTTAAAGAAGCTTTACAAAACAGTCTTGACCAGC
This sequence comes from Anabaena sphaerica FACHB-251, assembly GCF_014696825.1. NCBI lineage: Bacteria > Bacillati > Cyanobacteriota > Cyanophyceae > Nostocales > Nostocaceae > Anabaena > Anabaena sphaerica. The sequence continues at coordinate 24,107 of NZ_JACJQU010000005.1, read as the reverse complement.
AACGCACCGCTTTAGAATCTGCTCAAATTCAAGCACAGCTAGAGGCTGAAACTTTAGATGTGACAATGCCGGGTATTTATCGCCCCCAAGGTCGTATTCATCCCCTCAATGGTATCATTGATCAAGCTTTAGATATCTTTGTCGGTATGGGCTACACCGTAGCACAAGGGTCAGAGATGGAAACAGATTACTACAATTTTGAGGCTCTTAACACTCCTCAAGACCATCCAGCCCGTGATATGCAGGATACTTTCTATTTACCAGATGGTAATTTGCTGCGGACTCATACCTCCTCGGTGCAAATTCGCTACATGGAGAAAGAAGAACCACCGATTAAAATTGTCGCTCCTGGTCGAGTTTACCGAAGAGATGATGTAGATGCAACTCACTCGGCTGTTTTCCATCAAATTGAATTGTTAGCTGTTGATGAGGGGCTAACTTTTACAGATTTGAAAGGTACTGTGAAGATATTTTTGCAAGCGATGTTTGGTGATTTACCAATTCGTTTCCGCGCTAGTTATTTTCCTTTTACTGAACCTTCTGCTGAGGTAGATTTACAGTGGAATGGACGCTGGTTAGAGGTGATGGGTTGCGGTATGGTTGACCCAAATGTACTTAAATCTGTGGGTTATGATCCAGAGATTTATAGTGGTTTTGCAGCCGGTTTTGGTGTAGAACGTTTTGCGATGGTTTTACATCAAATAGATGATATTCGCCGTTTGTATAATAGCGATTTGCGCTTTTTACAGCAGTTTTAATGTAGGGGCGGGGTTTCCCCGCTCTTGATAATTTTAAATAGACCACAGATGACAAGACAATGTATAGAATTATAATATTTGGTAATTCTGGTTCTGGAAAAAGCACGCTTGCCAAGAAATTGGCAGAAGAGTTAAATATTCCTATTCTTGATTTGGATACTATTGTCTGGGAACCAAATCAAATTGCCATCAGACGTGATCAGGAAGATGTGGCTAATGATCTGCGAGATTTCATAGAAAATAATACTGCTTGGATAATTGAAGGTTGTTACAGTACGCTAATTAAAATTGCTGTTGAATTTGCCTCTGAAATCTATTTTCTCAATCCCGGTATTGTTCAATGTCTTGAAAATAACCAAAATCGCCCTTGGGAACCGCACAAATTTAAATCACCGCAAGCACAAGCAGAAACTTTTGATTTTTTAAACAGTTGGATTCAACAATACACAGAGCGTGATGATGAATTTGGTTATTCGTCCCATCGCGCCATATTTGAGGAATTTAAGGGTAAAAAGCATGAAATTACGGAATAATAATTATATTTTAAATTTAATAATCAAACTCTTTAGCAATTGTTTCTACAGGTAAAAAAAGAGATAATGCCCGATCTAAAAAAGGAATAAACTCATGTTTAAGATAAAATTCCTTAGCTTGTAAATCTATAGCATCAACTCTCACTGCAAAAATACCAATTTCTTGAGCAGCGCGAACAATTCGATATAACGCATCGGCTAAAAGTTCTCCCCCTAAACCTTGTCCCTTTACAGAATTATCCACAGCCAATTTACCAATTAAAGTAGCAGGAATCGGATAAGCAGGCATCCTTTTTTGGTAAGATTCAGGCAAAGACTCATACTCAATAATACTCGCGCTAAGTGTATAGTAACCATCAACTTTGATTCCACCTGATTCTCTCAGAGCAACAAAGGTTTTAGCAATGCCTTTTTGATGGTTTTGTCGAGCATATTTTTTTAGGTAATCATTGAGAACTTTATAACCACAGTCAAAGGAATCCTTTTTATATTTCTTCTCAATAGGTAAAAAATTCCATCTCCCTTCACTATTTGTCATATTTATCCCTAAACTTTTTCAGAGTGCTTTTTAGTTTTCCCTTGAGTTCTGGGGGATTTTCCATGATAGACATAAATAAGTCCCTATCCCGACTTGATAAAACCAGCCTTTCATGGGCATCTATTTCTTGTCTAGCAATGGGAAGCAAATAAGAAAGGGTATAAGCACTCAAGGAAACTCCTTTAAGGGCTGCGGCTTGTTCTAAGAGTTCTTTTTGCTCTTGTGTAACCCTCAAATCAACTCTACTGTCTTTGGGTGAAGTGGTTTCCAACATCTTGGCGATTTAGCGAACATCCTAAATTCAGATTATAGCATTTTAGGCGTACAATGTACACACAAATCAAATTCGACAATTATCACAATGTCCACAACGCCAATTTTCAGCTTCTTTACCAAAACCAAAAGCATTTAACAAAAACTGCCAACGACACTTTTTAGTATTCAGATATTCACCCATTTGTTTAGCAGCTTGTAATTGCATTTTTGGCTGATTTACCGACTTTGCAGAAATCGCATAATGAAAAGGATCAAGCCATTGCAATTGTCCACTACTATGAAGTAAAGAAAGCGCCGTTGCACCATCAGGAAATTGTTTAATTACAGATGTTACTTCTCCCTGTTTTGGTAACTTTTTCGCTAATTGTTGGGCTTTTTGTTGTTGGTTAAACATTTGTTGTTCAAAAAACTGCTGTCTTTGCTTATCTTCAGCATCTAAAAATCCCGTCGGTTCACTAATTAAAGTTAATGCTTCCGCTGGTTTTCCATCTCTTCCCGCACGTCCAATTTCCTGCACATATTCCGATAATAAATGTGGTGCATGAAAATGAATCACCCATCTAACATTACTTTTATTTATCCCCATTCCAAAAGCACAGGTACAAACTACAAACGGCATTTTTCCATTTAACCAACTAGCTTCTACTGCGCGTCTTTCTGTTGCACCTAAACCCGCATGATAACTAGCAGTATTATACCCTAATTCTGTTAACAATGCTGCTAATTCTTCACTATCTTTTCGGGTTCTCACATAAATCAACCCTGCTTGATTTTGGTGATTTTGAATAAACTTTAATAATTGTTGTTTTCTGCCTTTTGGAGTCCAAGCAATTTTAACACTAAGATGTAAATTATTACGGTAAGGATTGAGTTTATAACTATCAGGTTTTTGTAATTGTAAAACATCAGCAATTATCTTTTGTGCTGAAGGATCAGCAGTGGCTGTAAAAGCAGCTATACTAATTTTTGTACCTGGTGGTTTTGATTTTAATAACGCTGGACGAACTGCTCCCAAACGTCGATAAGCTGGACGAAATGTATCACCCCATTGTACTAAACAATGAGCTTCATCAAGGATAATTCCATTGATTTGTAATTGGGGATGAGATAATCTTTCCCACACTGGAGAACTTAATAAAGTTTCTGGTGATAAATATAATAATCTTAATTGTTGTTTTTCTAAAGCTTGCAAAGTTGCACGACGTTGAGAAGTTGGTAATTCACTATGTAAAAGTGCTGCTTTTTGATTTCGTTGTTTGAGTTCTTCTACTTGGTTTTCCATCAATGCAACCAAGGGAGAAATTACTAAAGTTAATCCGGTTTTTAATAGTGCAGGAAGTTGAAAACAAATTGATTTTCCCCCTCCTGTGGGCATAATAATTAATGCGTCTTTTTGGGATAATAAAGTTCTGACAATTTCTCCCTGTGGTGGACGAAAATCTTCATATCCCCAGATTTGTTTTAATGCGGTGCGGATTTCGGTTAATGATGTATTATTGGGTTGATTCATGTTAAATAATGAAAAAAGTTTTATGCAGAAATTTGATTAATGCCTATTTGATAAATTACCTGCTATCGTACTGAATTTGCAGCAGCCACAGCTATTTTTTCCCAATCACTATCTAATAGTAAAATAGTTAAAAGCGACTTTAATACATACCGATTAGATATAAATTCTTCAACATTATATAATTCATCTTGCTTAAGAATTTCTTGCAGTGCTGATAAAGCCGCAGGTTCAGGTAATTGTAATCTTTGAATTAATCGTTTTTGTGCTACTTCTAAAGCTGTTTTTTCCCCTATACCCAAATTCCATTCTTTTAGGAGTAACCGCAGTTCTCGGTTGAGTGATACGCGCAACTGTGTCATTCTTGCGAACATTCCAGGATTTTGTAACAAAGCGGGAATTGCTAAACCCCAATCTAAACCTGCTGTCACGTCGCAGTCGGTTTCATCTTCAATTTGAATTGCTACTTGAAGGGATGCTGGGTTAAAAAGTAAATCAATAGCTGCTGCTACATTTTGGTTATTATTCATAATTACTCCCTGCATCATTTTTGTAGTCGTAACATACCATATTCAAAGTAGGTAAGATTATCGTATTCTTCATCAATACCAAGATTGAGCATATTTTGGTTTTCATAAAATCGTTCCGCAGCTGGAAGTGAATGCAGCCCAATTCTTCCACCATAACCTAACTCTACACTTCTGAGTCGTGCATATCTCAATAATGCAGTACCTACACCTTTGTATCGTGGTGGACGTTGGATTTCTTTACGATTCCAAGGTGCAGAGGTAATGTATTGGATATATACTAATTTTTGTCCCATTGCCAAGCGTGATCCATGCAGTTGGGTTTCTACCATCATTAACCCTTGAGTATAATCTTCACATTCAAGTGCATAACCTTCTTCGTTGTCTTGTTTGGTAATATATCCCAGTTTAAACAACCAGTCCCAAAATTTATCTTCTGCTTGAACAACCCGCAATTGTTCGCGCCATAAGTTTTCATAATCATCAATGTGCTTTTGAGACAATTCAACAATATTAGCGTTAACAGGTGAGTTGTCTATACCTCGATTTAATTGAATTTGTAAACGCACTAATACACCTTGTCCGAGTTTTCTATAAGTTGAGTTGATTGCTGAATGTGGTTTTGTAGGGTGCAGAAGGGTATAACCCTTTATCCGCAATGCTTTTGGTGTTTTCTATCGTCACTGAAAAAATAACATTTTTAGATAGAAATCTTATCAACCTATATCATATACGCTTATCTGTGTTTAATCGGCATATCTAATACATATCCTAGTAGTAATTTGGTATGCAATAAATATTATTTTAGTATTACCCAAAAACATAAAAATGACATATAATAGGTGATATCAATTCAATAAGAGAATATGACAGATGTAGGTTGGGTTAAGGAATGAAAACCAAAATTTCAAAACCCTATGTATACGTTGGGTTTCACTTTGTTCAACCCAACCTACAGATTTGTCACATTCTGTTATTGAATTGGTATCAATATATATTTCTCTTATTTCAGTGACTTCTTGGAAGGAAAACATGGGTACCACAAATTTCACGCTACAAGGCAAAAAATTAGACACGGGGCAGGATTCAGTCGTTTCAGGAGAAAACCAAAGCCCCAGTGTGCAAGACTCTCCCAACTCTACCTCTGGAAAGCGAATATCAGTTTTAATGACTGATGAAGCTGCCGAGCTACTGCAATACCTAGCCGAAACGCAAGGTATATCTAAAAGCGAAGCTCTTAGAAAAGCTATAGCGACTGAAGCCTATTTTCTGAAAGAAAGAAAAAATGGATCTCAGATTCTGCTTCAGAAACCTAATGAGAAGATTAGGGAGGTGATTTTCAGGTAAGCACAGGGTAGATGTGGGGAGAGTAAAACCCATTTAGCTATACCTGAGAGCCATAAAATGACTGTTAACAATCTCGAAAAACAAGCACCTGCTAACCAAGTGTTAACACCTGTTGATACTCAAGATAATAAAAATACTTCTCTACTTCCTGATGAGTTAGTGGTAGTAAGTACAGTAGGTGATGAACCTGTTTCACGAGAAATAGGCGAGGAAGCATTCCTCAAACTTGTGTTAGCTCACAAAAAAGAAGACAACAAAGCCAGACTACTGTTTTTCCTGGCCGGGATATTTGCGTCCAGCTTAGTTGCTCTGATTTCTATATCCTACATTGCTTTGGACAAATCCGATAGCGTGAGGAGTTTTGTTAAAGACATTATTCCGATTGTAATCACACCACAAGCAACGCTGTTAGGAAGTGCATTTAGTGGCTATATGTTGCTAACACGGGATAAAGCTAAGAAAGATGATTAAAGATAATTAAAAATAGTGAACAACCTCTACTAAATTAACTGATGTAGGGGTTTTTCTTTGGGAAAGTTTTTAGTTTAAAATTGAGATAGCAGTAAGCAGAAATATTAGATAAAACCAAAATAAATGTTTTTCATGAAGCACAAAATATAACATGGAAGAACTACTCGAACTCAGACAACTTCTAGAACAGGGTAAAATTCCTGAAGCTTTACTGTTAGTGGATGAATTAGAAGAAATGAGCCTCAGTGATAAAATCAATAAAATTGATAGTTATGGCGTAATTCTACTCATCCATTTAATCAAACAAAAAGCCGAAAAACGTTCTACCCGTTCTTGGGAAATATCTATTGAAAATGCAGTGCGGGAAATCAATAAAATTAATAAACGCCGCAAATCTGGAGGTGTTTACTTGAATCAAACAGAATTAATGGAAATTCTCCAACAAGGATATCAAGTAGCACTGAAAAGAGCAGCTTTAGAAGCTTATGAAGGATGTTATGAAACTGAAGAATTAGCAGCTATGGTACAAGAACAAGAAATATTAACTCATGCTTTGGAATTGCTAAAAGTGGGTTAGCTAAAATTTATAACTAACCCACCTTTTATCTATGCAGTTACTTCTTCCTTAGCTGTTTGCTGTAAAGCTGCATACAGCCTATTCAGTGCATTCACATAAGCCTGAGCCGATGCCACAATGATGTCGGTATTGGCTGCATGACCGGAAAATACACGAGATTCATAACGCAAACGAATTGTGACCTCGCCTAAAGCATCAATTCCCCCTGTTACCGATTGCACAGAAAACTCAATCAACTCATTCGGTACATTGACGACTCGGTTGATGGCTTTATAAACTGCATCTACTGGACCTGTACCTATAGCCGCATCGGTTAATTCTTCCCCGTCAGGAGTGCGGAGAGTGACTGTAGCGGTGGGTTGGGCGTTGCTACCGCAGGAAACCTGCACCAACTCTACTTTAAATAAATCCGGTGCTTGTTGGATTTCGTCGTTAACAATCGCCTCTAAATCCCAATCAGAGATTTCTTTCTTTTTATCCGCTACTTCTTTAAAACGAACAAAGGCTTTATTGAGGTCATTGTCTGACAATTCAAAGCCCAACTCTTTCAAACGAGTGCGGAAGGCGTTTCTACCGGAATGTTTACCCAATACGATTTGATTGTCTGTTAAACCAATCAATTGGGCATCCATAATCTCATAAGTTAGCTTATTTTTTAACACTCCATCTTGATGAATCCCAGACTCGTGGGCAAAAGCATTAGCACCGACTATGGCTTTATTAGGTTGTACCAACATTCCTGTCAAGTTGGAAACCAAACGGGAGGTTTTATAAATTTGCTTGGTGTCAATATTAGTTAATGATTCTTCAGAATCAGCAGGTCTGCCAAAGAAGGGGTTAAAATATTGCCGTCTAACGTGCAAGGCCATTACCAATTCTTCTAGTGCGGCATTTCCGGCTCTTTCACCAATGCCATTGATGGTACATTCTAGCTGTCGTGCGCCGTTTTTCACAGCTTCCAAGAAGTTGGCCACAGCTAAACCTAAATCATTATGACCATGGACGGAAATAATGGCTTTGTCGATGTTAGGGACGTTTTCTGTAATGCCTTTAATTATTGCCCCAAATTCGCTGGGGGTAGTGTAACCTACGGTGTCAGGAATATTAACAGTTGTTGCACCAGCAGCGATCGCTCTTTCCAAAACTTGATACAAAAATTCAGGATCTGAACGTCCTGCATCTTCGGGAGAAAATTCTACATCATCGGTGAAGCTTTTGGCATAAGCGACCATTTCTTCAGCGATGGCAATCACTTCCGGCCTGGTTTTTTTCAGCTTATATTGCAGGTGAATATCAGAAGTGGCAATAAATGTATGAATTCTCCCCCGCGCTGCTGGTTTGATGGCTTCTGCTGCGGCTTTGATATCATCGTGTCTAGCTCTGGCCAAACTACAAATAATCGGTCCATTTTCTAAGCCCACAGTTTGGGCAATTTTGCTAACTGCTTCAAAATCACCCGGACTAGCAAAGGCAAAACCAGCTTCAATTACATCTACACCTAAACGGGCTAATTGTTTGGCAATAATTAGCTTTTCGTCTATGTTTAAGGTTGCTCCTGGACACTGTTCTCCATCTCGCAGTGTCGTATCAAAGATGATAATTCTGTCTGCTTGATTGCTCATTGGTTTTGGGTTGTTTAGTTTTGACTGTGGGCTTAAAATACCTTGAACTTTATTTTTTAACTCTTGGCTTTGTAAATAATTGTTAATTTTACTAAGCTTCAGTTTTTTCTATTTTCTCTCTAATATCGTTCAAGTCTATATATCTATCCGTAGCGTTACGTAGCTCTCTGGCTATCATTCCTTCTGTTGATACAACTGTAATATGCGTATTTTTGGAACGTAATAGCTCGATCGCTCTTTCAAAATCTCCATCACCACTAAATAAAACAACTCGGTCGTACTGGTCTACTGTATTAAACATATCAACAACAATTTCAATATCTAAATTCGCTTTTTGTGAGTAACGACCAGAGACATCATCATAGTATTCTTTGAGAATTTTAGTCCGTACTGTATATCCCAAACTAATGAGTGCATCTCGAAAACCGCGTTGATCTTGTGGGTCTTTTAAGCCTGTGTACCAAAAAGCATTAATTAATGTTGTCTCAGACTGTTCATTCTTAAAGTATTCTAACACTCGTCGCGGGTCAAAAAACCAGCCATTTTTTTGTTGAGCATAGAACATATTGTTTCCGTCTACGAAAATAGACAGACGATTCATTGGCGAACCCATAGAAATTTACACCTAAATAATAGATAAGAATGTAAGATGGAACAATAGATTATAGCAATTCTTAATTGTCAAGGTCGCTAATATCTATAAAAGTAGTTTTCATGTATAGCTTTTATCTTACCTCTTGTAAAGCATAAAATTGGCTAAAACATTAAATTTGAGATTCTGGGAACTGAAACTGTTGAACCTCCGACTCTTGCAAATACATCTGGTGATCAAAATCTACCAATAAAATTGACTTAGTAACAGCATTGTGATCTGTATATCCGTCAAGTTTACTCCTAAAGTGGTATAGCATAGGCTTTTGGTTAGAATTTAGGCAGATGTCCATCAATAGATTTTCTCATCAATGCTAGGGCTTTTGTTTGATAAATATCAATTCATTAGCATCTGTTAATGATTAAACTATTTTAAACCTATTTAGATGCTTTAATTATAGACAGATCAAATTTTCCTCTGCTGCTGCCCCCTTAGGTTTAGTGGAATCATAGGAATAGAATATAATCTCACCGTAACCAATTGCAAAGGTATAGCAGTTTCACTCAATAAAAAAGTTTTCCGTGGAGACAGGGTGTAGGAGGTAAGGAGCAGGGAAGATATTTTGGGATTTTTTGGTCTTATCAAAGCATATTTTAGATAAATATTGCCTTTTAAACGCTGTATTCTTTACTTTTGAGGCTCTAAGTAACTCAATAATCCATGCACAAATCCTAGTCTTTTCCCGCACCTGACACGCGATACCCAACCTCAACAGAGAAGCCTGTGATTTCCAGGGTTTTAGTTCATGCTTGTGCAACAATCATTGATGGTAATTTAGTTAAACACAAAGTTAGGCTGTACTTATATAAGGAGTGCTTGGGGGCAAATGCAGCGATGCACGTTTGGTAGTAGTTCCAGCATATTTGACAAATGTACAAGATTTTCTTTTAAGTTTGATTTCAAAATGTATATTATTGCTAAAAGTGTGTGTAAATAAATAGCAGTGTTGTACTTAAATTGTTGTACTTAAATTAACGAGTAACACAATATGGCAGAAGAACCTACATCCAGCGTAACTAAAAAATCACTCTCTGCTGCCAAAGACCAGTTAAGTAAATTTACCAAAGAAAATTTCACAGCATCCTTACATCAGTCTAAAGTGATGGTGCGCTTAGGTCATCTGCTCACCGGATCTTCGGCAATATTAGCAGCCCTGCTGAGTGCTTCTGATGGAAGTAGGGTGCAACTGTTAGAAAATCAAGCCCTAACTGCCTTTTTTCAAATTCGCGGGTCAAAGGTGGCTCCAGAAGAGATTGTGATTTTGGCAATTGATGATCAGTCTATCTCAATTCCTCAACAGTATTATAAGACAGATTCTCAACAGTACAGCTACTTACAACCACTAAAATCTTATCCTTATCAGCGTGCGGCTTATGCCCAGGTGATCACTAAGTTGATGGACGCTGGCGCGCGTTCAGTGGCTTTAGATATAGTTTTCGATACGCCAAGTAGCTATGGTGAGGCTGATGATCGCCGATTGCAGGAAGTGTTACAAAAATATGGCAATAAAGTTACTTTGGCCGCAGTCTACGAAAATTCCAACACTCGTCATGGAACAGTCGATCAACTAAAGGAACCGCAGCAAAGGTTCCGCAACGCTTCCGTGTCCATCGGTGCAGTAAATTTTGCCCTAGAAGTGGATGGTAAGATTCACCGCTTGGGTAGTGAATATTCACCCTCTTTAGCTCAAAAAAATACTTTAATACCCTCATTTGGGGAAGCGGTATTAGCAGCCGCACAAATCAAGTATCCTCAACCTAAAGGCGATCGCATTTATTTTTGGGGAACTGGAGCAACATTTCCAACCATTCCTTTGTTGGATGTTTTTGAGCCAGCAAACTGGAACAATTATTTACAGCAAGGAAAATTTTTCCAAAATAAAATTGTCCTCATTGGCGCTACATCGACGTTAATCAATGATTTTCATCCGGTAGCAATTTCTCCAAATGAACGCATGGCAGGAGTGGAAATTCATGCTAATGCGATCGCTACTTTGATGGCAAATAAATCTATCGCTACAGCAATTAAAAATCCAGTATTGCGGGGTTTATTTGTGCTGATTCTAATAGGTGGTACGGCTGTGATCATAACCAGGAAAAAACAGGGTATCCAGAGATTGCTGTTAAGTATCGCTTTAGCTAGTGTGTGGGGAGTAATCAGTTATAGTAGCTTTATCTATGCTTACTTGATGTTCCCAACAACAGTACCAATGATCGCGATCGCTCTGACTGGGCTATATTATTTAGGCACTGAAGTAGCTAAGGAAAAAATTAACAAACAAAAATTATTACTCATATTTCAGAAACACAAATCTTCGGCTGTTGTGCAGGAGATTATCAGTCAACATGATGAACTACAAGACTTTATTCAACAAAGAGATTTAGAATTGAATGGTAAAATCCTGGGCGGACGCTACAAAATTATTAAAGTTCTTGGTGCAGGTGGATTTAGTGAAACCTATATTGCTGAAGATATACAGCGTCCGGATCAACCACAATGTGTTGTCAAACAGCTAAAACCAGCCACTGTTAAACCAGAGGGTTTAGCACTTGCTAGGCGTTTATTTAGTGCAGAGGCAAAAACCCTAGAAAAATTAGGAACCCATTCCCAAATTCCTCAACTTTTAGCTTATTTTGAAGAAGATGAAGAATTTTATTTAGTACAAGAATATATACTTGGTCATCCGCTGAGTAAAGAATTAATATCAGGTAAATCTCTCAGCGAAAGTTCAGCTATTTCTCTGTTAAAAGAACTGTTAATAATATTAAGATTTGTCCATGAAAATGGCGTAATTCACAGAGATATTAAACCTGCTAATATCATCCGTCGTCATTCAGATTGGAAACTGGTATTAATTGATTTTGGTGCTGTTAAAGAAGTTAGCACCCAAATCATGGATAATCTGGAATCAACCGCTTTTACTATTGGTATTGGTACAAAAGGTTACGCACCTAACGAGCAATGTTTTGGTCGTCCTCGATATAATAGTGATATTTATGCTGTAGGGATGATTGGCATTAAAGCTGTGACTGGTATTTCTCCCCATGAGTTAAAAAGAGATCGTGATGGAGAAGTGAAATGGATGGATGAAGCAATAGTCAGCGACGAGTTAGCAGCAATTATTAATAAAATGGTTTTGGAGGATTATAAACAGCGATATAATTCTGCATTGGATGTTTTAGAGGCACTAGATAATTTACCAACTCCTCAAGATGCAAGTTTTAGTTCAGAAAAGAACTATTCCCTCAATGATTTATCTGTAGTTGATGCTGATTCTCCCACCTCACCTTGGCCGGGAGATTTGTGAGGGATATAAAATGTAGGTTGGGTTAACGACAGTGTAACCCAACAAAAGGTTTGGTAGGCAATTCTAAAGTAAATGTTTAGAAAATTGTTTTACCAGATTCATCGACCTGTAAAGGTTTGAGGTTGTAAACTTGCCATTTATTTTTTTGTATATGTAAAAAAAGCAAAGTTGATGAACCACAAAAATATGGTTTACTCCTGATTTTATATAAATCTTTACGCAAAATACCAAAGTGATGCTCTATTTGATCCGTTGTAAAGTTATATGATTCTACTGTGGGAAGAGTAGATTCCCAACCTTTAGAGGTTTTTTTGAGTAACTCTAGTTGAATAGCTTCTGGTTGTTGATGATTTTGACGCATTTGAATTTTTCCTTATCTTTATCGGTTGTCTTGCTATTCACTAGTTTGCTTTATCGTTTAAAATCTGAATAGTTGTAGTTGTGCAACTAGTTGAACGTGCAACCGTTGAACAAGGTTGAACATAAAGGAATATCCAAAGTGGTAAAAAGAGCTAAAAAGAACAAAGAAGCTGGAGAGGCTTTTAAGAAATTACTCAAAGATAAAAATTTTAGCCAATACAAACTAGAACAAGTAACTGGTATAGACAAAAGTGTTATCAGCAAAATTGTTAATGGTTATACTGCTGAACCTAAATTAGAGACTCTGGAAAAAATAGCTATTGCGTTAGGGGTAGGACTACCTCAACTAACAGAAATATTCACTTCATCAAATACGAACTCGTCTTACTCCACCACAAACCCGCAACCCCAAGAATTAGTTTCTGAGGTTTTAAAATTTAAAGATCCTGATTTTTTAGGACGTGATCAAGATATTGAAAAACTCAATAACCTAGTTAATAAAGGTGCAAAAGTTATCTTGATTAAAGCTGAGGGTGGTATTGGTAAAACAACCTTGGCTGAAAAATGGTTTAAAATTCAAGGTTTAGAATATCTAAAACTGAGTGTAGGTACGACATCTCAAAACCTCCAATCAGTAGAAGAATGGGTAAGATTGAAGTTATTAGAATATAAAGTTAATCCAGCAAATAATTTTATGACAATGCTGGAACAATTTAAAACACAATTAAAGAAACAAAAAATCGGTATTTTTATTGATAACCTTGAACCTGCGCTTAAAAATGGTGAATTCATAGAAACACATAGACTTTATGTAGATTTATTAGGAGTTCTAATTGATAAAAATATTCAAGCTATTACATTAATTACCAGTCGTGAGCAAATCTATGATCATAAAATTTCCAGTTCTCCAAATTTTCATAATTATGATTTAGAGGGATTAAACCAAGAAACATGGCAAGAATATTTTGAAAATAAAGAAATAAAAATACATAGTGATTCTCTAGATGCAATATGGCGAAATTATGGCGGTAATGCTGTGTCCATGTCACTGCTTGCTGCGGATATTTTAAAGGAATCACAAGGAGATTTAAAAGCTTACTGGAAATCTAACAGTCAGGATTTATTAAGACATCCTTCTGTAGAACAGCTTGTACAATCGCAGTTTGATAAACTCAAAAATGATCACTTTCAGGCTTATAGATTGTTGTGTCGTTTTGGTGGCTACCCTGAACAGAATATCATTTTATCAAAAACATGGTTGTTTTACTTGCTTTGGGATGTTCCAAATAATAGAAGACAAAGAATAATTGATGAACTAATATCCCGCTCTTTGCTTAAACAAAATTGTTATAACTATTTCCTAGTTCCTGTAATTCGTTCTGCTGCTATAGATAATTTTTCTCAACTAAAAGAATTAGAAGCTGAAAATTTGATTTTCTTGAAAAATCAATTTGACAACCTTGTTCATTCTGAAAAGTATCAGAAATTTTTAAGATGGATCAACAATAAATCTTTAGAAAAAGAAAAACTTAAAAATAAACCTGCGGTAAGAGCTTTATTTTTTGAAATAGATTTTATTCTACAAAATACTTTATCAAAGAGTAATACTATAAATAACAATCTTCTATTACAACTACAACTTGCTATATCTATTGATAAACAATTTAAATTTGGTTTAGAAATGATTGGAAATTTCGACTATAATTATCATGCTGATTACTTTGATTATTGGGATTATTATGATGATATAATTATCACCCCGAATCAATATCTTGATGCTTATCAAAAATTTAATATTGCTTATGTAGTAGTAGAATTACAGGAACTCATTTGGTCTATTTGCTACGAAAACTTTAATCGCTATATTCATGCTTTTTCTTTGGAAGGCGGAATAATAGATAGGCTAAAAGAACTGATAAAGCAGATACCTAATAAAAATAGTATTTTGTGGTATCAACAATTAAGAAATTTACTTATTAAATATCGAGATATTGCTCATGATTGGAATTTTACTGACGAGGAAAAATCTACTCTAATACACTACTATAATGTCAATATATTACTAGTAAGATGCTTACAAAGCGATTGTAACGCCTCCCCGGAAGTGCGATCGCACATCGAAGACACCCTACTTTTACCCATCGAAGAAATAGAAAAACACCCATTCAACAACTAACTCTCCTCCTCCTCTCTGCGCCTCTGCGTCTCTGCGTGAAACAAAATCCTTAAAAACGGCGGGTGCGGGGTTTGAACCCGCTAACCTCTTTCGAGATATCAACCAATAACCCTAAATTCATCGGCCTAAAAAGACAAGTTGCGAATAAGGGAAACCCGCCAAGAAAGATAAAGGATAAACTTGTATTTATCCCTCATCAAACAATTTACAGCAACACTTACAAATCGTCATTAGCTAACATCTGAATAATGCGAGGAATACTCGGATCAAAACCTGCCAAATCCCAAGATAAAGGATCTTGAGGATCTACTAAAGAAATACGGTATGGTGTTAAAGTCACATAAACCGCCTTCACATCAGGATTAACCTTTTTCCGGTATTCCTTCAAAGCTTGGCTAGGATGCTTATTACCCGCCCAGCTTTCCGAGTCAGTCCAAAAGCAGACCACATCAGCCTTAAACTTATTCTCAATCATCCAGTCATAAGCTACACTCGCATCAGTTCCGCCAAAGTTTTGGTTACTGGTTTTACGAACCGCAGAACTAAAACTATCCTTCGCAGTAATTTCCAAATCTTTAAACTTAGTTGAAAAACCGCGAATTTCATAGTTTTTCTCAGCTTTTGCTGTTACCAAAGCCATTGTCGTGGCAATTTCACAGCAACTCAAACCCATATCTGCAACCCAGCTACTCATAGAACCGGAAATGTCTACGGCGTGCATAAACACTTTACCAGTCGGTTCTACCACCTCAAAAGACAGTTCAACCGCTTTTTCCAAAATGTCCACAATGCGGGAAACAGGTTTCCAAGTTTTTTGGCTACGTCCTAAACTACCTCCAGACTGATAGGTTTTGAGTGCTTTCAAAACATCAATAGGATGAATTCGACCTTTTCGCAGATGTTCTTGGTTATTGAGAACTGCTTCCACACGCTGCAAATTTGCGCCTTCATCAGCCCGCAAAACCTCCAATTGAGTCAAAGAACCTAAATTCCGCAACATAGCCCCAATTGGCATTTCTTGAAAGAGCAAATTCCAAGCTTGCTTATCCATTTTGCCCACAGGTGCAGCCATTTCATGGGTTAAGCGTCCTTGAGAAATAGCTGTATGAGTTTCGCTAGGATTCCGTTTTAACCATTCATACCACCAAATCTGCGCTAAAGCATCTGATGGTATATCTGCTGGTAACTCATCCCAACCTTTGACAACCCACTCAAATAATTGACGGTGATTGTCTGTAGGTGGGTAAACGTGAAACAACCGCAAAGCGTCACGGTGAGTAAAACCTTGACGTTGTTGATATTTCAAAAGTTGATAAGCCAAACCTTTGACATCTTCCCGTGATAGCCAAGTTTTACCAGCTTCGCGGATTACTTTACCAAAACCTCGCAAAGATTTGGTGTAGTTCAACCATTCATAAAAATGGCTACCTGTGCGGACAACTTGGGGGAAAATTTCACCAAATGCTTTTTTAGCTTCTGGTGTTTCACCCATTGATAGTAATACCAAAGCTAGAATAGGCGCACTGTTATTTATTGCGCGGCCATCACTAGCATAGAGAATTTCTTCGGCTACTCGTCCAGGATTTTCCGCAACTGCTTGGGTGACAACATTAGCAAATTCTTCTGTTAATTCTTGTTTACCAGCGTAGTATGTGCTTTTTGCTGTACCTATCAACAAACACCGACGCAGCATTTTCCAAATACCAGCATCGAACATATAGCCGCCACTACGTCCTTTTATCATCTCTTTTTCCCGTCCGGGAATAGGTTGATTTTGAGGTGTAGCTGTTTTCTTTTTAGTAAAGAAGTTGTAATTCATGGCTTCTTCTCCCGGCCTTTTCAGGCAATTTTGAGATTCCACAAAGTAAATTAATACGTTGTGTCAGACTTGATACATTGCTAACTATGAAATAATTTTTGATATTTCAAGTTTTGCCTAAAACTAAGATTAATTTTTTTAATTTTTCTGCCCATGATTGATACCTTATTTCATGCCTACACACCTCTATTTATCTGGATAGGTTTAGGACTTGTATTATCTCGCTTCACCGCAGAAAATTTTCTCAAGTTGTTAGGTCAGGGACTTTACTGGGTGGGAGTTCCTCTACAACTTTTAGTATTAGCGCGTCATACAAACTCATTTGAGGGTGGACTTATCCCCGGAATAGCGATCGCAGTTTTGCTTCTGAGTTTAGTTTTAGCATTGTTAACTTGGTGGGCTTGGCAATGGTTTATAACTAATAAAATGCAATCACAAATCAAAACTGTGGATGTTCCAGTATCGGTAATTAAAGCTAGTTTAGGCAGCTTTATTCTGGCAACAATTTTAGGCAATACTGGTTTTGTCGGACTGACCCTCACACAAGTGCTAACTAGCCCAGAAAATACTGGTTTTGCAGTGTTGTTTAGTGTGACTAATAATGTATTCGGTACTTATGGAATTGCGGTTTTAATCGCCAGTTATTTTGGTCAGAGAGAAACAGAAAACCATTGGTGGGTGCAGTTGCGAGATATAGTCACAGTACCCAGTCTATGGACATTTTTGATTGGTTTAAATACCCAGTTTATCGAATTACCAACAGTGATTGAGTCAGGTTTAGAACAAGCTGTTTGGGTAGTAATTGCTTTAGCTTTGTTACTGGTTGGTTTGCGACTAGGAAAGATGAGATCATGGGGAAGTTTAGCGATCGCTTCAATTGCCAGCGCGGTTAAAGTCTTTATTGTACCTTTGCTGGTAGGATTAGGAGCAACCTATTTAGGTATAATAGGGGAACAGCGTTTAGTGCTGGTGCTAATGTCTGGCACACCTACAGGGCTTTCTGTACTGATTTTGGCGGAAGTTTATGATCTGGATCGGGATTTGTTATCTAGTAGTATTGCTTTGACTTTTGTGGGGTTATTTTTAGCACTCCCCCTTTGGCTAGTTTGGTTTAGCTAAATCTACTTATTTAGGTTCTTCGGTACTTGTTATGCTAAATTACCAATTGGGTATAAAGGGAACAGGGAACAGGGAACAGGGAACAGGGAACAGGGAACACGGGGAAGAGACAATATTTTTCCATAATGTTAAAAATTATGGTTTAGTTCCTATACATACTAAGCTTCCTGAGATTTTTTTGTCTAAATTTTGCATATTAGGTACGGAAGAACCCTTATTTACCTGATTTCAATCATCAATTACCTTGTTTCAAATCTAAGATCCAAAATCTAAAACAAATTGGGTGGCAGAGCAGGATTTGTTCGCGTAGCGTGCCGTAGGCATACCTGCAACTTCCCGCTTAAAAGGCGATAATCCTCATTCTTCGGCCTTTTCAGGCAAGGTATGAAAAAGGATATTTTAGGGGTTCTACCATTTGAACTACCTGCCACATGATGAATTTTGGATTTTAGATTGGATTTAGGCTTGGTGTAGTGGAGTGGGACTTGAACCCACAATCCCCAGAACCCGATAACCCTCAACTTTTCGGCCTTTTCAGGCAAGTTGATAAATTAAGGATTTAATCTGGTGCGTTAACCAATTTCGCTACCCACTACATAAGAAGTCAAAAGTCAAAAGTAAGATTTTAGAAATTAAAGTTTTTAATCCAAAATCTAAAATCGTTTTGAGTGTAGCGGAGCAGGAATTTAGCCTGCATCTCCGGGATTTTAACCAAGGGTATTTTAATTTACAAGATTACGATAACCCTCGATAGGTCGGCCTAAAAAGGCAAGGTGGGCGCTCTAGCAGTTGAGCTATCCGCTACGTTGAAAGCTAACTCCTTTGGGAATGTCGCTTGTATTATTAATGTAATATATGTAGTTTCAGGTGTCAAGGCTCTGGAGAAAAAATTTTCTCCGTTATCCGTTTACCTTTACCTATTACCTGTGTAAGTTCCTTTTGCCAAAAAAATTGCCGCCATTTTGCCAAGGGATACAAACAAATGTCCAAATTTTTGCCAAGATAGAAATATTATTTTGTAAAAGTTCACTTGGCAAAAATCAGCATGAGTGAAAAAACCATAGAAAATTACGGGAAGAGTTTTCTCGTTCTAATTTTGCCGATATCGTTTTTGATTGTTTTCGTTGTCAATACCTGGAAAATTTTACTGCTATTCTTGTTGCTGTTGATGGGTTTCAACCTTTGGCAGCAATATAGATGGGAAAAGTGGTGTGAGCAAGTTAACCCACTTTTCTATCAGTTGATTCGGGCAAACCAGGGAAAGATTACACCGATAGATTTGGCACTCAAGGGTAATTTTTCCGGGAATGAGGCAAAACGTTACTTGGAAGGCAAAGCCAAGGAATTTGGTGCTAGTGTACTAGACGCGGAAAGTGAGAGTCCTTCCTACTACTTTATAACTGCCAGTATTCTCGGCGACATACTTGATAGTAGTGATTCAGTAGAAAAACTTCCATCTCGACCTGTGACTACAGAAGCGCGATCGCTGTTAGCTCCACCTCCACCAACTCCACAACAGGAGAAAAAACAGGAGGAAGCAAAACCAGAATCATTACCTGAAGCCACAGATGAAGCCACCCATGAGAAACCACAAAAACCTCTGGAAGAACAGTTAGTTTTTGGTTCTTTGATCCAATCTGAACTAGCAAAACGTTTGGGTGTTTATTCCAGCACGGTTTACAAACGTCGTAATGACCCAGATTTTTCTGAGTGGTGTCGAAGCCGTGATCCAGATGGAATTGCTTGGTCTTATTCTCGTAAGTCTAGGGAGTTTTTCCCCATTGAGGAATAAGGTGTGGAGACTGGGGACTGGGGACTGGGGACTGGGGACTGGGGACTGGGGACTGGGGACTGGGGACTGGGGACTGGGGACTGGGGACTGGGTAGAAGATTTTGCCCAATCACCAATCACCAATCACCAATCACCTATTACCAATCCCTACAGCTTCACTGATGGAATTTAAGCCGTTTTCTTCGAGTTTGGTCAACAAACCGGTAAGGATGCGGCGTACCATCATTGGTCCTTCATAAATCCAGCCTGTATAAACTTGGATGAGACTAGCACCAGCTGTAATTTTTTCCCAGGCATCTTCAGCGGTAAAAATGCCACCTACACCTATGATGGGTATCTCTCCTTGGGTTTGTTGGTAAATAAACTGGATGACTTCGGTAGAACGTTGGCGCAATGGCGCACCGCTAATTCCTCCAGCTTCTTCTTGGGGTGTTTTACCAGTTTTTTCAATGATTTGGGTTTTTAGTCCCTCACGGCTAATGGTGGTGTTGGTGGCAATAATACCCGCCAATTTATAGGTTTTGGCCAGATTAATAATGTCAGCGATCGCTTCCCATTCCAAATCAGGTGCTATCTTGACAAACAAAGGCTTTTGTGTTTTATTTTCTATTTGCAATACATCCAAAATTTGACTGAGCATAGACGCGTCTTGGAGCGATCGCAATCCTGGTGTATTGGGAGAAGAAACATTAACAACAAAATAATCACCTAAATCCTTCAGTAAGCGAAAGCTTTCTAGATAATCCGCTGCCGCTGCTTCCAAGGGTGTAATTTTAGACTTACCCAAATTTATGCCTATGGGTATTGACTGAGATGGTTCTTGATTCAGCAGTGTTAATCTCGTTGCCATTGCGATCGCACCGGAATTATTAAAGCCCATGCGGTTAAGGGCAGCTTTATCTAAAGGTAAGCGAAACAAACGCGGACGAGGATTGCCTGGTTGTCTATGATAAGTAACAGTACCCAATTCAGCAAAACCAAAGCCAAAACCAGGCCAGATACTGGCACCAACTCCATCCTTATCAAACCCCGCAGCCAAACCTAATGGGTTAGGAAAATGTAACCCAAACAAATTTTGTTCTAGACGTGTATCATAGAGGCACAAAGACTGTTGTAGTCGAGAGTTCAACCATCTAGCAAGCTGATTATTGCTTGCTTTTGACAGCCAGTTCAAACTACTAATTGTCTGTTGGTGTAACCACTCTGGATCTGTTTTCACCAGAGTAAATAAAAAAGGAATAATTACTGCTTTATAAATATCCAAATTGGGTTAATATCTACCAATTATTACAATTGTTACCAGATACCAAATCCAGGATTAATCCGAATTCTTTTCAGGGCATCTTTAATAATATTACTACAACCTATGTCCACGGATAATCAGATGGGGCAGCCAAAAAAGCCAATAGCCGCTGAACAACAAATCCTGTCCCTGGGTAAAATACTCCAGACCCTTAGAGATGAAGATGATGTTCAAGTTCTGATCACAACTACTATTGGTTATTTGAAAAAACAGTTTGACTACCAATTTATTTGGCTTGGTCTTTACGACAGTGTGAGTAAAAAAATACATGGTCAGGGTGGCATAACTCCTGATGGAGAGACAAGTTATTTAAAAAGATCAGTTTTACTTAATCCAGGAAATTTAATATGCCAAGTAGTGACTGAACTCTGTCCTGTAGGCGTTGCTAATTTACGGGGAGAAGTTCGCGCACCAGAATGGCAGGAAGTTGCAGCCAAATATAATATCCAGGGAACAATTATTTTACCAATTCGCTATAAAGACAACTGTTTGGGTGTAGTTTTACTGGGTTCACAACGCTGGGGATATTTACTGACTGGAGACGCAAGAGCAAAACTGCTGATAGTCATAGGTGAACTGGGGGTAGTGCTTGATCAAAATCAAAAGCAAAGACATTCGCAGGAAAACTCTAACAACTCAACCACCGAGTCATTATTAGAACTCCTCGAAAATTTACGCTCCCTCACCCTCCTCGATAAAAAACTAGCAGCAGCGGTGGAGGCCATCGATCAATTTGTCTCTCCCTCCCGCACAAATATCTACTGGTTTGAAAGGGAAGGAAACTACTTTTGGAGTCGGATGAGCAGCCAACTGGTGAAGATAGGTCGGGAATGGAATGACCAGCGGTCTTCAGTAGGTATAACAGCACATGAGTTGAGTGATGTTTATTATGCTTTAGCAGTGAACCAACTAGTTTGGCTCACTGAATCTGGTAGCTCCCTGAAAAGTCATATCCAAGATAAGCTGTTACAACGCCTGGGCGTGCGATCGCTTCTAGCAGCGCCTATTATCTGGCAAAAAGACTTACTGGGCTTTATCTCTGTGGAAACTAGTGAACCACGAATTTGGAGTCAAGCTGATAAAAGTTTCGTTCAAGGTGCGGCTGGCTTACTTTCCTTGGTTATTCCCACCGAAAACCTAGAAAATACTATCGGACAAATTCAACAAAATCACCAACTGACTAACAAATTTTCTCAAGCTATACACAAAAAGCAAGATTTACAACAAATTTTACATCCTTGTGCAGTAGAACTTTTAGAGCGTCTTGCAGCAACGCGCTTTTTACTTTTAGAGTACGACCAGGGACGAGATATCTATCAAGTTATTTACCAAGGCGTGTTGCATAATCGCCGATTTTTTAAATTTACGCCCACTCCTCTCTCAGAGATGGATTTTAATCTATTGCAAAATGCCAAAGATGCGATAGAAATTGCCACCTTAGAGCATGATCTACGTTTATTTAGTTGGCATCCCCAATTGTTAGACAATGGTGTGCGATCGCTGTTGATTTGCAACTGCATTCAAGGTGATAAGCCGGAAGTGTTGCTGGTTATTACTCATGAGAGCAGTCACTCTTGGACAACTCTGCAAAAAGAATTATGCTGGGTTGTTAGTCAGTGTCTTGGTGTCATAGTCCGTAACCACCAGCTAAATGCTATCAGTGAAGAACAGCAAAAAATTGCCCAACTATTTAAAGAATACCCAAATACACTCATCAAATCTGAAAGTGAGAATACTGAATCAATTGCTCTCAAACAGATAGCAGATGTTTTGGAATGTCCCCTGTCTATCGTCTTAACCTGGAATCTTGGTGAAGAGCGGGCGAAAGTTATTCGCGGTGTAATTAACAATCATCACTTTGGTATTGTTGCAGATGTGCCAATTTTCGTTGAGAGAGATATTCTCATTGAGTTAGCATTGGCACATAGTAGTTACGTTATTTTCAAGGCTTATGATGTACCACCAGAAACCAAAAAATGGTTAACCATTCCTGAAAATGGTCAAGTTTTGGTCATGGCATTACGTACCACCGACGATTCTCAACCCACAGGTGTAGTTTTGCTGGCAGATTATGAAGGGGCATATTGGTCAGAACTCAACCTCAATGCAACTGTTACCCTAATTTCTCAGTTAGCTTGGTGGCAAAGTCAAAATAAAATTACCCAAAGGCTTACGGATAAGACTGAAGTATTACGAGATCTCAATTGGTACAAACATCGGCGCTTAGAGGAAATCCATAGAATGTCAGCGTCAGTGCTGACTCAGATTCGGGATTTGGGTATTCCCAGTAATGAACTGAAGCAAATGCGTTACAAGCTTTTGTTGCGGCAGTTAAATTATATTACCAACTCTATGACAGGAGTCATCAAACAGGAGCAATGGCAGTTGCATCTAAGTTGGGAAACTATGTCAGTTGCCAGTTTATTGAAGCGAACTATTGAACGAGTAGATAATTTCGCCAAGCAGCAACAACTGTGGATAGGTGTACATGGTTTGACACAACCAACGGAAGAGGCAGAATCACCCAAAAGTACCTCATTATCTGGAGAACTTATTACGGCCGCTGGTTCCTTTCCATTGGCTACAGCTGGCGACATTGTGAAAATTGAATTAGTAATCTACGAATTGTTGCTTAGTGCTTGTACCCGTTCACCAATTGGTGACAGAGTTGATATCTGGTGTCAGCGTTTAGATGAGACATTACTGGAAGTCTCAATTACAGATAATGGCACCATTGATCCACAGCTATTGGCACTGCTCAATGAAAATACATGGAAAGATGTCCTCACATCCACACACCTCAATCAACCACCAGGCTTGCATTTTTTGATTTGTCAAAACTTAATCAAACAGTTGGGAGGTCAATTGCAGATATATCAAGTACCAGATAATCGAGTCGTCAGTCGTTTAATATTGCCTCTAGCGCCTCATAATTTTGAGGGAAATACTTTGGGCAATACTTTAGGTAATACCTTTGGAAATACCTCACCATTTAGCCAGTAAGAAATACAGGTGACAGGTGACAGAGTTGAAAGTCTGTTTGTGTCTAAATTTTATCATCAGTTTATCAGAAATCTACAATCTAAAATCCGTATGGGACGTACTGTTTCTAAATCTGACTTGCCTGAAAAAATCTGTATAGTCTGTCAACGTCCCTTCACTTGGCGGAAAAAATGGCAAGATTGTTGGGATGAAGTTAAATATTGCTCAGAACGTTGTCGTCGTCGTCGTTCTGAAGCTAAAGGGGATTGCTGACTGGGGATGGGGGACTGGGAGGTTAGTAGCTAGTTACTGTTTTCTTAACTAACACTAACAAATACTCACATTTGCTCAAAATTTCCGCTCATCTGCTCTTGATGACAGAATCACAGTAAAATACTTGTATGCTACTAGGATTCAAGACCCAACTCAAAGTCAACAAGC